>NZ_JBIAQF010000022.1:0-161003 GCF_042888885.1 Streptomyces sp. NPDC002742
CCACCCCCCAGGTCATGCTTTCGACAGGGGGACACAGTCATGCCGGGCCCGGAGGCCAGCGGTCCCGTTGCGGAACCGCGAAGAAGATAACGGGGACGGCTCCGGGCTCCGGGACGGGAACCGGCACCGGTACCGGCACCGGCACCGGCACCGGTACCAGGCTCCGGGGGCTGTCCCGGCGCGGAGGGCGCGTTCCCGGCCGCGGGTGCGTGGGGGCTGGTCGCGCAGTTCCCCGCGCCCCTGCCCCTGTCACCTGGACCGGCGCCAGGAGTCCAGCCCCTCCGGATATCAGCGGGCTCGGACGTCAGCCGTCCGCCGTTTGATGACCGGCGGCAGGGCACAGCCGGAAATCAGTCCCTCCGACGCCTGAGGAGCAGGTGCAGGGCACAGTGCAGATCCAGCCCCCGGCGTTTGGAGCGGGGTCTGGGCACAGCCCGGAACCAGCCCCTCCGGCGTTCGAGGAACGGGGGCAGGGCACAGCCCGGAACCAGCCCCTCCGGCGTTCGAGGAACGGGGGCAGGGCACAGCCCGGATCCAGCCCCTCCGGCGTTTGAGGAGCGGGGTCTGGGGCAGAGCCCCAGGAAGGCCGGTTCAAGAGGGGGCCACCCCCTCACCAAGCCCCCGTGCAACGGCCCCACCGCAAAAGGCGCCCCCGCCAGAGAAAAGCAAGCGCTTAGAAAAGTGCGTCCGGTGTCACACACCAAGACCGGTGACCTCGACGGTACGTACGGGTAACTTCCCAACCAGCCCTGCACACTTCCCGTACGCCAATGGAGCCGTGATGCCCGAAGCCGTGATCGTCTCAGCCACCCGCTCCCCGATCGGCCGCGCCTTCAAGGGCTCCCTGAAGGACGTGCGCCCCGACGACCTGACCGCCACGATCATCGAGGCGGCCCTCGCCAAGGTCCCCGAGCTCGACCCGAAGCTCATCGACGACCTGATGCTCGGCTGTGGCCTCCCCGGCGGCGAGCAGGGCCACAACCTCGGCCGCATCGTGGCCGTGCAGATGGGAATGGACCACCTCCCGGGCTGCACCATCACCCGTTACTGCTCCTCTTCCCTGCAGACCTCCCGCATGGCCCTGCACGCCATCAAGGCGGGCGAGGGCGACGTCTTCATCTCGGCGGGCGTCGAGATGGTGTCGCGTTCGATCAAGGGCACCTCCGACGGCATGCCCGACACCCACAACCCCCTCTTCGCCGACGCCGAGGCCCGCACGCTCGAGGTCGCGCAGTCGGAGGGTTCGACGTGGCACGACCCGCGCGAGGACGGCCTGATCCCGGACGCGTACATCGCGATGGGCCAGACCGCCGAGAACCTGGCCCGCCTCAAGGGCGTCACCCGCCAGGACATGGACGAGTTCGGCGTGCGCTCGCAGAACCTCGCCGAGGAAGCCGTCAAGAACGGCTTCTGGGAGCGCGAGATCACCCCGATCACGACCCCGGACGGAACGGTCGTCAGCAAGGACGACGGCCCGCGCGCGGGTGTGACGCTGGAGGGCGTCCAGGGCCTCAAGCCGGTCTTCCGCCCCGACGGCATGGTCACCGCGGCCAACTGCTGCCCGCTGAACGACGGCGCCGCGGCCCTCGTGATCATGTCCGACACGAAGGCCCGCGAGCTCGGCCTGACCCCGCTCGCCCGCATCGTCTCGACCGGCGTCACCGGCCTCTCCCCCGAGATCATGGGCCTCGGCCCGGTGGAGGCCAGCAAGCAGGCGCTGCGCCGCGCCGGTCTCACCGTCGACGACATCGACCTGTTCGAGATCAACGAGGCCTTCGCCGCCCAGGTGATCCCGAGCTACCGCGACCTGAACATCCCGCTGGACAAGCTGAACGTGAACGGCGGCGCCATCGCCGTCGGCCACCCCTTCGGCATGACCGGCGCCCGCATCACCGGCACGCTGATCAACAGCCTCCAGTTCCACGACAAGCAGTTCGGCCTGGAGACCATGTGCGTCGGTGGCGGCCAGGGCATGGCGATGGTCATCGAGCGTCTCAGCTGACAACGACCACCCGTTTCCGTGACGGGAGTTGAACCCAGCGTGAACGAATCGGCCCAGAAGCCCGTATCCACCGGGCCTCTGGGCCGATTTGTGATCCAATCCCACCCAAGATGTGACCTATGTCCCTACGAATGGGCATTACCGCAGGTCAGAGGCGTTGCGCGGCTAAACCCGAGGCCCAAAGTCCTGTCCTATTCGTGACGTTACGCACTGACAGTTTGATGGTTCGCCCTTCAAGCTGATGTAGGAAGTCGGGGGCCGACTTTGAACCGGGAGTACGTCAGTGAGCGCCATGCCGATTGCTTTGCTGCTCACCACCGCCGCCACCGCGGCCGTGGGCGTCGCCGTTCTGCACACTCTGCAGAGCCTGCGTCGGCAGGTCGCAGCCCTGCACGATGAACTCGCCGAGAGCCGCGCCGGTGCCGCGCGAGGTCTCGTACCCGCCGCGCGCGCAGCCGCCGACGCGGACGAGATACGGATGGCCGTGGCCGAGGCGCTCGCCGACGAGCGGGAGCGGGAGCTCGCCGAGGCGCGGGCCTTCTGGGCCGCTCAGGAAGCGCGTGACGCGTCCGACGCGCCCTCGCTGCTCGGCCTGCCCGACAGCGAACTGTTCCTGCCGCGCCACTCGGACTTCGTCGGCCTCGAGCACCTGGAGCCGGTGACCGAGACGGGCACGGACCTCGAGGAGTTCCTCCAGACCGGCACCGCCGGCGACTCCCCCGAACTCGCCGCGGCCCGCCGCCGCCACCCCTCGCACCCCGACTTCGTCCCCGTCCAGTCACCCGTGGTCAACGACCACGAACGCACGGTGGCCTGCCTGGAGGAGCTCGCCGAGTCCCGTACGGAGCTGGCGGACGTCCGCCCCGGCCCGCTCGGCACCCTCGACGTCTACGTCTTCGCCGACGGTACGACCCTGTGCATGACCCCGGGCCACCGCGAGACCGCGCAGCAGCTCGCCTCGGCCCTGGAGGCCGGCGAGACCCCGGTCCTGCTCGGCGGCTCCGGTGTCTCGGGCGCGTACGCCCTGACCTTCGCCTTCGGCGAGGAGAACGTCTACATCCTGGCGGACCGCGTCATAGCGTCACTGTGACCCGCACGGCCCCGCTGTGAACCCGCCCCCCGAAGCGGGGGCCGGCACAGCGGGAGAGCCGGGCAACCGCGCCGGAGTCGGTCGGCGGATCAGACCCCGGCGCGTTTCTGTGCCTCCGCCACGAGCGTGACCGCTACCGCCAGTTCCTCCTCGTTCTTCAGTACGAGGGCCAAGTCGTGCGCGGCGACCGTGATTTGGTCGGCGGCGGCGAACATCCCGGCGTCGGGCATCTCCCTGGGCTCCCCCGACGGGTCCTCGACCCGCTGGGTGCGCAGCGCGAACTCCCTGGCCAGCCCTAGTGCCTCAGCGGCGGCGCCTCGTTGCAGGCGGCTCTGCGGCGCGGCCCGCAACCGGTCGGCGAAGTGGTCCACGGCACGGGTCAACGGCGTCGTATCCAGCACGCCGCGAGACTACGCGCAGCTGCGGGACTGTTGCCAACAACCCGACCCTCAGGCACGGTGGCGTGAAGGACCGGCTTACATCCCCTTTGCGTTCGGAGGCGCCGATGTCCCAAGTCTTCTCCGAGGAGACCCACCGCAACCTGCTCGCCCGCATCCCCCATTGCACCGGTCGTGAGATCTCCGACTGGCTTCGCACCGTCGACGAAGGACCCGCTCTCTTCCGCTTCGAGGAGAAGGTCAGCTGGCTCCGCGCCGAGCACGACCTCGCGTACGGCCACGCCAAGGCGATCATTCACGAGTACGACCTGAGGAGGGCCGCGCGCAAACTGCTGTGAGCGCGCACCACCGACACGACAGGGCACCCGACGACGAGGGGCCCGCGAACCGGTGGTTCGCGGGCCCCTCAGGTCACCTGACGGCCTGTCCGGCCGTCGGTTCCGCTAGTCGTCGCCGCTGAAGATGGCGACCAGCCGCAGCATCTCCAGGTAGATCCACACGAGGGTCATGGTCAGGCCGAACGCGGCCAGCCAAGCCTCCTCCTTCGGCGCACCGTAGGTGATGCCGTCCTCGATCTGCTTGAAGTCGAGGGTGAGGAAGAACGCGCCGATCAGGATCGCCAGGATGCCGACGATCGCGCCGAGCGGGCCGCTGCTGCGCAGTCCGCCGTCCGGGGCGACACCGAAGGCGACCAGCAGCAGGTTGACCGCCATGACGACGACGAAGGCGATGGCGATGGTCATGCCGATGCGCGCGTACCGCGCGGTCACCCGGATCCAGCCCGCCTTGTAGACGAGCAGGGTGGCGCCGGTGACCGCCATGGTGCCGAGCACGGCCTGGAAGGGCGCGCCGTGCCACACCGAGTTGTACATCTCGCTGACGACCCCGAGGAAGACGCCTTCGAAAGCGGCGTACCCGATGATCAGCGCGGGCGAGGGGGTGCGCTTGAAGGACTGCACCATCGCGAGCACGAAGGCGACCAGCGCGGAGCCGATGGCCAGGCCGTAGCTCGTGCTGGAGACCGGCAGCAGCGCCCAGGCGAGGACGGCGCCCACCACGACGGTGCCGAGCGTCATGGCCGAACGCATGACGACGTCGTCCATCGTCATCCGGCCGGTGGTGACCGGGGCCTGCGGCGGAGCGCCGGGCTGAAGGCCCTGCTGCGCGTAAGGGTTCTGCGCGTACGGGTTCTGCGCGTAGGGGTTGCCGCCCTGCTGGGCGTACGGGTTCCCCTGCGTGCCGACAGCGGGTCCCCCGGCCTGCGGCGCCGCGTTGAAGCCCGCGTAACCGTTGTCGCGGCTGAACCCCCGTCGCGAGAAGACCGGGTTACTGCTCCTCATTTCGCTCCTCCATGGCCACCCTCGTGACCTTGGCTCAAGAGTAATAGGTAGGCAAAGGACTGACCCTAGTGCTTGGGGAGGATCTTTCCCTCGTTGTGCCACGGTACGCGTGCGCCCCCCGCCACGCCCGCACTGGTACGAAGCCGTGACACCGGCCTCGTGGCGCACCGGTGCCCTCTCAAGCGACCTTGATCCCGTCTTGTTCCCGCGGCCCCGCCCCTGCCTTCTCCCGTTCACCGAGAGGGAACCCCGTGTAACCCTCCGCGAGGTCCGCAGCGGCGGCGCGTGAGCTCGTGATCCGCTCCAGGCGGGCCAGCTGGACGCGGTCCTCGAAGGGGCTCGCGGCGGGATCGCGGTGCAGCAGGGACGTCATGTCGTACGAGAAGCGCTCGGCCTGCCAGACCCGGCGCAGACAGGTCTCGGAGTAGGCGTCGAGCCGGTCGGCCGAACCGGTGTCCCTGAGGTGGATCAGGGCGCGGACGAAGGTGACGACGTCGCCGACGGCGAGATTGAGGCCCTTGGCTCCGGTGGGCGGCACGATGTGGGCCGCGTCGCCGGCCAGGAAGAGCCGGCCGTGCCGCATCGGCTCGTGGACGTAACTCCTCATGGGGGTGACGGACTTGGAGGTGATGGGGCCCCGCCGCAACCGCCAGTCGTCGGCGGTCTCCAGACGCCGTTCCAGCTCGTCCCAGATCTCCCTCTCGCTCCACGCCTCGGCGTCCGTCCCCTCGGGCACCTGGAGGTAGAGGCGGGACACCGTGGGTGAACGCATGCTGAGCAGGGCGAAGCCGCGGTCGTGGCGGGCGTAGACGAGCTCGTCGTGCGAAGGCGGGACGTCGGCGAGGATGCCGAGCCAGCCGAAGGGGTACGAGCGTTCGAAGGTGCGGGAGAGCGCGGCGGGCACGGCCTTGCGGGCGACACCCCAGAAGCCGTCACACCCGACGACGTAGTCGCACTCCAGTACGCCCTCGCGCCCCTCGTGCCTGAACCGCACGCGAGCCCGGTCGCCCTCGGCTCCCTCGACGGCCAGCGCCTCCGCCTCGAAGATCAGCGGCCCGCCCTCCTCGAGCTGCAGCGCGATGAGGTCCTTGCACACCTCCGTCTGCGCGTACACCATCACGGACCGCCCGCCGGTGAGCGCCGGGAAGTCGATCCGGTGCCGCTCCCCCCGGTACCGCAGCTCGATCCCGTCGTGCCGCAGCCCCTCCCGGTCCATCCGCTCCCCGGCCCCGGCGGCCCTCAGCACGTCCACGGTCCCCTGCTCCAGAATCCCGGCCCGCTGCCGCCGCTCCACATAGGCCCGGTCCCGGCTCTCCAGGACGACGGACTCGATCCCGGCCCGGTGCAGCAGCCGAGCCAGCAGCAGCCCGGCCGGCCCGGCCCCGACGATCCCCACAGTGGTACGCATAGAACCGCCCCCTCAATGTTCGCCCAGTGAAATTTCCTTCACCTTTCCATTGCCGCGAGTCTCCGCCGCCACAGGACCACTGTCAACGGCCGGGACATCCATCCATGGAGGGATCGGCGACCTGCGTCAACGCCAGAAAGTGCAGCCGGCGGGCCACGCTCGGAGTGTTCCGACTGTGGCCCGCGTCCCGCGTCGCAGGTGCGAGAAGTGCCCGGAACCGGACTTGAACCGGTACGCCCGCGAGGGGCAGCGAGGTTTAAGCTCGCCGTGTCTGCATTCCACCATCCGGGCAGACCGTGGGCTCCGCATCGAGGTTCCGAGCCTATCGGGGCGCATCACCCGAACAGCGGGCACGCGAACCGATGTTGTCTTATTTTATTGACGTCTGAGGGTGCATCAGCACGCGGTAAAGGCCGTCAGCACTTGCCAACAGCCTTTCGGACGCGCCGGGCCCGTGTACGCGGATTGACGGAATTTCACCGTCCGAACACGATCGGAACGAGCCTCGGACGAGATCCCGGACGGACTCCCCGAAGAGCGACCGCGCGACGCGCACTCCCCGAGGCCTCGCGACACCCTTGCTGACGGACTCCCAGGGGTCTTCGCCGCGTCCCGACCCGGACGGCTCTCAGGGGAGCTCCGTCATCCCCAGGTATGACGCAACCGCTCCCGGTCCGACCCCAGGCTGCCTCCGGAACCGGAACAGCGGGTGACTACATGGCGCGGATCGGCACGGACGATGGAACACGTCCCCATCAACGTCGTCGTCCCGACAGGAGCACCCTCCCGTGACCACCACTCCCCTCGCCGGCACAAGCACCGCGGTCGCAGCCCGCGCCACGGAACTGTCGAAGGTCTACGGGCAGGGCGAGACCCAGGTGATCGCCCTCGACCGGGTCAGCGTCGACTTCCGGCAGGCCGAGTTCACCGCGATCATGGGCCCCTCGGGGTCCGGCAAGTCCACGCTGATGCACTGCGTGGCGGGACTGGACACCTTCTCCTCCGGCTCGGTGCGCATCGGCGACACCGAGCTCGGCTCCCTGAAGGACAAGCAGCTCACCAAGTTGCGCCGGGACAAGATCGGCTTCATCTTCCAGGCGTTCAACCTGCTGCCGACCCTGACGGCGCTGGAGAACATCACACTTCCGATGGACATCGCGGGCCGCAAACCCGACCAGGAGTGGCTGGACAAGGTCATCAAGATGATCGGCCTGGCCGACCGGTTGAGCCACCGCCCCTCCCAGCTCTCCGGCGGCCAGCAGCAGCGCGTCGCGGTCGCCCGCGCCCTCGCCTCCCGCCCCGACATCATCTTCGGCGACGAACCGACCGGAAACCTCGACTCGCGCTCCGGCGCCGAGGTCCTCGGCTTCCTGCGCAACTCCGTACGGGAGCTGGGCCAGACCGTGGTGATGGTGACTCACGACCCGGTGGCCGCCGCCTACGCGGACCGAGTCGTCTTCCTCGCCGACGGACGGATCGTCGACGAGCTGTACGAGCCGACCGCCGACTCCGTCCTGGACCTCATGCGGACGCTTCCCGGGGGAAACCCCCAGACCTCCGCATCCGACGGCAGGGACCGCACGAGCTGACGCCCCACCGGCCCGCTCACCCCGGCATCCCTAACATCCCGGCACTCCGGCACTCCGGCACTCCGGCACTCCGGCGCCCGCACTCCGAGCCCTGAGCCCTGAGCGCCGAGCGCCGAGCGCCGCACTTCTTCCGCGCTTCCTCCGCGCCCCTCCCACGCGCTCCCCGTGCCCGCCCGCGGCCTACCGCGCCCCGCGCGCGCCGGCCCGCGGTTTCCCGCGCCCTCCCGCGACTCCTGGACTGAGAAGACCCATGTTCCGTACCGCCCTGCGCAACGTATCCGCGCACAAGGCCAGGCTCCTGATGACCGTGCTCGCCGTCCTGCTCGGCGTCGCGTTCGTGTCGGGGACCCTGGTCTTCACCAACACCATCTCGGACGCCTACCAGAAGAGCTCCGCCAAGGGCTTCGACCAGGTCGACGTGGCCATCCACCCGGAGCGCGCGGCGGACACGGGCGACACCGTCGGCCGGACGCAGAAGCTGACGCAGCCGCTGCTCGACAAGGCGGCCGGAGCGCCGGGAGCCGCCTCCGCGATCGGTGTCGTCAACGGCTTCACCGCCCTCGCCGACAAGGACGGCAAGCTGATCGGTGGCGGCTTCCAGTCGCAGGGCGGCAACTACTGGAGCGGGAAGGACGGTGGGAAGGACCCCCGCTACCCGCTCACGGCCGGGCACGCGCCCCACGGCACGGGCGAGGTCGCGATCGACGCGGAGACCGCGAAGCGGGCCGGCTACCAGGTCGGCGACACCGTACGTCTTTCGGTCGACGGCCCCGTCCTCAAGCCCGTGGTCACCGGCATCTTCACCACCGACGACGGCAATGTGGCCGCGGGCGGCAGCCTCACCCTGTTCGACACGGCGACCGCGCAGCGGCTGTTCCACTCGGTCGGCTCCTACGACGAGATCGACGTGAAGGCCGCGCCGGGCACCAGCCAGGCCGCGCTGCGCGACGCGCTCGACGAGGTCGTACCGAAGGACGTCGCCTCCACCACGACCGGCCGGAAGCTCGCCGCCGACCAGGCCGAGCAGATCGCCTCGGCGATGAGCGGCATGAAGACGGGCCTGCTGGTCTTCGCCGGGATCGCGCTGTTCGTCGGCACGTTCATCATCGCCAACACCTTCACCATGCTGGTCGCCCAGCGCACCAAGGAACTGGCCCTCCTGCGCGCCGTCGGCGCCTCCCGTCGCCAGGTCACCCGGTCGGTGCTGATCGAGGCGTTCGTGGTCGGCACGGTCGCCGCCGTCGGCGGGCTCGCCGCGGGCACCGGCATCGGCGCCGCAATGCGCTCCCTGATGGGCACGCTGGGCGCCACGGTGCCGGACGGCCCGCTGGTCGTCTCGCCCGGCACGGTCGCCACGGCGCTGCTCGTCGGCGTCCTCATCACGATGCTGGCCGCGTGGCTGCCGGGCCGCCGCGCCGCGAAGATCCCGCCGGTCGCCGCCATGAGCAGTGTCCACGCGAAGGCGACGACGAAGTCCCTGGTCCTGCGGAACACGATCGGCGCCCTGTTCGCGGGCGCGGGTGTCGCCGTCGTCCTCTACGCGACGACCATGGACGGCTCGGACGGCCAGGCCCCGATGGGCCTCGGCGCCGTGCTGCTCATCATCGGCGTCTTCGTCCTCACGCCGCTGCTGTCCCGTCCGATGATCGCCGCGGCGGCTCCCGTCCTGCGTGTCTTCGGGATCTCCGGCAAGCTGGCCCGGCAGAACTCGGTGCGCAACCCGCGCCGTACGGCCGCCACCGCCTCCGCGCTGATGATCGGCCTCACCCTGATCACCGGCATGACGGTGATGGCCGGCAGCCTGCAGAGGTCGATCGACAAGATGGCCAGCTCTGCGATCAAGGCGGACTACGTCGTGTCGATGGCGAACGGCAACTCCCTCTCCCCGGACGTCGAGAAGAGGCTCGCCTCGGTCGACGGGGTCACCGACACCAGCTCGCTGAGCAACGCCCCCGCCCGCATCGACCGCCGGACCGAGTTCCTGACCGGCGTCAACGGCGCGGCCATCGGCAAGCTCACCGACCTCGCCGTCGTCGACGGCGCGTTCCGGATCGGGGGCGCAGGCGTGGCGGTCGACTCGGACACCGCCAAGTCCCATGGCTGGAAGGCCGGTTCCGACTTCGAGGTCTCCTACGAGGACGGCAAGAAGGGGAACCTGACCGTCGCCGGGGTCTACGAGGCCAACGAAATGGTCCGCGGCATCATCCTCGACAACGCCACCCTCTCCCCGCACCGGCGCGACGCCTCCGGCATGCAGATCATGCAGGTCATGCTGAAGACGTCGAACGGCGCGTCCGCAGCGACCAAGGACAGGCTGGAGAAGGCCCTCGACGACAACCCGGCCATCAAGGTCCAGGACAAGCAGGACATCTCCGACAGCATCGCGAAGGCGTTCACGTTGGTGCTCAACATGCTCTACGGCCTGCTGGCGATGGCGGTCGTCGTCGCTGTCCTCGGTGTCATCAACACCCTCGCCATGTCGGTCTTCGAGCGCTCGCAGGAGATCGGGATGCTCCGCGCGATCGGCCTGGACCGCAAGGCCGTCAAGCGGATGGTCCGTCTGGAGTCCCTGGTCATCTCGCTCTTCGGCGGCGTCCTCGGCATCGGTCTCGGCGTGTTCTTCGGTTGGGCGGCCGGCCGGTTGCTGGGCAGCAAGATGCCGACGTACGAACTGGTCCTGCCCTGGGGCCGGATGGCGGTCTTCCTCCTCCTCGCGGCGGCCGTCGGCGTCCTGGCGGCGCTGTGGCCGGCCCGCCGGGCGGCCCGACTGAACATGCTGACGGCGATCAAGTCGGAGTAACGGGGCGAGCGACGGGGCGGCGGGACCGGAAGCGGCCGGCCGCGCGACGCACAGGGAGGGGGTCCCGTTCCGGAGGGAACGGGACCCCCTTGCGCATTCGGTCTCTGTAAGGCCTCAGTTCCAGGTTCTCGCCCGCAGCGGCATCCCGGACGAGCCCGTCCGGTCCGGGGTCTTGATCGCCAGGACCTGGTTGACGCCGATCTGGTTGCGTTCGAAGGCGACCGCGCTGGCCGCCATGTACAGGCGCCAGACACGGGCCCGGCCGACACCGGACAGCCGGACGGCACGGGACCACCCGGCCTCCAGATTGGCGACCCAGCGGCGCAAGGTGAGCGCGTAGTGCTCGCGCAGGGCCTCGACGTCACGCACCTCGAACCCGGCCCGTTCGAGCTGGGTCACGGTCGTCCCGACGGGCGCGAGTTCGCCGTCGGGGAACACATAGGCGTCGATGAACGGGTCGACGGCGTACGACGACTCGTCGCGCTGCGGCCGCCGCGCGATCTGGTGGTTGAGCAGCCGCCCGCCGGGCTTGAGGAGGCTGTTCAGCACCTCCGCGTACTCCAGGTAGCGCTCGGCGCCGACGTGTTCGGCCATGCCGATGGAGGAGATCGCGTCGTAGGGCCCGTCGGTGACGTCCCGGTAGTCCTGAACCCTGATCTCCACCCGGTCGGTCAGGCCCTCTTCCGCGACCCGTTTACGGGCGTACGCGGCCTGTTCCTGCGACAGCGTCACCCCGACCACGGTCGTACCGTGCTCGCGGGCGGCGTGGATGGCCATCGAGCCCCAGCCGCAGCCGACGTCGAGGAGCCGCCGACCGGGCTTCAGGGCCAGCTTCCGGGCGACGAGTTCGAGCTTGTCGCGCTGGGCCTCCTCCAGAGTGCCGCCCTCCTCCCAGTAGGCGCACGAGTAGACCATGGAGGGGCCGAGGACGATCTCGTAGAAGTCGTTGCCGACGTCGTAGTGGTGGCTGATGGCGCTGCGGTCGCTGCGCCTGGTGTGCAGGTGGCGGCGCCGACGCACCTCCTCGGCGGGCGGGGCGGGCGGCAGTGGCAGCCTGGCCATCCTCACCAGCCCGCGGGCCGCGGCGCGCACCTCGGGGTCACGCAGCGCCGCCCCGAACCCGCGCGCGTCCTCGGGGCGCTCCCACACGAGCCCGGAGATCAGGTCCAGGGCGGTGTACAGGTCCCCCTCGACGCCGAGGTCACCCGAGACCCAGGCGCGGGCGAGTCCCAACTCGCCCGGCTTCCAAAGCAGTCGGCGCAGGGCCCGCCGGTTGCGGACGACGAGCACCGGAGCTGCGGGCGGACCCGCTTCCGAACCGTCCCAGGCGCGCACGCGCAACGGGAGCGGGGCTCCCAGCAACTGTTCGACAAGGCCTTTGAGACGCGGCGCGGCGTCCTGCATGGCGTACACCTCCGAGACAGCACTCCCGAACGCTCCGACACCACGTAAACATCTACCCCGTCAGCGGGCAGTCCCGCTTCCACGACACAGATTCGCAAAAATGTGTGTACGCGCCACACTTTGAACGCCGCACCCACCTCGGCGGGCACGGCGCGCCGCCCGGGCCGGGGAAACGCCGAAGGGGCCGCCCGCACCACGGATGGCGGGCGGCCCCTTCGGGGCGTTCGGTGACCGGAGGTCAGGAGGCCTTGGCCTTCGCCTCGGTCTTGGCGGCGGGCGCCGGGGCGGCCGCGGCCGGAGCCGGCTTGGCGGCCTCGTAGAACTCCTCGCGGGGAGTCTCCATGGCGCCGAGGGAGACGACCTCGCGCTTGAGGAACATCGCGAGCGTCCAGTCCGCGAAGACGCGGATCTTGCGGTTCCAGGTCGGCATGGCCAGACCGTGGTAGCCGCGGTGCATGTACCAGGCGAGACGGCCCTTGAGCTTGATCTTCGTCTTGCCCAGGACGATCATCGCGACGCCCTTGTGGAGACCGAGACCGGCCACGGCGCCCTTGTTGGCGTGCGCGTACTCCTTCTGCGGGAAGCCCCGCATACCGGAGATCACGTTGTCACCGAGGATCTTGGCCTGACGCAGCGCGTGCTGCGCGTTCGGCGGGCACCAGGCGTTCTCGACACCGGCCTTGCGGGCGGCGACGTCCGGCACCTGGGCGTTGTCGCCCGCGGCCCAGATGTAGTCCGTGCCCTGCACCTGGAGGGTGGTCTGGGTGTCCACGTGGCCACGCGGGCCGAGCGGCAGGCCGAAGCGGGAGAGAACGGGGTTCGGCTTGACGCCGGCCGTCCAGACGATCGTGTTGGAGTCGACCTCGAGGCCGTTCTTCAGCACCACGTGACCGTCGACGCAGGAGTCCATGGAGGTGGAGAGGTAGATCTCCACACCGCGGCTCTCCAGGTGCTCCTTGCCGTACTGGCCGAGCTTGGGGCCGACCTCGGGGAGGATCTTGTCCGCGGCGTCGACGAGGACGAAGCGCATGTCCTCGCGGGACACGCTGCTGTAGTACTTGGCCGCGTCGCGGGCCATGTCCTCGACTTCACCGATGGTCTCGGCGCCGGCGAAGCCGCCACCCACGAAGACGAAGGTCAGCGCCTTGCGGCGGACGTCCTCGTCCGTGGTGGAGTCGGCCTTGTCGAGCTGCTCGAGAACGTGGTTGCGCAGGCCGATGGCCTCCTCGATGCCCTTCATGCCGATGCCCTGTTCGGCGAGGCCGGGGATCGGGAAGGTGCGGGAGACCGCGCCCATCGCGATGACGAGGTAGTCGAAAGGCAGCTCGTACGCCTCGCCCACGAGGGGGGCGACCGTGGCGACCTTGCGGTCCTGGTCGATGGTGGTGACCCGGCCGGTGAGGACCTCCGCCTTGGGAAGTACACGTCGCAGCGGGACGACGACGTGCCGCGGGGAGATGCTGCCGGCGGCGGCTTCGGGGAGGAAGGGCTGGTAGGTCATGTACGACCGGGGATCGACGACCGTGACGGTCGCCTCTCCGTAGCGCATCTGCTTGAGGATGCGCCGAGCTGCGTACAGGCCTACGTACCCACCGCCTACTACGAGGATCCTGGGACGCTCCGTGGTGCTCATGCCATCGAGTATCCACCCGCTTCAGGGGGGTCGCTCGTGCGCCCCTTCACAAGCTTGGGCAGGGCCTCTGCTACACTCCGCGGCCCGCGTGATCAAGGTCATGGCGGGCGGGGGAAACCACCGTACGGTTCGTACCGTTGTCAACACCGCGTGAGCTGCGGTCCAAGCCATTCGGCCCAGCGGACCACGCCTCTGTTTCACCACCCGGAAACACGGTCGCAACGCTCCATCGAGCATGCCGCCCGACCGCCTGAGCCCTACGGAAGGGCCCAAGTTGCCGCTTCCTCGTCCAGCAGGACCTTTTTCCTTGTGAAGAACTTCACGAAGTTTCTCGACGGGGCCCCGCCGGAGGGGTTCCGCGACCCCCTGGAGCACGCTCATACGTTATCCGACCCGCTCAGCCGAGGCTACTGATCGGTAGCGAACGAGACCTGAACCACGTGCGCGCGACACCGCCGGACACCCCGTCCGGAGCACCCCACGGCCTCCTGTGAATCCCGGAAGGACGACGGCCCCGGTTCCCTCGGGAAGAGGTACCGGGGCCGCCTCACGTCCGCTCTCGGCGCGTCACCGCGCGTCAGCCGCCCTGCCCGCCCGCTTCGGCGTCCTCCGCCACCTTGAAGGCGATGCCGTCGAGGATGTCGTGCTCGCTGACCACGACCTCCTCCGCTCCGGTCCGCTCCATGATCGAGAGCAGCACGAGGGCGCCCGCGCCGATCACGTCCACCCGTCCCGGGTGCATCGAGCCGATCGCCGCGCGTTCGGCGTGCGTGGAGCGCAGCAGCCACTCGGTGATCTCGCGGACGCGGGTGAGGGAGACCCGCGAGTGGTGGATCCTCTCGGAGTCGTACTCGGCGAGGTCCAGCGCGATCGCCGCGATCGTGGTGACCGAGCCGGCCAGCCCCACCAGCGTGCGCGCCTCGCGCAGCGGGACCGTCTCCTCGGCGAGGTCGAGGGCGGCCTCGATGTCGGCGCGCATGGCCGCGACCTGGTCGGCGGTGGGCGGATCGGTCACGGCGCCGTCGTGCACGAGGTGACGTTCCGTCATCCGTACGCAGCCGATGTCCACGGAGCGTGCCGCGCGCACGTGGTCGGCGCCGACGACGAACTCGGTCGAACCGCCGCCGATGTCCACGACCAGGTAGGGCGTGGCGAGGTCTTCGCGCCCGGCCAGCTCCTTGGTCGCACCGGTGAAGGAGAACTCCGCCTCCTGGTCCCCGGTGACGACCTCCGGCTCGACGCCGAGGATGTCCAGCACGCCGCTCACGAACTCGTCCCGGTTCTCGGCGTCCCGGGAGGCGGAGGTGGCGACGAAGCGGAGCCGCTCGGCGCCGTGCTCCTTGATGGCCGCCGCGTACTCGCGGCAGGCGGCGAAGGTCCGCTCCAGCGCCTCGGGGGCGAGCCGGCCGGTGCGGTCGACGCCCTGGCCCAGCCGGACGATGGTCATCCGCCGGTCCAGGTCGACGAGTTCGCCCGTCGCCGGATCGGCGTCGGCCACCAGGAGCCGGATGGAGTTCGTACCGCAGTCGACGGCGGCGACGCGGGTCATCGCTCGTCCTCGCCGGACGCGGCGGACTCGCCCGAATCGACGGGCTTGAAGGCGAAGTGGCCGGCGTCGGCGCCCTCTCCGGTCGTCTCCACCTGCCACCCCTCACCGGTGGGCGGTCCGGGGAGCGTCACGCAGGCACCCTTGCGCCACCACTCGGGCAGCATCGCGATGGCCTCGTCGCCGAGCGGGTTGACGCCCGGCCCCGCGGCCAGCGAGTGGGCGACCAGGACGTGCAGGCACTTCACCCGGTCAGGCATGCCGCCCGCGCTCGGGAAGCCCGCCAGGACCTCGATGGCGTCCCGTCGCGCGATGTAGTCCTCGTGGGCGGCGCGGTAGGCCGCGGCCAGCTCGGGATCGGTGGCCAGCCGGTCGGTCATCTCCTTCATGACCCCGTTGGCCTCCAGCGTCCCGATCGCGGACGCGGCCCGCGGGCACGTCAGGTAGTACGTGGTCGGGAACGGCGTCCCGTCGGGGAGGCGGGGCGCCGTCTCCACCACGTCCGGCTGACCGCAGGGGCAGCGGTGCACGATCGCGCGCAGCCCGCGCGGCGGCCGGCCGAGCTGCTGCTTGAAGGCCTCGACGTCGCCGTCGGTGGGCTCGGTGCGCGGGGTGGTGGGGGGTGGCGTTTCCATGCCGTGAGTCACGTGTCTTTCTGGTCAGTTCATGGGTCGTCACTGGTCGGCGGCGTCGGACTTGTCCACGCCGTCCCAGACATTGGTGTACCAGGGGCGGTCGGCGGTGCCCCGTTCGGCGCGGGCCTGCTTCGCCGCGTCCGGGTCGATCACCACATAGCCGGTCTCACCCGGCATCACGTAGTGCAGCCGCTCCCGGATCTGCTGCTTCGCGTACGCGTCGTCCTGCCAGCGCGCCTTGAGGTCGCGCAGCTGCTCGACCCGTTGCCGGGCCTGCTCCCGCTGCCGCTCCAGGTCGGCGACCTGGGCGCGCTGGGAGACGTACTGCCGCATCGGGTACGCGAGGGCGACGATCAGGGAGCACAGGACCAGGGCGAGCAGTGCGGCCCGGCCGGTCAGCCGGGAGCGGCGGGCCTGCCGTTTGGTCTGGGAGCGGTAGACCCGGGCCGCCGTCTGCTCGCCGAGCAGCTTCAGCCTGGTCGAGGTGGAGAACCGGTCCCGGTCCTTCACGGCCATGAGTCCCGCCTCCCCAGTTCTGGCCCGCCGGTGGGCCCGCCGGTGGGGGGCCCGTCACGCACGTACGTCCCCGCACACGGTACGGGACCGGGTGCGGGGACGTACGGACGACGCTTCCTGAGCCTTGCGGGGTCAGTCCTTGAAGCGGGGGAACGCCGAGCGGCCGGCGTACACCGCGGCGTCGTCGAGGATCTCCTCGATGCGCAGCAGCTGGTTGTACTTGGCGACGCGCTCGGAGCGGGCCGGGGCGCCGGTCTTGATCTGGCCGCAGTTGGTGGCGACGGCCAGGTCGGCGATGGTGACGTCCTCGGTCTCGCCGGAGCGGTGGGACATCATGCACTTGTAGCCGCTGCGCTGGGCGAGCTCGACGGCGTCCAGGGTCTCGGTCAGCGAACCGATCTGGTTCACCTTGACGAGCAGCGCGTTGGCGGTGCCCTCCTCGATGCCGCGGGCCAGGCGCTCCGGGTTGGTGACGAACAGGTCGTCGCCGACGATCTGGACCTTGTCGCCGAGGCGGTCGGTGAGGACCTTCCAGCCGGCCCAGTCGTCCTCGAAGAGCGGGTCCTCGATGGAGACGAGCGGGTAGGCCGCCACGAGCTCCTCGTAGTACTCGGTCATCTCGGCGGCCGAGCGGGACTTGCCCTCGAACTCGTACTTGCCGTCCTTGTAGAACTCGGACGCGGCGACGTCGAGCGCGAGCGCGACCTGCTCGCCGGGGACGTAACCGGCCTGCTTGATGGCCTCGAGGATGAGGTCGAGCGCGGCGCGGTTGGAGTCCAGGTTCGGGGCGAAGCCGCCCTCGTCGCCGAGGCCGGTGGACAGGCCCTTGGACTTCAGGACGGACTTGAGGGTGTGGTAGACCTCGGTGCCCCAGCGCAGGGCCTCGGAGAAGGACTCCGCGCCGATCGGGGCGATCATGAACTCCTGGATGTCCACGTTCGAGTCGGCGTGCGACCCGCCGTTCAGGATGTTCATCATCGGAACGGGCAGCAGGTGCGCGTTCGGGCCGCCCAGGTAGCGGAAGAGCGGCAGGTCGGACGCCTCGGAAGCGGCGTGCGCCACGGCGAGCGAGACGCCGAGGATGGCGTTGGCGCCGAGCGAGCCCTTGTTGTCGGTGGCGTCCAGGTCGAACATCGCCTGGTCGATCAGGCGCTGCTCGGTGGCGTCGTAGCCGACGAGCTCCGGGCCGATCTGCTCGATGACGGCGAGGACGGCCTTCTCGACACCCTTGCCCTGGTAGCGGTTGGGGTCACCGTCGCGAAGCTCGATGGCCTCGAACGCTCCGGTGGAGGCGCCGGACGGAACGGCGGCACGACCCGTGCTGCCGTCGTCGAGGCCGACCTCGACCTCGACCGTGGGGTTGCCTCGGGAGTCCAGGATTTCCCGGGCTACGACGACGTCGATGGACGGCACGAGCATCTCCTTCTGGGATGTGACGCGGGTATGCGGGGCTTGGCAGCCCCGCGGGATGAGCCTATCCGGCCCGAGGGGATCGGCCAGCCGATCGACCACCCCTTGAGCAGAAGTGAGAGTACATATTGTTCCTGAACGGAACAAAAAAAGAAAAGAAAAACCCCGCTCCGGTGCATGCGGGGGAACAAGCACCGGAGCGGGGAGCCCGTGGGGACGGGGGCCCTCACCAGGCCTTCGGCACGAAGGCCCGGCCTGCGAGGGAGCTGCTGTTCAGCCGGGGCGATGCTGCGCACGGCCTGGACCACGGTCGCCCTCCGCCGAAGGCGACCCCGTCGGGCCGGCGCGCGTCCGCGCTCAGCGGAGGTGCAGCTGCTGGCCCGGGTAGATGAAGTCGGCGTCGGCGACGATGTCCTTGTTCAGCTTGAACAGCTTCTGCCAGCCGCCCTTGACGTGCTTCTTCTCAGCGATCGAGCTGAGGGTGTCACCCTTGACGACCTTGTACTCGCCGTCACCCTTCTTGACCTTCTTGCCGGTCGGCGTGGTGACGGTCTTCTGGGCGGCCGGGCGCTCCGCGGAACGGGAGGCGGGCTGCTCCGTCGTACGGGTGGTGGTGGCGCCCTGCGAGCCGCTCGACGAGGAGGAGGAGGAGGAGGAGGAGCCGGAGGAGGCCGACGGGGCCGAGGCGCCACCGCTGTACGCGGCGCTCGACAGGCCGGTGCCGCAGGTCGGCCAGGCGCCCTTGCCCTGCGCGGCGAGGACCTTCTCGCCGATGGCGATCTGCTGCGACTTCGAGGCCTGGTCGGCGGTCGAGGCGTAGGCGGTGCCGCCGTACGCGGCCCAGGTGGAGGCGGAGAACTGCAGACCGCCGTAGTAGCCGTTGCCGGTGTTGATCGACCAGTTGCCGCCGGCCTCGCACTGGGCGACGGTGTCCCACTCGGAGGCGGTGGCGGCGGAGGCGTTGCCGGCGGCCATCAGCGGGGCGGCGATGGCGACACCGGTGACACCGGCGAGCGTGGCGACGCGGGTGGCCTTGTTCGGGCGGCGGTGCTTGCCCTTGCTGGAAAACAGCATGGAGTGATCCCCTCACCGACGCCTGCGAGGTGAGCTGTCGGGTTCGGGCCGGTTGAGTTGCCCGGCCGCGCGCCTTCGGTCCTGTCTCCAGGAGGTCCGGCACGCGACTTAACCCCAAGCCGTTCCCGGGTGTCTCTCAACTCCCGGTCCCGGCACTTACCTTGGGTCCCCCGCTCCTGCCTACGGCGCATGACGCGACGACTGTTCCCGTACGGCCGCTGGCAGGATTCGGCGTTGTGACCGTCGGGGCCCGCTGTGGCGAGCGATGACGACCGTAAGCAGTCGATCGGCGGAATTTCAAAGACGATCAGGGCTTCTGAGACTCATGTCTCACTTGCACCAAACCGGACATTCCACAGCGAATCGTGACGTGAACTCCCGCTAGTTCTGCACCGTTTCGGCGACGACGGCAATGCTCCGACCAGGGACGACGAGGCCGGGACCACTGTCGGCCGCCGGGCTGTCCGCGGCGGCCAGGTCGCCCCATCCGTGTTCGAGGCCGAGCACGTCGGAAACGTTCCAGAGATTCGTGCTGCCGTCCGCGGCGTACGAGTTGTCGACGTCGGCGCCCGGGGCGCTCGGGACGCTCGACGCGTGCCGCCCCGTGGTGCCGTCGGCAAGGCCGCCGGTCGCGCTCTCCGCGGCGTCTCCACCGCGATGCCGCCCCGTTCCGGCGCTCGCGGCGTCGGAGGCGTTCGAAGAGGCGCTCTTCTGCCCCGACTTGCCCGACTCGTCACTCTTGTCGCTCGCTTGAGCCGAGGCGCTGGGGCTCGGCGAGGCGTCGGGCTTCGCGGTGCCGTCGGTCGCACCCGCGGAGTCACCCGAGTCGACCGAACCGATCAGGCCCGACAAAGGGGATGAGCTGGGTGAAGTGGACAAACCGGATGAGTTGTATGAACCGGCGTCAGCCCCGGAGCCCGACGAGCCGTCGGCCACACCCGTGTCGACCTGGACCCCGGCCGAGCCCTCGCTGAGCCCGGAGAGCGGTCCACAGGTCGGCCAGGCCGCGATCCCCCGGTCGTCGAGCAACTTCTCCGCGACGGCTATCTGCTGCGAGCGGCTGGCCTGGTCGGCCCTCGGGGCGTAGTCGAGACCCCCGTACGCCTCCCAGTCGTCCTGGCCCAGCTGGAGCCCGCCGTAGTACCCGTTGCCCTGGTCGGCGCTCCACGCGCCGCCGCTCTCGCACTGCGCCACGCGGTCCCAGGTGGTTCCGTCGGCCGCGCTCGCACTCGCCGCGGCGAGCAACGGGATGGCGATGGCCGATCCGGTCACCCCTGCGGCGACGATGAATGCCGGGGCTTGATGAGGGCGACGGTGACGGCCGTTCCCGGAGAGCATGCGGAAGCCTTTCACGTGACAACGGGGGAGCAGCGCGGCTTCCCGTGAAGTAAGAAGCACAGGTGCCGCGTTGATGGGTGAAGGTAGCCGCACTCCGTCGCTGGTTACAAGTCGATGCAGTACAGATCACGTGAAGATCACAGCTTTGATGGATCGTCATGTTCCGGTAGCCGGAAGGGCGCCCTTTCCGGTATTCGGAAGAACTCCGTCGACAGGGGTTCCGAAGGGTCGCCGATGAACCGATCAAGGACTATTTGACCGGGGTGAACTCCACAGGAAGCGTGCGCAATCCGCGCATAATGAGCCCCCCACGCCACCGCAAATCGGCTGATTCTCCGGCGAGTCGGAGGTCGGGAAGGCGGTTGAGGAGCGTGCCGAGCGCGGTCTGCCCCTCCAGGCGGGCGAGCGGCGCTCCCAGGCAGTAGTGGATGCCGTGGCCGTAGCCCAAGTGCTGAAGGTCACGTCGTGCGAGATCGAGCGTGTCCGGCTGCTCGAACCGGTCGGGGTCGCGGTCGGCGGCGGCGAGGACCACGAGCACGGGGTCGCCGGCCGCGATGTCCTGCCCGCCGATCCGCACGGCCTCGGTCGCGAACCGCCAGGTGGCCAGCTCCACGGGTCCGTCGTAGCGCAGGAGTTCCTCGACGCCCGTTTCCAGCAGCCCGCTCTCCCCGGCCGCCAGGGAGGCCTGCAGGCGATCCCGCTGCCCGGGGTGGGTGAGGAGGGCGTGCATCCCGTTCCCGATGAGATTGACCGTGGTCTCGAACCCGGCGAAGAGCAGGATGAAGGCCATGGCGGCGGCCTCGTTCTCGGTGAGGTGCTCGCCGTGGTCGGAGGCGCGGATGAGCCCGGAGATGAGGTCCTCGCCCGGTGCGGGCTCCGCGGTCAGCGCCTCGCGCTTGCGGTGGATGAGCTCGGCGAGATAGCCGCGCATCTTCTTGACGGACCGGGCGACCCCGCCCCGCGGCCCGCCGCCGTGCCGGATCATCATCCCCGCCCAGTCCCGGAAGTCGTCCTGGTCCTCGCGCGGGACGCCGAGCAGGTCGCAGATCGCGTAGATGGGGAGCGGGAAGGCGAACTCGTGAATGAGGTCCGCCGAACCCCTGGCCGCGAAGCCGTCGATGAGCTGGTCCGTCAACTCCTGCACCCGCGGAGCGAATTCGGCGACGCGCCGGGGAGTGAAGGCCTTGCTGACGAGCCGCCGCAGCCGGGTGTGGTCCGGCGGGTCGATGTTCAGCAGATGCGTCATCAGCTCCGCCTTGCGCTCCCCGGGGATCCCGGTCCTGCCCTTCGCGTGCGCGGGCTCGTCGTGGTGCGCGGGATTCTTGGACAGCCGCTGGTCGGCGAGCGTCTGCTTGGCGTCGGCGTACCGCGTGACGAGCCAGGCCTCCACACCGCTGGGCAGTCGCGTGCGGTGCACGGGAGCGTGCTCCCTGAGCCAGGCGTACGCCGGGTAGGGATCGGTGGCGAACTCCCAGGTGAAGAGTTCCGGGGCGGCGCTGGGGGAGGCTTCGTGCTCGGTCACTCCTCGACCGTATCCGCAGGAGGCGGGGACCCCCCGGCCGACCGGCGACCGGGGCACACCACGGGCGGCACCCGGGGCGCACGACGACGACGGGAGGCCACCCCCACCCACTTCGCCCCAGGCTGTCCGGACATGGCCGACTGTTTGACTCGGCCTCTCGGCACCTCCCTACATTCACGCAGTGGACCCCGAAATACTCAGATCCAGCTTCGCGGTCGTGGAAAGACGGGCCGAGTTCGCGGTCAAGTACTTCTACTCGCATCTCTTCCGGCACAACCCGGAGCTCCGCGCGCTGTTTCCGGCGGACCTCCCGCAGGACATGGAGCGGCAGCGGGACCGGCTCTTCGCGGCCCTCACGTTCGTCATGGACGGACTGGACGACCCGGACCTGCCGAGGTATCTACGGGATCTCGGGCGCGACCACCGCAAGTACCTGACCCAGCCGGAGTACTACGCGGCCGTGGGGGCGAGCCTGATCGCCGCGTTCGCGGTCGTCGCGGGCTCGGCCTGGAGCGCCGAGGCCGAGAAGGCCTGGTCCGAGGCGTACGGGTCGATCGCCCAGCTCATGCTCCAGGGCGCGGGAGAGGCCCAGCACCAGGGCGAGCCTCCCTGGTGGGACGCCGAGGTCGTCTCCCGCACCCGGCACGGCGACGACCTCACCGTCCTCACCCTGCGGCCACGGCAACGGCTCACCTACTCCCCCGGCCAGTACGTCAGCGTCAGCGTGCCCCACCTGCCGTGCGTCTGGCGGCCCTACTCCCTCGCCAACGCGCCCCGCGCCGACCGCACCGTCGACCTGCACATCAGCCGCGTCGAGAACGGCACGCTCTCCACGGCCCTCGTCCGGCGGACCCACGTGGGCGACGTACTGCGGCTGGGCGCACCCGGCGGCGGCCTCACCCTGCGGACGCCGGCCGACCGGCCCCTCACCCTCATCGCGGCAGGCACCGGCTGGGCGCCGGTGAAGGCCCTGCTGGAACAGCTCGAACCCGCCCACGAGGCCCGCCTGTTCCTCGTCGCCCGGGACATCGCGTACCTCTACGACCGGCCCGCCGTCGAACGCCTGCGGGCCAGGCTCCCCAAGCTCACCGTCACCTTCATCACCCCGGCGCCCGGCCGTCCCAAGGCCCAGGCGACCGAACGGCTGCTCACCGCGCTGGGCAACCGGGCCGGCTGGACCCGGCACGACGTCTACGTAGCCGGTCCGCCCGATCTCGTCGAGGCGGTCGGCGAGACCCTTCCCTCCCTCGGCGCACCGGCCGACCGCGTCTTCCACGACCTGCTGCCGCCGACCGGAGAGAGCCGCCCCCGCCCGGTGGGCGCGGCACAGTGGCTGCTCGACCGCCCCCCACCGGCCTGGCACAACCCGGCAGGCCGCGCCCCGGGGACGTGACTCAGGCCCCGCCGGGCTCCCCCTCCCCCTCCGCCGCGCGGATCGCGTCCCGGTACGTCCGGGCCGCCGCACGCAGCGCCGCCTCCGGGTCCACTCCCTCGGCCTCGGCGCGGACGGCCATCGCCAGCAGTTCGTACCCCACGCCCTCCCCCTCGGGCAACGGGACCTCAAGTCCCGCCGTACGCACCCGGGACGACAACTTGGCCGACAGGGCGAGACCCGGCTGGCCGAGCGGGACGCCCTCGGTGACGGATGTGCGCCGCTTCTCCTCCGCCTTGGTGCGCCGCCAGTGCTCGACGACCTCGTCGGGCGTCGTGGCCGTCTCGTCGCCGAAGACATGGGGGTGCCGGTGGATCAGCTTGGCGACGATGCCGCCGGCCACGTCGTCGATCGAGAACGGGGCCTCCTCGTGGTCCTCGGCGATCCGGGAGTGGAACACGACCTGGAGCAGGACGTCACCGAGCTCTTCGCGCAGCTCGTCCCGGTCGCCTTCCTCGATGGCCTCGACGAGCTCGTACGCCTCCTCGATGCCGTACTTCGCCAGGCCCCTGTGTGTCTGCTGGGACGACCAGGGGCACTCGGCGCGGATGCGGTCCATCACCTGGACCAGGTCGAGCAGACGGGCGCCCGGCAGGTCGTAGGAGGCGGGCAGCAGCTCCAGATCCGGCATCCGTATGCGGCCGGAGCCCGCCATCCGGGCCAGACCGTCGGTGAGGCGGGGCTCCCCCTCCCCGCCGGCGACGACGACCAGCGAGCGTCCGCCGGCACAAGCGTCGACCAGTTCCCGCGCGGTGGGGGACTCCTCGTCGACTCTGATGCCGGCCTCGCGCAGATACGGCACCTGCGGGTGCGCGGGGTCCGCGCACAGCACCCGGTCGGCGCCCTGCAACACCTGCCAGGCCGGCCAGGACAACAGACCCGGAGCGACACGGTGGCTGGTGGTGAGCAGGACGATACGGCCGGGGTCGGCAGCGGTCGCGCCGTCGATGGTCGCGCCGACGGCGGTCACATCGGCTGCGGTCGCGTCGGCGGCGGTCCGCTCACTGCCCGGAGGGGCCCCCGTCGGTTCACTGGTTGCGTTCACCCCTCGAACGTAACCCACGTCACCGACACCCCCGAGGTTGTCCACAGGGTCCGGGATACGCCGTCGGTCCGCCTGTGCGGCCGGGCGGCGAGCGGCAGGCCGACGACCGTACGACTCTATCGGCGAACCGTCCCGCCGGACCCCTTGTCCACAGCCCCGTCCCCGGCCGGCACACGAGCCGCCCAACCGGCTGCCGTCCATCGAGCCTGCCTGCCGGCCGGCCGGCAGACAGGCAGGCGACGGTTACGCGGGCTGTTGCTGGGTGCCGGCCGACGAGACGTCCCGGAGCCACGGCGTCTTCGCGTCGACGCGGCTGCTCTTCTGGACGTCCCAGGCGCCGTAGCGCGGGTTGAGGTCGACGTGGAGCTGCTTGGAGGCGGTGGACATCGCCTTCCAGAAGGTGGCCTTGCCGTCGGTGGTGTTCATGTCCACACCGAGTGCGGCGGCGAGCTTGCGGGCCTCGATCTCGGTGCGCAGGCTGTCGTCGAGGCGCTTGGGTGCCACACCGTAGTTCGCGAGCCAGGCCGTCTCCAGGGCCTTGGAGCCGCCCGCCTGCTGTTCGAGGGCCGACCGCATCTGCTGGGAGTCCTTGCGGGTGACGGTCACACCGGCGTTCTTGGCCGCCCGGTCCAGAACCCGGTCCAGGACCATGCCGTGCAGGGTGTCGCGGGTGAGGGTGCCGCTGCTGGCGATGACCTGCGCGTACTGGGCGTCGTCCTTGCTGGCGGCCCGCTGCGCCGAGCGCACCTCGTTCACCCGGCCCTCCAGCTGCGCGACGGTGATCCGACGGCCGTCGACGACAGCCGCGGCGCCCGGATGGGCGTCGCTGCCGCAGCCGGTGAGCAGAGGGGCCGCGGCGACGAGCGCGGCGGAGAGGACGAGCGCGGTGCGACGGCGGCGGTGCAAGGAAGCCTCCCGAGGAGATTGTGCGACGGTGCACAAAGTCTTGCGGTGATCGATGTTAGGCAGTGGCCCGCCTCTCGGCCAGCCATTCGACCAACGATTCACCACGACTTCGGGCACCGTCGCGCGAACCCCGCCTCGCGGAACGGCCGCGGTCCGCCCGTAAGGGTGACCGCATCGGGCCGATCACCGGCGCCGACCCTGTGACCACCCTGGCCGATCGCCACCATCGCTGTCCGGTCGCCGTCCGGTCGCGCGATGGTCCCCGATGGTCCCGTTCGTCAGCCGGTGATGGCGACCGGCGCGTCCCACGCGTCGCGGTCCACGGTGAGCGTGACGCCGCCGATGGTCTCCTTGCTGTTGACCATGTACTGGTGGGCGCGGCTGTGGTCGGTGAACTGGGTGGCGCCCCACGGCCAGTCGGTGGTCGTGGTGTTCGTCTTGTCCCACAGCGCGTACCAGAGGTTGCCCGGCAGATCCGTCTTGTCGGTCGCGGTCGCGACGGCCTTGGCGCTGGAGCTGGTGAAGCCGTAGTAACCGGAGCGGAACGTCTTGGCGCGCAGGGCCTTGTCGAAGGCGCGCACATACGTGAGCACGGCGTCGTTGCAGGCCTTGTTCGTGATGTCGTACGACTCCATGTCGAGGTAGACCGGGCTGCCGGCCTTCATGCCGAGGGCGGTGGCCTTGGCGACCGCGTCCGCGCCGTCGGTCGCGCCCATGGACGCCGCGGTCGAGGCCGTGAGCTTCTCGGGGCTGCTCCCGGTCTGACAGGACGGCTGGGCGCCGACGTACAGCGGGATGAGCTTCCAGCCCAGCGCGCCGACCGACTTCACCCAGCCCGCGTTGAGGTTGGGCTGGTTGCATCCGCGGTTCTTGCCGCCGACGTACACGGCGGCCGCTCCGTAGAAACCGGTGTGCCAGGCCTTCATCGCGGTCAGCGGGGGCGCGGTGCAGGTGTCGAAGGCGCGGCCCGTGAAGGTCTTCTGGGCGGGCCAGGTCGTGGCCGCCATGGAGGTCTGCGCGGCGATACCGGCGCCGGCGACGACGGCGACCCCGGCCACGCCCCACGTGATGTACCGGCGCTTCCTCGACTGGCGATGGTCGGACATGTGAACCCACCCCTGGTTGTGCCGGTGGTACCGGCGGGTTGTGCGGTGACAGCGCACGCGCGGCGCACAAAGGGGCGCGCACGGCATGAAACAGAGCGCAACTTAACCGGATGCGCATGCCCGTTCGGGAAAGAACGCCCCAGGAAAGTCACAAGATCCTCTCAGGGCGCGGCAAAATCTAGCCACGCACCTGCCCCAGCCATTGCAATGTCCCCCCGATCTCGGCCGCGAGCGGGTGTCCGGGACCGTGCAGCCGCTCCACGTCGTGCAGCAGCCGGGCCAGCGTGTCGCGGGCGGCGGTGCCGTCGCCGAGCGCCAGCAGCAGGTGCCCGACGCGGCGGCGGACGTCGAAGGCGAGTTCCGGGTCGTCGGCCGCGTACTGGTTCTCGTAGTACGGCAGCAGCGCGCGGTACTCGGCGAGCGCCGCCGCCGGGTCGCCCAACTGCTCCAGGCACTGGGCTGATTCGTAGCGATAACGCAGGACCTGGGGGTCGGCCCGGCCGGCCTCGGCGGCGCGTTCGTCGGCGAGGCGGCGCAGTTCGGGCAGCGCGCGCCGGTACTGGCCGTCGTCCATGAGTGTGGCCGCGTACTGCTTGCGCAGGGTGCGTACGACCGGGGAGTGCTCGCCGTGCTGCTGTGCGGCGGTGGGCAGGATCGCGCCGAGGACGTCGACGGCCTGGGTGATGCGGCCCTCGCCCAGAAGGCGCTTCACCTCGTCGACGGCACCGGCGACATCGGGTTTGTCGGCGTCCCGCACGACGGGGGCCGGCCGGTGTGCGGGCGTACGCGCACGGTCCGGCCAAGGGGCGTGCGGGCGCAGGAAGGGGCGCGTGGGGTCGAGTGGGGCCCCGGTGGGGGTTCCGCGCGCGGGCAGGAGCAACGCCAACTGCTCGTACACCTCCTGCGCGGAGGCGGGCCGGTGCTGCGGGTCCTTCGCGAGCAGGCGCAGAACCAGGTTCTCCAGCGCCTCCGGAACCTCGGGGCGCAGCCGGCGTACGGGCAGTGGCGGCTCGTACAGGTGGCGGTGCAGCACCCCGAGCGCCGTCGAGCCCGTGAACGGCACGTCGCCGCTGAGGAGTTCGTGTATCAGCACACCGAGCGCGTACAGGTCGGTGTACGGGCCGACCGCGCCGCCCATCGCCTGCTCGGGCGCCATGTAGGCGGGCGAGCCGATGGGGGAGCCGGTGCGTGTGAGGCGGGTGGTGTCGGTGTCCATCACGGAGGCGACCCCGAGGTCGAGGACGGTCACCGTGCCGTCCTGCTTCACCATCACGTTGCGCGGCTTGAGGTCACGGTGGACGATCGGCACGGCGTGCACGGCGCTCAACACCGCGCACAGTTGCGCGGCGACCGCGACCGCCCACTGCCACGGGTAGGGGTCGTGCTCGGCGAGGTGATCGGAGAGGTCGGCGCCGTCGACGTACTGCATGACGAGGAACAGTTCCTCGCCCTCGCTGCCCGCGTCGTGCACGGTGACCAGGCCGGGGTGGTCGACCTGGGCGGTCACCCGGCACTCGCGCGCGAAGCGGCGGCGCAGTTCGTCGGCCTCCTGGCCGACGACCCTGTCGGGGCGCAGCAGCTTCACCGCGACGCGCCGGTCGAGCCGTTGGTCGTAGGCCGTCCAGACCTGGCCCATGCCGCCCTGCCCGATGAGCGTGGCCAGTTCGTACCGGCCGGCGACGACGCGTCCGGCCGCCGCGGTCACCGTCCGCCCTCGTGTTCGCCGTCCCACCGGTCGTCATGCTTGCGCAGATAGTCGCTGAGTTCGTCGAGCTCGGCGCGCACCTGGTCGATACGGGCGGGCGGGACTCGCCGCGGCGGGGGCTGCGGCATCGGCGCGTTCGGCAGGTACGGCTGCGGTACGGAGAGCTGCGGCTGCGGCTGCGGCCCGGGAGGCTGCGGCTGCGACATGAGGACAGCCGGGTACGGCGGGGCGGGCTGCGCGGGCTGCGGAAAGCCGTACGGCCCGTGGGCGGTCTGCACGTGGAACGGCGCGTAGCGCGTGGACCGCCGCCACGCACGGTGGAAGCGGATGTCGCTGACCAGGTAGTACGCGACGCTGCCGGCGCTGAGGACCACTGATCCGGTCAGCGCGACATCGCCCCAGTGGTCGCTCTCCGGCAGCGTACCGACGATCCCGAGCAGGCCGATGGACACGGGCAGCGTCACCCAGGCCGCCATCCAGTCGAACCACCGCCCGCGCCGGAGTGCCACCTGGAACAGCGGAAGACAGGCGAACAGACCGCACGACAGGAGCCCTGCGACGGAGAACAGAACACGCAACGCGATGACGGTCACCGCGCCGCGGATGGGTGGCGTCCCGCCATGGCCGTACATGACTGCTCCCGGACCTGAATTCGATAGGAGTTCGAGCGTATAGGCCGACACGGACGACCGGTCCCGGGTTGTACGGAACCGTTGTCATGCTGCTCACCTCGTACGACGCCGCAGGTGGCGTCGGGGGCGGGCAGCCTGGTCCTGGGGGAGCCGGGGCGCGCGGCCCGGGGCGCGTGCGGAGCCCGCGGGGCCTCAGCCCGGGGGCACCGTCCCGTCCGTCAGCCCGTCGTACATGCCGCGTACGAGCTGGTCCCCCAGCCGGCCCGCGTGCCTGAGCGCCCGCTCGAACTCGTCGAGCGCGCGGAACCGGGCGCCGTAGCGCCGCTGTTCGTCCAGCGGGAGCCGGGGCAGCTGCAGCCGGCGCACGTCGAGCCGGGTGGCGGTGGACGCGTAACTGCTGGCCTGGCGGTTGTTGGCGGTGCCCCGCAGGAACCCGGCGAGGAACCAAGGGTCGAGCGCCGCGGGATCGGGGTGCAGGAGCACGAGGTTGCGCCCCAGGACGGCGCCCACCGTCGCGCCGTCGACCACGCGGACCACCGAGCCGCCGCCGAGCACCGGCACGACCACGTCGCCCGCCTCCGTCAGCACGGCTTCCTCGTCGGTCTCCGGCAGCGTCCCCGAGGGGCCGGTGCCGGCGAGCACGTCGTGGTCGGTGAGGACGGGCACACGCGCGTGACCGCCGTTTCCGCCCGTGCGCATCACCAGGGCGCTCCCGCGGGCGAGTTCGCCGACGGTGGTGAGCGGCCAGCGGGCGGGCCGCTCCGTCAGGGCGGGGGACGGGGTGAGACCGGTGGTCAGGCGCAGGGTCTCTTCGAGGCACTCGCGCACGGCCGCGAGCTGCTCGGCGCCGTCGGCCGCCGCCGGGGGCGGGAGATGGCGGGCCGGGGCGAGGTCGACGTCGTCGTCGAGGAGTTCGATGACGGGAACGGAACGTGCCAGACCGGGCCGCTCCTGGAGGGTGCCGTCCCGGTCGTGGGCCCGCCAGGCGTCGAGCACGACGTCTCTGACGGCCTGCCAGTCGGGACCGCCACGCCCCTCGCCGGCGAACTGTCCGGCGTCGGCGAGCAGCACCTCGGGCCGGCCGGGCGCCTTCTCGGGCCGGCGCAGCACCCACAGGTGCAGGGGGATGTTGTACGGGGGTGCCGCGCCGACCGGCAGGGCGACGACGGCCCGCAGCGCGCCGCGGCGCAGGAGGTCGGCGCGGATACGGCGCCCGGAACGGCGGGAGGCGGTGGCGGGGGGCATGAGCAGGACGGCGGTGCCGCCGTCCCGCAGCCGGGCCAGCGCGTGCTGCACCCAGGCCAGCTCGGACTCGGCACGGGCCGGGAAGCCGTACTCCCAACGGGGGTCGTAGGCCAGTTCGTCGTGACCCCAGTTGCGTTCGTTGAACGGGGGGTGGCACAGGACCGCGTCGGCGCGCAGCCGCGGAAACGCGTCGGCGCGCAGGCTGTCGCCGACGGCCGCGCGCACGGTGGCCCGCCCGTGCAGGGCGAGCCGGAGAGCGGTGAGCGCGGCGAGTTCGGGGGCGCTGTCCTGGGCGTGGAGCTCCTGGCCGGGCCGGGCGTCGAGAGCGCGCAACAGGGCGCCGGTGCCACAGGCCGGGTCGAGGACGGTGCGGGCGGGACCGGCAAGGTCGGCCATGAGGCGGGCGAGCTCGATGGGGGTGGTGGTGAACTGGCGCGGGTTGGCGTCGAGGTACCGCCCGAGCAGGAACTCGAAGGTCTGGCGGGCGCCCAGCTCGGCGGCGAGCTCGGCCGCGCCGCGCAGGAGAGGGACGGAAGGGAGCAGCTGGGGGCCGGTGGGGAGGGGCACCACGAGGGCGGCGGGGGTGGGGGTGGCAGGGACGGCTGGCGCTACAGGGACGGTTGAGGTGTGCGGGGCTGTCGATCCTTCTGAGCCGACTTCTGGAGTGTTCACAGGTGCCGGTCGATTCACAGCCGACGGCTGCTCCGCACCAACCCCGGCGTGAACACCACGTCCACCTTGCACCCGGCCGAACCGCGGGACGGCCACCTGCTCCAGCGCGGCCGGCAACAGCGCGGCAAGGCGCTCGTCCGAACCGGCGCTCACCTCCAGCCAGACCGTCGGCCGGTCATGGATGAGCAGCAGCACGCAGCCGACGTGGGTGAGTGCGGCGGCCGGGCCCTCGGGATGGCCGGCGAGTTGCTGCCACACGCGTTCCCGCAAAGGCACTTCGGCGAGTTTGCCCTGATGACGCAGCCAGGCCTCGACCTCGGCGAGCGCGAACGACGGGCTGGTCTCCGTGCCGCCGACGGGCTTGGGGAAATCGGCGTGGCGACGGCGCCAGTTGCTCACGGCCGCGCGGCCGACGCCGGCCAGCCGTGCGATTCCGGCGGCGGTCACCTCGGTCGCGTTGTCCTGCACTCGCTCCGCTCCCCTCGTCCCGACTCGTCCCTCTGTGGTGTCGAGCATACCGACGTAGGCAAGATCCACCCGTTCACACTGTGCACGCAAGAGATTCGATAAATCGTGTTGACTCGATTCACACGCTCTGGTCTTATTGACTCAGCGAACGAGCGGCCGCCATGGAGGCGTCCGCCGGGGGGAGGGAACCGTCGTGGGCATGAAGGGCAGAGCCGCGCTGAGTGCCACCGTGGGCCTCGTCGTCATCGGTGTCGTCTCTGCGAACGCCGGCGGCCACGGCCGCGGACTCGGCCGCACGGGCGGCGCCGACAAGGGCTCGGCGTCCACGACTCCACATCCCGGCACCGGGCGGCACACCGGTTCGGCCGAGGCGGCCGAGAAGGAAGCGACCGCGTTCGCGGGGGACGGCGACTTCCGGGTCGGCCAGGACATCGAGCCGGGCACCTATCGCACCACCGGCAACCCCGACGGCTCCTGCCACTGGGAACGCGCCAAGGACGCCGGCCACGGTCTGGAATCGCCCATCGCGAACGGCGACATCACCGGCACGGCCGTCGTCACGATCAGCGCCCAGGACACCTACTTCCATACGTCCGGCTGCGAGGACTGGAAGAAGACTCGCTGACCGGCCGCCGTACACCCCCGCCCGCCACACCATCCCGCCCGCCGTACGCGCCACGCCACACAGCACCGCAACCCACCGCACCGCACCGCACCGCACCGCACCGCTTCGACTCTGCCCGGCCTGTGCGCGTTCAGAGTCGCGCAACCGAAAGCCCTGCCCGACGGGCCTCGGCCCGTTCCGACCTCACCTCCGAAGGACAGATCCCGATGCGTCATCCCTCCCGCGCGGCCAAGGCGCTGCTCGTCGCCGCCGTCCTGCCGCTCGCCCTGACGGCCTGCGCCTCCGCGACCGGCACCTCGTCCTCGTCCGCCACGGCGACGAAGCCCAAGGACCCCAACGCCGGTCTGCTCACGGGCGCGCAGCTCAAGAAGGCGCTGGCACCCGCGTCCTTCTTCGCCACCGGTTTCGCGGTCGACCCCAAGGGCGCCCGGGACACCGGCACCACGTACATCGCGCCGAGCTCCTCACCCGCGGCGAAGCCCGACTGCGCCCTCCTCGGCGGCACCAGCTGGATAGCGATCACCGGCGACTCGGGCGTCTCCTTCGCCCAGAACGACTACGTCAGCAAGAACACCTCCGAGGACATCGCGCAGGAGGTCGACACCTACCGCGGCACGACCGCGGCGACCGTGCTGGCCGACCTGAAGAAGGTCGTCGCCGACTGCGCGACCTACACCGACTCGGACACCCACACCAAGGTGAAGGTCGCGGGCTCCGACACCTCCGGTCTCGGCGACGCCGCGTACACGATCACCCTGACCGACAGCGCCTGGCAGAACGGCACGACACTCATCGCCGCGCGCTCCGGAACGGACGTCGTCACGGTGCTGTCCACGGACGGACACGACAACGGCGCGGCCACGGCGAAGAAGCTGGCCGCGCAGATCGTGACGTCCCTGAAGGGCGAACACGCGCACGCATGACCCCTCGGATGGGAGCATGACGCCCCCGAGAGGTTTCTCGGGGGCCCGAGAAACCTCTCGGGGGCTCGGTATTCGGGGGGTTGTGATGGAAAAGCGCGTGGAAGCCGGCTGGTTCCAGCGGCTGGCGTGGTCGGTTCTGGCGGTCCTGTCGTTCGGCATGCTGGTGTGGCTGCCGTTCCTGTACGTGGCGATCCGCCGGGGACGGGGTGCCAACTGGGGCCTTTTCGCGTCGTTCGTGCTGTACGAGGCGGTGACGCTGTGGTGGGCGACCATCGAGTCGGACAAGGCGGCGACCGCCTTCGGCCTCACCGTCCTCGCCACTTTGGTGACGGCCGTGTGGCTGCTGATGGGCCCGCTGTTCGACAAGCCCACGCCGAGAAGCGCCATGGTCGGCATGGGCCCGAATCCGGCACCCTGGCCGGCCCAGACGCCCGGCAACCCCTACATGCGCTGAGGTCCCGGAAGCCCGCGCCCCGCCGGCCGACATCCGGAAGCCCGCGCCCCGCTCGATACCGGGAAGCCCGCATCCGCGCCGGCACCCGGAACCGTACGGACAGGCCCGCGGCCATCCCCGTCCACGGACGGGTGCCCAGCGCCCAAGTCGACGGACAGGTGCCCGGCGCCCGCGTTCACGCGAAGGCGCCCGGCGCCGCGTACCCACCTCCACCTCAACCTCGACCTCCGCATCCCCGCAGAGGCGCGCGGCGGTTCATCCCCGCCGGGTGCCACGCAGGACACGGATGGCCGGCCATGCCAGGAGCCCGCCGACACACCAGAGGAAGACGGTGAGCGCGGCCCATCCTCCGATGCCGGTCTCCGGATCGGAGAAGCCGAAGACGGTGTACATCAGGGCCAGGAGGGACCAGAGCCCGGCGAGGGTCCCGAAGATGACGAGGATCGCTGTCTGCCCTCCGGTACGGCGCGTGACGGTCGCCCCCCGCTGAGCGGCGGAGCCGGAGTCCCGGCCCTCATCCTCCTGGGCGGCACGTTCGGGCCGTCGCTGCCGGGGCGGCAGGTGCACCACCGCGCCCGGAGGCACCGCCGCGTCGATCGTCGCCATGGTGTGCGCGTCGACCCCGTACGCCCCCGGCTCCACCTCCACGCACAGCCCGTCGGTGCCTATGAGCCGGCGCCCGCCGTCGGGGAAGCTCAGCAGGGCGGCGCACTCGCGGTAGAGCACGGTCGCCGCCTCGCCACCCGCCGTCAGGCTGACCCCCTCACCTCCGACGACCAGGGCCGTCTTGCCCTTGCCTCCGGCCGCGAACCGCTTGCCCGTCACGGCGTACGACGAGCTGGTGGGGGCCGCCGTGTACCCGGCCCAGTCGGCGCTGTGCCCCGAGGGCACCTGGAGCAGCGCCGTCCCCGCGGCCTCCAGCGCGACCGCGTGCACCTCCTGCGGTGTCGTCGCCCACAGCTCGGCCCGCAGTTCGTCGAGCGCGCGCGGCGGCCGGTGGGCGAGCAGGTCCTCGGCCGCTCCGGGCAGCCGTCGTACGGCCGCGTCGGACGCGGTCAGCATGGCGTCGCCGCGTCCGCGTACGGCCTCCAGGTCGCCCTGCGCGATCCGGCCGGCCTGGAGCCCCGCGAGGACGTCGATGAAGCCGCCGAGGACCGCGTCCTGCTTGGCGGGCAGGGCGTCCGCGAAGGCGGTGACGGTCGCGAAACCGTCCCGGCGGGAGGTGTGGTCGCTTGCCGCCGTGTACGAGTAGCCCCCCTCCTGGCGCAGCGAGCGGGAGAGTTCGCGTTCCAGGACGCCCGCGTACATCCGGGCAGCGGTGGTGTCGGTGACGACGGCGTCGAGCAGGACTCCGCCCTTGCCGTCGGAGAAGTAGGCGGGAGCGGCCGGAAGGGCGGAGGTGACCTGGGGCATGGGACGGCGCTGACCACCGGCCAGCCTGAGCGAGAGTCCGGCGGGCAGCCGTTCCCCCGCGACCCACAGCACGGCGTTCTCCCGCGTGAACCAGGTCCCCGCCCACCGTCGTACGTCGTCCGGCCGAAGCTGCCGTACGCCCCACTCGGGATAGCTGGTCAGCCCGTACCCCTGGGCCCCGTACCGCCACAGCGGAAGCTGCCCCGGTTCGCGCCGCGCCTCCTCGGTGCGCAGGATCTCCTTCTCGGTCTCCAGCCGCTCCATGGGCAGATCGAGGAGGGAGGCGCACACGCCGTGGAGATAGGCGACGACCTCGTGCTCGGCGCCCTCCACGTGGAAGTGGGTGAACGCGGCCTTGGTCGCCCCGTTGAAGTGGTAGTCGGCCAAGCCCTGGCGGTGCAGGGCCAGATGCTCGACCAGGTGCGTGATCCCGGCGCCGGCGAGCGTCTCGTCGGCGACACCGACGCGGAAGACGAGTCCGGCCCGCATGGGCCCGGTGGCGTACGCGAACAGGGTCGGTATGCCGTCGACCTCGGTGTGATGGATGGCCTGGCTCATCGTCCGCCTCTACCTCTGCTTCTGCCTCTGCTCTGCTTCGCCGGCTCTGCCCACGTCCGACCGGGCCTGGGACCGTCCCCGCCCGTCGTGCACGGCGTCCGCTCAGCCACTTCCGGTTCCTCCGGTTCGTCCGGTTCCTCCGGTTCGTCCGGCTCTTCCGAGGGCGGCTGAACGGTGTCGTACAAATTCCTTCGCGGGCTCGCCGAGATAGCTCCACGGGTACTCGGAGGCCAGATTGCCCAGCGCCCGGAAGTGCGCGGCGGCGCGGGCCGTGTCCCCGATCATCGAGAAGAGCGCGGCGAAGTCGCCCTGGATGACGACCCAGCCGTACGCCGGCCGGTAGGACGGGTGCAGGACGGACCGTTCGGCGGCCTCGACGAGTTCGGCGTGGACATGGGCCTGCCGCAGGTACTCGGTACGCGCGTTCCCGTCGGAGGACAGGTCGAGCCAGTGCTCCACATGAGCCTCGGCCACCAGCCCCCCGTTCAAGGCCCCTTCGGGCGCGCCGAGCAGACACTCGCGGGCGAACCCGTGCGCCGCCTCCCAGCTCCCGCCCCACTTCGGGCACAACTGCTGGAGCAGCCGGGCCTGTCCGGTGAAGTGGTTCGGGTGGTGAACGGCCAGCCGGTCATACCTGCGCCGCGCCTCGTTCTGCCCGAGTTGCAGCCCCCTGGCCGTGTTCAGGCGCGCGGCCCAGGCCGCGTCGCGGGTCGGGTCGAGAGCGGTCGCCCGGATCAGCAACTGTTCGGCCTGCCGAAGGTGTTCGTGCATCTGCCGGAACTGCTCACGGCTGACGTCCTTGGCACGCGCGGCGGTCCGGACCTCCCAGCCGATCTGGGTCTCGCGGGTCCCGAGCGCCGTCAGGGCGAGTACGTCATGGGGTGTCGCGGCGACCACCTCCCGCAGGAAGTGCTCGACACCGGGCACTTCGGCGACCACCCGGACGAGGAACGCCCGGTCGGTGCCCTGCGGCAGCCCGTCGATGTATTGCCGGATCGCCGTCCAGTCCCGCGCGGCGGTCGCCTGCCGTAGCCATCCGACTTCGGGAAAGGCGGAGGCGAGCTCGAAGTCCGGAGGTGGGAGGGACGCGTCGATCGACATGGAGCGGATGGTAAGTGGCGGAATGGAAGCGGTTTCCGCCGAGGTAAGGAGAGTCTGCGGGATCAAAAGGCCCAATCAGCGCATACGGGCGCGGTCTTGACTCCTCGATGAACGATCTTGACTCGGCCATGGCTCGAACTTGAGTTCACCTTGTGCGAAGCAATCCCCCACCTTTCGTTTGGCTTGAAACAATCCCGGGGCGGATGAGGGGAGACGGGCGAGGGGCTCCGGGCGAGAGACCGATGGCGGCCGCAGCGCAGCCGTCGTCACCGCACCCGGCCTCCCCACAGTCCTCCCCCATCCCTTCCCCGTCACCAGGAGCCCTTCCGATGGCCATGAACGCCCGCCGCACCAGACAACTGCTGGAAGCCTCGGCCCCCTTGCTGCTCCAGGACGAGCAGGTCGAACTCACCAGTCTGGCCAGCGTCGGGACGGTCTCGGTGCGCAAGCAGGCCCTCACCGCGGTCATCGTCGGGGTGCTCACTCTGGGCATGGTGATGGCGACGGTCAGGCCGCGCGCGGTCTACGTCGTCCTGACGAACCAGCGGATCCTGTTCTTCGACGGCAACCGGGGCGGCAAGCCGGGCAAGCTGCTGATGAACATCGCGCGCCCGTACGTCACCGCGACCGCGGCCAGGAAGGCCTTCCTCGGCCTCAAGACGGTCACCCACCTGACCATCGAGGGCCAGGAGGGCTCCCTCAAGGTCGACTTCCCGGTCCAGACCCGCGCCGACGGCCATGTGTTCGCGGGGGCCCTGCCGGTCACGCGCTGACGCGCTCCGGGGCCGCCACCCGAGGTGGCCCCGCCTCGCACCACAACACCTCGCCGTTCCGGCCGAACAGATCGTCAACGAGCGGGTGCCGGTCCCAGGCGTGCGCGTAATGGCATACGAGGAAGAGTCCGCGTCCGCCGCCCGCCTCGGCCGGCACGGGACTCGGCGTGCCGTGCCGCTTGTCGAACGGGGACGGAATGCGCGGGTCGGCGCCCCAGACGCCGACCCGTGGACGGCTGCCCCGTGGACGGCCACTCCCCGGAGCGCGGAGCCGCAGCGTCGCGGGCCCGGCGGAGTGCCGGTAGGCATTCGCGACAAGTTCCGAGGCCGGCGACTCCGCCGTGACGGCGATGTGAGCCATTCCGTGGCCGTTCAGCACGGCCCTGAGCGTGACCCGGGCGACACGCGGCGCGAACGGATCGTGCGGCAACTGGAGGACGTACACCCTCCGGCAACTGGAGGGTGCACGCCCCCGACGGGGACGCGTCGGACTTCTCCGGGGATACGGTGACCGCCCTGCGGCCGCCTGACTCCCGACAGGCCGGAGTGGCTTGGTTCCCACCTCGGCCTCGCCACTGCGGCGCGAGCCCAGGTGTTCAGGTGGCCCGACCTGAATCGTCGGTCAGAGCAGCCGCGGTCAGGCCGAGGTGCTGAACCAGGACCGCGGCTGCGGCGTCGGCGTCGCGGGCCAGCGCCACCTCCTCCAGCCTGCGGTGTTCCTCGAGGCCGTCCCGGTCGGGGGTGCGGTGCGCCGACCAGCGGCGGGCCAGCTCGCTCGCGGTCCACAACCGGTCGAAGGTCTCCAGCAGCGCGCGGTTGCCGCACCCCTCCAGCAACGTGCGATGGAAGACCCTGTGAGCCTCGGCCCAGGCGCCGGTGTAGTACTCGCCCTCCTCCGGCACGTACGCCGGAGTGCGGACCAGGCGGTGGTGGGCGGCACGCACGCGGGCCTCCCAGTCGACGTCGCCGCGCTCGATGGACATGCGCAGTATGACCGGTTCGACGGTCCGGCGGGCTTCCGCGATCTCCTGCCAGCGATGGTCGGAGAAGGACGGGACGGCGAACCCGCGGTTGGGCAGCCGGTCGGCGAGCCCCTCGCCGACCAGCCGCACGAGCGCCTCACGCGTGACGGCCAGGCTCACGCCCTGCTCCCTGGCGAGATCCTGCGGTTTGAGGGCGTCACCAGGGGCGTAGTCCCCGCGCATGATCGCGCGCCGCAGGTGTCCGTAGACCTGCTCGGAAAGCATCTGTTTCCCGGCGGAAGCCGAGTCGTGAGGCGTGCCAGTCATGGCGTCAGCATAGACGATCCCCAAGAAAATCGATTATTAGTGTTACTGTCGATTCATTGGGAGGAGCGCCATCGGCGACGGTGCCGTTCCGTCGCCTCTGGGGCCCCACGCCTCGCCGCCGCCCCCAGCCCTGATCGAGGAGCAACACCGTGAACGTCAACAACCCCTTAGCGCGCCTCCCCGAGGCAGCGTCCTTCACCGTCACCAGCACCACCGTCACCGACGGCGCCGCGTGGCCGCCCAGGCAGCGCGCCTCCGGCCTGCCCGGCGGGAAGGACATGTCCCCGCAGCTGTCCTGGAGCGGTGCCCCGGACGGCACCAAGAGCTATGCCGTCACCGTCTACGACCCCGACGCCCCCACCGGGTCCGGGTTCTGGCACTGGGCGGTCGCCGACATCCCCGCCACCTGCACCGAACTGCCCGAGGGCGCCGGCGACGACACCGGCTCACACCTGCCCGAAGGCGCCTACCAGTTGCCCAACGACGCCCGCGCAGCGCGCTACCTCGGCGCCGCCCCGCCGGCCGGACACGGCCCGCACCGCTACTTCGCCGTGGTGCACGCCCTCGACGTCACGTCCATAGGCGTCCCGGCCGACGCCACCCCGGCCGTCCTCGGCTTCACCATGGCCCGTCACGTCCTCGGACGCGCGGTACTGGTCGCCACCGCCGAAACGTCCGCCTGACAGTGCCGCCCGACTTCCCGGAGGGACAACCGTGACGCACCTCGACGACCTTCCCGGCTCCGCCCGCCCCGGCGACGGTCCGGTGGACCTGAACGCCGTCCGCGCCGTCAGCCGCGCCGTCAGCGCCGCCCACCTGTTCATCCACCTCGCCCCCGAGAGCGCCCAGGAGGCGGCCGAGCTCGGCGTGAGTGACCGCGGGCGGGCGTATCTGGCCTTCCGGTCGGCCGCGATGGGCGCGGTCCCGTGGCAGGTCACGCTCGCGGCCTTCTACAACTTCAGCCCGCGGGCGGTGCGGGCCATGGCGGGCGTGTGGGACGCCGCGCCGCCCGGGCGTTGGCAGGCCGCCCGCTTCTCGGCCGCCGGACGGGCGATGCGGCGCGTCGACGTGCGCCTGACGGACGACCAGCTCGCCGAGGCACGCTCGCTGATCGACCCGGTCGTCGCCGGTGCCGACTACGCCGGCAAGGTGCTGGCCGCCGCGAACGCCTCGGTCGGGCTTCCACCCGATCCTCTCGTCGCGCTGTGGCAGCAGATCACGGTGGTGCGGGAGTGGCGCGGTGACGCCCATCTCGTCGTACTCGCCGGCAACGGCCTCGGGCCATGCGACTGCCTCGTCCTGCACACCGCGACGGGCCTCCTCCCGACAGCTCTCGCGCGAGCGACCCGGAAGTGGGACGACGAGGAGTGGAACGCGGCGACGGCACGTCTCACCGCCCGCGGCTGGCTCGACACCGAGGGCGCGATCACCGATACCGGCCGCGCGGCGCGGGAGCGGATCGAGGTGGAAACGGACGAGCACTGCGCCGCACTGTGGACGCCGATCGGCGACGCGGGTGCCCGCCGCTTCGCCTCGCTCATCGCGCCGATCGCCGGCGCGTTCACCGCGGCAGAGACGTTCCGGGCCGTGCGGGGACGGCAGGATCCCGCATAGACGGCCCTATGCGCGATCAAGACCGACGACCGGCCGCCGGACCCCGCTCAGGCCCCGACCGGTTCTCAGAACCCGAACCACGCACCACACCCCCCAACCACAATCCTCCACCCCAACAAAGAGGCGAACTCCCGTACGGCGACGGCTACTTCGCCGGGGCCTCTTCCCGCCAGGACCACCCGGACGACGAACTCCGCACGCTGTCACGACTGTCGCTCAACCTTTCGACACCCTGCCCTGTCTCGAAGGTCATTGTTGTCGCGTTGTTCACGGCGCGTATTTCTTGGTCTTGGGAGGGGTTCCATGAGGGTGAGCCAGGTGCCACGGGGAGTGTGGGCCACGGCCGGGGTGCTGGCGGTGGCCGCCGCGACGGTGGGTGTGCCGTCCGAACGTGCTGTTGCCGTCGGAGCGGGGCTGGAGGTGGCCTCGGGTTCCGGCGCCTACACCCTGAAGGCCGAGCCCTACATACCGTCGGACTCGAACACGTCGGATTCCGTGACGCTGACCAACACGGGCACGACGAAGATCACGTCGTACACGCTCACCGTCGACTACAGCTCGCTCGACGGGGTCGTGGACGTCACCGCCCCCTTCTCCGGGTGCGAGAAGAAGACCGCGGGCGTCCTGGTCTGTCAGGGCAAGGACGCTCCCTCCCCTGGCAAGACGACCCGGCTCGAGAACTTCCGGGTGCGGAGCCTGAAGGGTGCGCGGGGCGGGACCACCAGCGAGATCCGGGTCAGCGGACAGGCCGACGGAGCCGCGATCACCGAACGGGTGTGGAAGGTCGACATCCTGGACAAGGGGTCCCGGCGGCGTGCCGACCTGGACGGGCAGCAGGCCCCTCGAAGATCCCTCGGTCGAGACGACGGTCACGATTCCCCCGGGCACGACCGCGGTGAAAGTCCCGGAGCGGTGCTGGGTGCGGGGGCGACGGTCGCCGTCTCCCGCGGTTTCCGGATCAAGAAGACGGTAAAAAAACCACGCACCACATCCCCCTCACCCCGCAACCTTTCACCTCGGCAAGGAGTCGAACTCCCGTCCGGTGATGATCACTTCACCGGAGTCTCCTTCTGTCCCGTCTGGGGTATGTCATGAGTTCTGTCTTCGTCGCACGCGTCTTGCGTCGCGGGGTATGCGCGGGAGCCGTGGGGGCGTTAGCCGTCGCCGGTCTCGGGAGTGGGGTCGCTTTCGCCGACGAGGCGCAGAGCGATCAACTGTGGATCCACGCGCCGTACGATCACGCGGTCACCGTCGCTCCGGACAGCGGTGCGGCGCAGTACCGATCGCTGGCGATCGGCCTGTACCACGACAACGGCAACTTCACCGTGACCGAGGGGCGGCTGACCGTCGACGTCTCCGGGCTCGCCGGGGTCGCCGAGGTGGCCTGGCCCGACAACTGCACGCCGGACGACGCCGGGACCGTCGCCGTGTGCGACACCGGCAACGTGTCGACCCGCTACAGCGCGCAGGTACGGCTGAACGTACGGGCCGCCGCCGGTGCCGCCGTGGGAGCGAAGGGCGCGATCGAGTACTCCGCCGAGGCCACCGGCGGACCGGACGGCACACTCGTGGCCCCGCAGCGCTCCGCGGAGACCACCGTCACCGTCGGCTCCGGCCCGGACCTCAGCGTCAGCGCCCCCCACGACGTCAGCGGCGTCACGCCCGGCACCAGCCTCACCGTGCCGTTCTCCGTCACCAACACAGGCAACGAGACCGCTCACGGCTTCAGCGTGAAGATGTGGGCGACGTACGGCCTCGACGTCGTCACCCGCTACCCGCAGTGCACCTACACCGGGCCGAACGACAGCGGCGCGTACGCGACCATGACGTATGTGACCTGCTCCTTCGACACCGACGTCACGCCCGGTGCCACCGTGGAGCTGCCGGAGCCGTTGCGGCTGGCCGTGACAGGCCACGCGCTGTACGAGCGGTTCGACCGCGAGGTCGAGCCCGCCGGCGACGCCACCGACCTCGACACCTCGGACAACGGCGGTTCCTCGCGCATAGTCGCCGACAACACCGCCGACTTCTCCGTGCAGGGCACCGAGGTGAGCGGCGCGGCCGGTGACACCGTCACGGCCGCCTTCCGCTTCGTCAACCACGGCCCGGCCTGGGTCGGCGACGTCGTCTCCGGTGACCCGGTCGCCGTGATCGACTTCTATCTCCCGGAGGGCACCACGGCCACGTCCGTACCCGACACCTGCCGCACCGCCCGGACGTCGGGGGACGACCCGGCCATCGGCCACTACGCCTGCACCCTGCCGATGGTGGCCAAGCCCGACCTCGACGTCCTCTTCCCGTTCCGGTTGCGCATCGACCGGGTCGTGCCCGACGCGGCGGGTCGCGTCGTCGCCCGGCCCTACTACGGCGCGGCCCTCGCCTTCGACCCGGACACCACGAACAACTCGGCCAACGTGATCGTCAACCCGTCCGCCTGACAGCGGTAAGGGCCTGACAGCGGAAAGGGGGCGAGCTCGCGGCTCGCCCCCTTTCCGTTTCCGCGCCACGGCGGGCGCCGGCGTGGGCGGGCCATGGCCCAGCCCCTTCGCGGGACGCGACCCGCGTCAATTCGCGTGGAACCTCTTCGGCGCCTCGGTCGGATTGCCGCCCGCGGGCAGTTTCTGGCCGGGGCAGCCGCCCAGGACCTTCTTCATGGCCGCCTTCTCGGCGCTGGTGACCCAGAGTCCGTACTTCTTCTTCACCGCCACCTGTGCGGCGACATACGTGCAGCGGTACGCCTTGTTGGGCGGGAGCCAGGTCGCGGTGTCGCCGTCGCCCTTGCTGCGGTTGGCGCTCGCTCCGACGGCACGGAGGTTGAGCGGATCGTTGGCCAGCGCTATCCGCTTGCTCGCGTCCCAGTACTTGGCGCCCGTCTGCCAGGCGTCCGAGAGCGCGACGAGGTGGTCGATGTCGACCAGGCTGCGCCCGCGGACGAAGGTGACGTCCTTGCCGCCGTACGGATCGGGTTCGAGGACTCCGCGGGACACCCTGCACTTGCCGTCGCTGAGCTTCACTTCCTTCAGGTCCCGCTTGAGGATGTCGTCACGGGTGTCGCACGCGTTCGCGTCGGTGTCGGCCCAGGCCGTGCCGAACCGCTCCCTGGTGTACCCGGTCTTGGGCGCGCGCCCCTTGACGGCCAGCGAGTCCACGGCGGCGTAGGCGGCGCCACCGCTGCCGGCGGTCGTCTCCTGCGGTCCCGTGGAACCCAAGGCGTCCTTCTTGCAGCCGCTCACTCCGGCGCCGATGACGAACACCACCACTGCGGCAGCCGCCGCCCCACCCCTCAGACGCAGCACAGCGCCCCTCCCCTTCGCCTCCCCGGGTCCGCCCAGATCGGACGTGATTCCCGTCTGCCCAAGGTAACGGCCGCCATTCCTCGGCCATACCAGACATCAATGGGCAATGGGCGCACGCCGGGCGTATCGTCGGTGCTGAGTCACCTCCGGAAGGAGCTCTGGATGGGCATCTTCGACAGGTTCAAGAGCAACCGCGCGGCACAGGAAAAGGCAGGACAGATGTCCGATGCCGCCGAGAAGCAGGCCAACAAGAAAACCGGCGACAAGTACACGGACAAGGTCGACGACGCGCAGCAGAAGGCCGAAGGCGCAATGGGGATGGACCGTAACCGCGACCGGCCGGGACAGTCCTAGCCGGAGCGAAACGAGAACCACCTCCCCTTCCAGCCCCATCGCGGCATCCCCGCCGGGTGGGGCAGGGCCGTTCGGGGGCATCCCCTCCCCCCTCCTTCCCGCACCGGCCCCGCGCGCGCTGTGCCACCCAGGCAGGGGCGTGCCGTCGCACCGCCCCCGCACCGTCGCCCAGGCATACGCGTGCCGTCGCGCCGCCCCCACGCCGTGACGCCCTCCGGCCGGTCGCCGTCGCCGCGGTCAGACCTTTCGGTCAGACCTTCCCGATCCCGAGCGTCGTCTCCGACGGCAGCAGCCCCGAGCTCAGCACCGCGACCCAGAACTCCCCGAGCAGGTCCGCGAGGCGGGTGACGCCGTCCGGGCCGAGCGAGCGCCAGGGGTCGACGGCGAGGCGGTCGGTGTGGTGCTCGACCTGACGGCGCACCTCACGGCCGGCGTCCGTGGCGATGCCGTCCTTGTCCACAAGACCCCGTGCGGCCAGACGGCCTCTGGCCGCGGCCCACTCCTCGGAGCTCCAGCCCCGGCTCTCGAACCGCTCCACGGAGGCCGCCCCTATCGCCGCGAAGGAGACCAGCGACTCGACCGGGTCGAGGCCGGCGACGAGCAGGGCGGCGAGGTGGCCGTCGCCGCGATGCTCGCGCAGGATCGTCGCCGCATGCCACAGCTGGAGATGCGGGGTCTCGGGCCAGGGCAACTCGGCGTTCGCCGCAGCGAGTTGACGCCCTGCGGTGTTCGCCGCCTCGGCGGCCCGGCGGGCCAGCGCGGCGGCCTCGACGAGTTCGGGCGCGGTGACGCGGTCGCCGAGTATCGCGCGGTACGCCCGGTCGACGGACCGCTCCCGCGCCGCGAGCACCCGCTCCGGACTCGCGTTCCGCCAGGCCGACTTGATGTGCTCGTCCACCATGCGCGGACTGAAACCGTAGAAGGCGGAGGCCACCCGCCGACTGCCGACGGCCCCCAACGGCGCCGCGCGGTAGGGGAAGTAGCTGGGCCAGCGTTCCTGGGTCCCGTATCCGAGTGCCGCTGCCTCCTCGAAGGCCTCCGGCGCGTAGTACAGCACGGCGTGCAGGGGCTCAAGCAGATGCCAGAGCTGGCGCACCCGGCCGAGATCGACGAACGCCCCTGCTGTCGGCATCGCCTCCCCGGGCACCCCTGCGTCCGCGAACCTTGCCTCGCCGCCGGCTCCACTCGTCCCGCCCAGGTTCCCGGACATGACCCACCCCTCGTCACGTATCGACACGCTCCACAACTTGACATTGCCAAGATTGCCCGAGTCGGACGAACTTGTCAACGACTAGATTCGGCGTAGGCTTCTTTCATGAATCCCGCGAAGACCAGCGGCTCCGCGCGCCCCTACCACCACGGCGACCTGCGCCGCGCCATCCTCGGCGCCGCTCTCGACGTCATCACCGTCGAGGGGCCCTCAGCGGTGAGCCTGCGCGATCTGGCCCGCCGCGCGGGCGTCTCGCACGCCGCCCCGGCCCACCACTTCAAGGACCGCGTCGGCCTGCTCACGGCCATCGCGGCGGAGGGCTTCGGGCTCCTGGCGACCGCGCTCGACGACGCCGCCGACCTGCGCGACGCGGGTGTGCGCTACGTACGTTTCGCGCGGGAGTATCCCGCCCACTTCCAGGTCATGTTCGCCCCGGAACTGCTCCGCGAGAACGACCTGGAGCTCACGACGGCCCGGACGCTGGCGGGCGTACGACTGCGCGCCGCCGTCTCCGCGCTCCCCTCGGAGGGACGCGGCCCCGACACCCGCCTCGCCGGTATCGCGGCCTGGTCCCTCGCCCACGGCTTCGCCACACTCCTGATCAGCCACAACCTGGACGGCCAGGTGGGCGAGGAGGACCCCGAAGAAATCTTCCACGCCCTGACGGAAATGCTGTTCCGCCCCCAGCGGCCTTGACCGGGTCCGGCTTTGACCAGGTCCGGCCTTGATCAGGTCCTCGGTACGGGAGGAACCGTCAAGACCCCAGGATCGAAGCCAGGAACTCCCCGGTCCAGCCGAGCAACTCCCGTCCCACCAAAGGCCTTCCGCCGACCTTCGCCGTCTTCGGGCGGGGGACGAGGACCTGGTGGGCGGTCGGCTTGATGACGGTTCCCGGATACAGGCGCATCAGGCGCAGTTCCTGGGACTCCCTCAACTCCACGGGCGCGAAGCGGATGTTGTTGCCCTGGAGGACGATCTCGCCGACCCCGCAGGCGCGCGCGAGCATCCGCAGTCCCGCCACCAGGAGCAGGTTCTCGACCGGCTCCGGGAGCTTGCCGTAGCGGTCGACGAGTTCCTCGCGTACGGCCTTGACGTCCTCCTCTGTGTTGGCGGAGGCGATGGACCGGTACGCCTGGAGGCGCAGCCGCTCGCCCGGCGCGTACTCGTGCGGGACGTGCGCGTCGACCGGCAGCTCGATCTTGACCTCCAGCGGCGGCTCCTCCTCCACACCGCCCTCCAGCGAGGCGCGGTAGTCCGCGACCGCCTCGCCCACCATGCGGACGTACAGGTCGAAGCCGACTCCGGCGATGTGGCCCGACTGCTCGCCGCCGAGCAGGTTGCCCGCGCCGCGGATCTCCAGGTCCTTCATCGCCACGTACATGCCCGCGCCCATCTCGGTGTGCTGGGCGATCGTCGCGAGCCGCTCGTGGGCCGTCTCCGTGAGGGGCTTCTCCGGCGGGTACAGGAAGTAGGCGTAGCCGCGCTCCCGGCCGCGGCCGACCCGGCCGCGCAGCTGGTGGAGCTGCGACAGGCCGAAGTTGTCGCCGCGCTCCACGATCAGCGTGTTGGCGTTCGAGATGTCGATGCCCGATTCGACGATCGTCGTGGAGACCAGTACGTCGAACTTCTTCTCCCAGAAGTCCACGACCACCTGCTCCAGCGCCCCCTCCGACATCTGGCCGTGAGCCGTGGCGATCCGCGCCTCCGGGACGATCTCCCTGAGGCGGGCGGCCGCCCGGTCGATGGACTCGACCCGGTTGTGGATGTAGAAGACCTGGCCCTCGCGCAGCAGTTCACGGCGGATCGCCGCGCCGATCTGCTTCTCCTCGTACGGGCCGACGAAGGTCAGCACCGGGTGCCGCTCCTCGGGCGGGGTGGTGATCGTGGACATCTCGCGGATGCCCGTCACCGCCATTTCGAGCGTACGGGGAATGGGGGTCGCGGACATCGTGAGGACGTCGACGTTGGCGCGGAGCTTCTTGAGCTGTTCCTTGTGCTCGACGCCGAAGCGCTGTTCCTCGTCGACGATGACCAGGCCCAGGTCCTTGAACTTGGTCTCGGAGGAGAACAGGCGGTGGGTGCCGATGACGAGGTCCACCGAGCCCTCGCGCAGCCCCTCCAGGACCGCCTTGGCCTCGGTGTCCGTCTGGAAGCGGGACAGGGCGCGGACGTTCACCGGGAACTGCGAGTAGCGCTCGGAGAACGTGCCGAAGTGCTGCTGCACCAGCAGGGTCGTGGGGACGAGGACCGCCACCTGCTTGCCGTCCTGCACCGCCTTGAACGCGGCGCGGACCGCGATCTCCGTCTTGCCGTAGCCGACGTCGCCGCAGATCAGGCGGTCCATCGGGACCGTCTTCTCCATGTCCTCCTTGACCTCGGCGATCGTCGTGAGCTGGTCGGGGGTCTCCGCGTACGGGAACGCGTCCTCCAGTTCGCGCTGCCAGGGCGTGTCGGCGCCGAAGGCGTGGCCCGGGGCCGCCATCCGTGCCGAGTACAGCTTGATCAGGTCCGCGGCGATCTCCTTGACCGCCTTCTTGGCGCGCGCCTTGGTCTTGGTCCAGTCGGCGCCGCCCAGGCGGTGCATGGTCGGGGCCTCGCCGCCGACGTACTTGGTGATCTGTTCCAGCTGGTCGGTGGGGATGTAGAGGCGGTCGCCCGGCTGGCCGCGCTTGGCGGGGGCGTACTCGACGACCAGGTACTCGCGGGTCGCGGTCTGGACGGTGCGCTGGACCATCTCGATGTAGCGGCCGACACCGTGCTGTTCGTGGACGATGTAGTCGCCGGTCTCCAGGGTCAGCGGGTCGATCGTCTTGCGGCGGCGGGCCGGCATCCGGGCGCCGTCCTTGCCGGCCGCCTTCTGGCCGGAGAGGTCGGTCTCCGTCAGGACGGCGAGGCGCAGCGCCGGGTCGACGAAGCCGTAGTCGATGGAGCCGCAGGCCACGTGTACGACGGAGGGGCCGATCCCGGTGAGGTCGATGTCCAGGCGGGCTGCGATGCCCTCGCCGCCCAGCACCTCGACGGTGCGTGCCGCCGGGCCGTGCGCCTCCGTGACGTAGACCGTGTGCCAGCCCTCGGCCAGCCAGCCCTTGGTGTCGGCGAGCGCGCGGGCGGTGTCGCCGCGGTAGGTCTCGGGGGCGTGCATGCCCAGCTTGAGGGTGTCCCCCACCCCTCCGGCGAAGGCGTCCGTGAGTTCCCCGTCGGCGGCGAACGGCGACACCGACCACCACATCATGTCCAGGTCGCGGGCCCGGTCCCGTACGTCCGCGATGGACCACAGGGAGGCCGCGCCGACGTCGATGGGCGCCTCGCCGCCCCCGGCCGTCGCCGCCCAGGACGCCTGGAGGAACTCCTGCGAGGTCGCGACCAGGTCCGAGGCCCGGGTCCGTACCCGCTCCGGATCGCACACGATCGTCATCGCGCCCTCGGGCAGGACGTCGAGCAGCAGTTCCATGTCGTCGACGAGGACCGGGGCGAGCGATTCCATGCCTTCCACGGCGATGCCCTCGGCGATCTTGCCGAGGAGTTCGCCCAGCTCCGGGTGGGCCTCGGCGAGGGCTGCGGCCCTCGCCCGCACGTCTTCGGTGAGCAGCAGTTCGCGGCAGGGCGGGGCCCACAGGCCGTGTTCGGCGACCTCCAGGGAGCGCTGGTCCGCGATCTTGAAGTAGCGGATCTCCTCGATGTCGTCGCCCCAGAACTCCACCCGCAGCGGGTGCTCCTCGGTGGGCGGGAAGACGTCCAGGATGCCGCCGCGGACGGCGAACTCGCCGCGCTTCTCGACGAGTTCGACGCGGGAGTAGGCGGCTGCCGCGAGCGCCGCGACGGTGTCGCCCAGGTCGGCCGTGCTTCCGGTGCGCAGGACGACCGGCTCCAGGTCGCCCAGGCCCTTGACCTGCGGCTGGAGGACCGAGCGGATGGGAGCGACGACGACGGACACCGGGCCGGTCTCGGGGTCGTCGGGGCGCGGGTGGGCGAGGCGCCGCAGGACGGCGAGACGCCGGCCGACGGTGTCCGACCTGGGCGAGAGCCGTTCGTGCGGCAGCGTCTCCCACGACGGGTACTCCGCCACGCCGTCCGGCGGGAGCAGGGTGCGCAGGGCCGCGGCCAGGTCCTCGGCCTCGCGGCCCGTGGCCGTCACCGCCAGCACCGTACGGCCGGTCTCGCGGGCGAGCGCGGCGACGGCGAACGGGCGCGCCGCCGGTGGGCCGACCAGGTCGACGTGCATCCGGTGGCCGTCGGCGGCCGCCCGAATCGCTTCCGCGAGGGCGGCGTCCTTGACTACGGCGTCGAGCAGACCGTGCAGGCTCATGGAGGGGCACTTCCGTCCGAGGGCCCGGGGCACGTACGCGCCGTACCGGGGGCCGGGTGGGCAACACGAAGGGCCCGACGCGTGTGACGGGCCGGGGGTGTCAAGCCTACGACGCTGCGCTCCCACCCGCCGGGCCTGTGGACAACGCCCGACACAGACCGTGTCAGGGAGCCCCGGCCATGGTGCTCCCGCCCGGTTCACCCCGGCCTCGGAAGCTGACGGCCACACCGCACCCCGGCTCTATCACCAGGAGTAGCGCGGAACCGAACGCGGCGGCGATCCTCTCCAGTAAAGACATCGTCGGCATACATTTCCCGTGCTCCAGCCGGGATATCGCCGACTGTGTCATCCCGGAGAGTTCGGCGAGGCGCTCCTGCGTCATTCCGGCCTCGCCCCGCCGGCTCCGGACGGCCTTTCCCAGGGACTCCTCCATTGATTCACGTCGCCCCTCTCCCGCACCCGGCATTGTCCTGTTTACTCCCATTGGCGACGATCCACCACAACTCCCGTCCACCAGAACCCGGCGGTACATGTTTCCGGCCTTTCGCGCACGGAGAGTAATGGCCTCACGGGTGCCCGAGCCCCCGCTTGAGCGAAATCTGAGCCTTCCCTCCCCCCATATCCCACACATCACATATAGCGGGACTGGCATGAGGTCGACCATCACCGAACAACCCCTGGTCAGAGCCATGGAATACTGAATTCCGATTCACTCGGGCCAAGTCCCGCCCGTATCCGATTGCGAACGCGGCCGCGAACATGCCAACCTTGCGCCACCTCGCGAAGAGAAGGGAAAAAGTTGAACACCGTGCGCAATTCGATCCACGCGGCCGCCCTTTCGGGAATCATCCTCATATCGGGAGCAGTACCGGCTCTCGCCGATTCCTCCGCTTCGGCCTCGCCGGTTTCCGTGCAGGCCACCGCTTCCGTGACCAAGTCCCAGAAGCTCACGAAATTGTCGACCCTCACGCAGACGTCCGCGACCTCCCAGAACGCCTGGTTCAAGGCACTCGGACAGCACAGGACGCACAATCAGGCGATCGCGAAGTACAATTTCGACTGGTCGACCAACTACTGCTCGTCGTCCCCGAACACCATCCCCGGCGGATACGACTTCAAGTTGCCGTGTTACCGACATGACTTCGGATACCGTAATTACAAGAAGCTCGTCGGTAACGCCAAATTCAAGAGGAGCTACAAGCTCCGGATCGACCAGGGGCTCCACGCCGACTTGAACCGGGAGTGCGCAAGGAAGTTCTGGGACGACCCGTACACCCCGGCCATGCGCAGAACGCTGAAGAACAAGTGCTATTCGACGGCCACGGATTACTACATCGCCGTCCGCGCCTCGGGCTGACCACCGCCCGACCCCGTTCGGCCGGGCCTCTCCCCCGCCCGGCCCGTCCGGCGCCGACCGGACGTACCACCGAGGGGTGTGGGCCACCGCCCACACCCCTCGGTCCGGACCGCGCCGGAGCCTCTCGGACCTGTCCGTCCGGTCCTAATCCGTGGCGATCGCGTTCAGTACGTTCATCCGGCCCGCCCGGAACGCCGGGATCAGGGCGGCGAACAGGCCCACGAAGGCCGAGCCGACGAAGACCCCGATGATGGTCGGCCAGGGGATCTCCAGGACCTTCAGGCCCTCCAGGGCGAGGAGCTGCTGGGCGGTCGCGCCCCAGCCCATGCCCAGACCGAGGCCGAGCAGCGCGCCGAAGAGGGCGATGACCACCGACTCCATCCGGATCATGCGGCGCAGCTGGCGGCGCGAGAGACCGATGGCCCGCATCAGACCGATCTCCCTGGTGCGCTCGACCACCGACAGGGCGAGGGTGTTCACCACACCCAGGACCGCGACGATGATCGCGAGGGCGAGCAGGCCGTAGATCAGGTTCAGGAGCTGGCCGATCTGGTCCTTCATGGCCTGCTTGTAGTCGGTCTGGTCGCGGACCTGGTACTGCGGGTAGTCGTGCAGGGAGGACTTCAGGGCCTTGTACGCGCTGTCCTGCTGTCCGTCCTTGGCCGAGGCGAAGACCATCGCGTCCAGGGGCATCTTGTCGGCCGGCACGTACTTGGCGAGCGTGGCGATGGAGATGTACTTCGAGCCCTTGTCGATGACGGCGTCGCTGCTGGTGATGGCGCGGACCGTCAGGTTCGCGGTGGCGCCGTCCTTGAAGGCGACCTTGATCTTCGACCCGAGGTGGATGCCGTGGTCCTTGGCGAACTTGTCGTGCACGGACATCGAGTCGGGCAGGTAGGCGTCCTTCAGGTCGCCGGCGACGGTCTTGGTCCGCAGGTCGGTGGCGTACGACGGGTCGGCCGCCGTGATGTCGGTGTTCTTGAGCGTCTTGCCGTCGGGGGTGGTGTAGTCGCCCTCGGTGACCCGGTACTCGGTGACCCGGGACAGCCCCGGCGTCTTCTTCACCGCCTGCGCGGCCTGCGGGGTGATCGGCTGGCCGCCGTCGTTCTGGATGATGAAGTCGGTGCCGACGGTTTTGTCGAGCTCGTCGGTCGCGGAGGCGACCATGGAGGAGCCGACCACCGACAGGCAGGCGACCAGCGCGAGGCCGATCATGAGGGCGGCGCCGGTGGCGCCGGTGCGGCGCGGGTTGCGCAGGGCGTTGCGCTCGGCCAGGCGTCCCACCGGGCCGAACGCCCGCAGCAGGACCGCGCCCAGGACGCGCACCACACCGCTCGCGAGCAGCGGGCCGATGATGACGAACCCGAGCAGGCTGAGCACCACGCCGAGGCCGAGCCACATCGAGCCCTCGCTCGCCTTGGTGGCGTCGGCGGCGAGGTAGAGGCCGAAGCCGCCGGCGCCGGTGAGGAGCAGGCCGAGCACGGCCCGTACGACTCCGGCCTTCGCGTCGGCCGGGGCGCCGGCGTCGCGCAGGGCGGCCATCGGGGAGACCTTGCCGGCCCGGCGGGCCGGCAGATAGGCCGCCAGGACCGTGACGACGATGCCCAGCACCATGCCGATCACCGGGGTCGTCCAGGCCACCGTCAGGTCGTCGGTGGACAGGTTCATGCCGGTCATGCCCATGAGCTTCATCAGGCCGACGGCGATGCCGATGCCCGCGCCGACACCGAGGGCGGAGCCGAACGTGCCGAGGAGCAGTGCCTCGACCAGGACCGAGCGGTTGACCTGCTTGCGGCTGGAGCCGATGGCCCGCATCAGACCGATCTCGCGGGTGCGCTGGGCGACGAGCATCGAGAAGGTGTTGATGATCAGGAAGATGCCGACCAGGAAGGCGATCCCGGCGAAGCCGAGCATCGCGTACTTCATGACGTCCAGGAAGCTGCCCACGTCCTGGCGGTTGGCGTCGGCGGTCTCCTTGGCCGTCTGCACCTTGTAGTGGCCGCCGGTCGTGGCCGTCACGTCCTGCTTGAGCCGGGCGTCGCTGACCCCGGCGGCGGCGGTGACGTTCACGTTGGTGTAGACGCCGGTCCGGCCGACGAGCGTCTTCTGGGCGGTCGGCGTGTCCAGGTAGAAGATGGCCGCGCCGGGGTTGGTGACGGTGAAGGTGGCGATGCCGGAGATCTTCGCTGTGTGCGTGCCGACCGCGCTGATCACGCCGATCTCGTCACCGAGCTTCAGGTGGTGCTTGTCCGCGGTGTCCGCGTCGACCATCACCTGACCGGAGCCCTTCGGCGCCGAACCGGAGGTGACCTTCATCGTGCGGGCCTCGTTGGCGTTCCAACTGCCGACGATGGTGGGCGCGCCACTGGAGGGCGACAGGTTGTCCTTGGCGGCGTCGACGACGGTCACGGCGCTGGAGAAGACGGCGCCCTCGGCCGACTTCACGCCCGGCGCCGTACGCACCTGGTCGAGCACGGAGGCGGGCATGGACGGGGGCCTGCCGTTGCCGGACGTCGTCTCGCCGGTGTCCGAGGCGCTCTTCGCGCTCACGGTGACATCGGAGGAGGTGGCCGCGAAGAGTTTGTCGAACGTCGTGTTCATCGTGTCGCTGAACACCAGGGTGCCGCAGACGAAGGCCACCGACAGCAGGACCGCCACGGCGGACAGGGCCATGCGTCCCTTGTGCGCGAAGAAGTTGCGCATCGAGGTCTTGAGGACGGTCATGACGTCCGCCCGCGGGAGTCGAAGTCCTTCATGCGGTCCAGGACCTGATCGGCCGTCGGCTGGTGCATCTCGTCGACGATCCTGCCGTCCGCGAGGTACAGCACGCGGTCCGCGTACGAGGCCGCCACCGGGTCGTGCGTGACCATCACGATCGTCTGGCCGAGGTCGTCCACCGAGCGCCGCAGGAAGCCCAGCACCTCGGCGCCGGCCCGGGAGTCGAGGTTTCCGGTCGGCTCGTCGCCGAAGATGATCTCGGGACGGGCCGCCAGTGCCCGGGCCACCGCGACGCGCTGCTGCTGGCCGCCGGAGAGCTGGTTGGGGCGGTGCTTGAGCCGGTCCGCGAGACCGACGGTCTCCACGACCTGGTCCAGCCACGCCCGGTCGGGCTTGCGGCCCGCGATGTCCATCGGGAGCGTGATGTTCTCCAGGGCGTTCAGCGTCGGCAGCAGGTTGAAGGCCTGGAAGATGAAGCCGATCCGGTCCCGGCGCAGTTGCGTCAGCTTCTTGTCCTTGAGCCCGGTGATCTCGGTCTCGTCGAGGAAGATCTGGCCGGAGGTGACGGTGTCGAGCCCGGCGAGGCAGTGCATCAGCGTGGACTTGCCGGAGCCCGACGGGCCCATGATCGCGGTGAACCGGCCCCGCGCGATGTCCACGTCGACCTGGTCGAGGGCGACGACGCGGGTCTCGCCGGACCCGTACGCCTTGACGACCTGACGCGCCCGCGCGGCGACGGCCGTACGCCCTCCAGTGCCCTCGTGCCTGGGAATGCTTACAGCCGATGTCACGGTATGTCTCCTAAGTCGGCCGACAGGGGGACCTGCCGGGCTGCGAAAGTCTGCGAGCGGGTGCGACGGGCCTCGACGGTCCGCACCGCGTTGACGCGGTGCGCTGGCCACGTCCGTAAGTCTGGTGCCGGGAGGGGGTCGGCCGCGCTGGTGCACGACCCCGTCTTCTGCTGGGGAAAACCCCACCCCCGCAGGTGCGGTCCGTACGACCGGAACGCGCCCCCGACGGCGTAAAGCCAGGTTAAGGACGACCCCGGCCCCGTCTCGTCCTCCGGCGGGACGAACCCTCCCCGACCCCTAATGCGGAGATCCCCCTAGGGGTCCTCCACCCTTCGGTGGACAACTCCTCGGGGTCGGTCCACCCCCGGGCCCACACAGCCCTCCGCCCTCCCCCGGCGTGAGGCTCAAGTGGGAAGCTGCTCCCACCGGATAGATGCAGGGGGAAGGAATCCCGTGGGCGAGGGGCACACCGAGATACCGGCCGTACGGGAGCAGCCTCCCCGCACGACCCGCGCCGGGACCCGGCGGCGCGGCGCCGTCGTCGCCGCGCTCATGCTGGCGATGGCTCTCGCCGCGCTCGACTCCACCATCGTGTCCACCGCCGTCCCGCAGATCGTCGGCGACCTCGGCGGATTCTCCGTCTTCTCCTGGCTGTTCTCGGGCTACCTGCTCGCCGTCACGGTCACGCTCCCCGTCTACGGCAAGCTCTCCGACACCTTCGGCCGCAAGCCGGTCCTCGTGGCGGGTGCCGCCGTGTTCCTCCTCGGCTCACTGCTGTGCGCCACCGCCTGGAACATGGCCGCGCTCATCGCCTTCCGCGTCGTGCAGGGCCTGGGCGGCGGCGCCCTCCAGGGCACCGTGCAGACACTCGCCGCCGATCTGTACCCGCTCAGGGAACGCCCGAAGATCCAGGCCAAGCTGTCCACCGTGTGGGCGACCTCGGCCATCGCGGGTCCCGCCCTGGGCGGAGTCCTCGCGGCGTACGCCGACTGGCGGTGGATCTTCCTCGTCAATCTGCCGGTCGGCGCCCTCGCCCTGTGGCTGATCGTCCGTCATCTGCACGAACCGCAGCGGGCCCGCCCGGCCCGGCGGCCCCGGATCGACTGGGCGGGCGCACTCGCGGTGTTCGCCTGTGGCGGCGTCCTGCTGACCGCCCTGGTGCAGGGCGGTGTCGCCTGGGACTGGCTCTCGGGGCCCTCGGCCGCCCTGTTCGGAACGGGACTCGTCCTCGTCGCGGTCGTCGTGGCCGTCGAACGGAGGGCGGCCGAACCGATCATTCCGGGCTGGGTGTGGCGCCGCCGGACGATCGCCGCGGTCAACCTCGCGCTCGGGGCGCTGGGCCTGCTCATGGTCGCGCCGACGGTGTTCCTGCCCACCTACGCGCAGGCGGTCCTCGGCCTCGCCCCGGTCGCCGCCGGGTTCGTGCTCTCCGTATGGACGTTGAGCTGGCCGGTGTCCGCGGCGCTCAGCCAGCACGTCTACCGCCGCATCGGCTTCCGCAACACCGCGATGCTCGGCATCGGCACGGCGAGCCTGCTCCTGCTGGCCTTTCCCTTCCTGCCCTATCCGGGCGAGCCGTGGCAGCCCGCCCTGCTGATGCTGCTCCTGGGCGGCGCGCTCGGGCTCTTCCAGCTCCCCCTGATCATCGGCGTCCAGTCCACCGTCGGATGGGCCGAGCGCGGTACGACCACCGCCTCCGTCCTCTTCTGCCGGCAGACCGGACAGACCCTGGGCGCCGCCCTGTTCGGCGCTGTCGCCAACGGCGTGCTGGCCGCACGGCTCGGCGGCGCCGGGGATCTCGACGCGGTGACCCGCGCGCTGGACTCGGGCGCGCCGGCCGGGCGGCTGCGCCAGGCGGTCGCCGACGCGGTCCACGCCGTCTACCTGGGCGCCGCCGGTGCCGCCGCCCTAGCCTTCCTGGTCCTGCTGTTCGTCGCACCGCGCCGCTTCCCGGTGCTCCGGGACTCCACAGACCCCACGGACCCCACAGACCCCACGGACGCCACGGACGCCACGGACTGACCGCGGCACGACGGCTCGTCCCCCCTGCCCGTTCGCCCAGGTGGCACCCCCGGTCCGAAGGACCTCCTGGACTTCGTCGACGACGACGTCGGACCGATCGACGGAGTCCGGCAGGTGCGGTCCTCCCGTGCTTCGGGATCCGCACCCACCGGTATCTCCGGGACGTCTGCCGAGCTCCGCCGGAACCGGGCGACCGCTTTCCGGGCGGTGTTCGGAGCAGCGGGTTCAGATACGGCGCACAGTGTGCAGCTTCGTCGCGTACGTGCCCGTGCCGTCGAGCAGCGACGCCCCGCCCAGGTCGGACATGGTGGGCCCGTCGACCGTCTTGCGGCTGGAGAGGAAACGCCGCTTGCCGGCCGCGTCCTGGCCCAGGTAGATACCGACATGGTCGACGGTCACGGTGCCGGAACCCGTGTCGTCGTCGCTCGAGTCCGCGTTGAACAGCACCAGATCGCCGGGCTGGAGCAAGGCCGCGACGGGCGGGGCGGTGCCGTCGGTGCGGTCGACGAGGACCCCGGGCGCATGGTCGGCGATGTCCCGCGACTTGCGCGGAATCCGGTTCCCGGACGTGTCCTCCCCCGCGGCCAGTGGCACCCCCATGTGATAGCCGTAGACCATCCGTGTGTAACCCGAGCAGTCGAGGTTGCCGACCTGCTTGCTGCTCGGCCCGGTGCGGGTCCCGTCGGGGAAGGTCCAGCCCACGTTCATGTACTCGTGGAAGTCGGCGCCCTCGTAGCGGTAGCCCTGCGGGTCGAGATAGCCGTAACCGGCCTCGCCCAGCACCTGCTTGCCCTGGGCGGGCCCGGCTCCGGCCGTCACGGCCGGAGCGTCCGCGAGGAACATGGCGGCATACGCCAGGACGTCGGGGACCGTGGAGCCGGCCCAGCCGCGGATCGTCTGTTCCAGCTGGGGCGTCCAGGTCCCGTCGAACGGCTCGGGCAGTACCCGCACCCAGTCTCCGTGCGTGACGGTGGGCGGGGTCTGCCAGTTCGCGGCGTCCACCTCGTAGCGGCTGACGGACAGGGCGACCGGCAGGTTCGTACAGCCCTTGTTGGCCAGGGCGCGCAGGCCCACACGGCCCTTGGCGAAGGTGGAGTCGGTGATGTCGACGGCCCACGCGGACGGCTCGGCCGACGCCGACCGCCATGCCTTGGCCTGGATCCGGGTGCCCTCCCGGCGCACCCGGATCGTCCAGTCGGTTCCCGCGGGCACACTCGTGCCGAGGGTGAGGGTGGCGGCCAGCTGCGTCACCGTGTCGTCGACCTCCTTCTCGACGCGCAGCTCGACCGCGCCCGACGTGAGGAACGACAACCGGGCCCGGTAGTTGCTGTGCGTGCTCTGGTAGCCGAACGTCAGCCCGAACGAACACGCCTGACCGGTGGGTATCTTGTCGAACCGTGCCGTGCAGCGGGCATCGACGTCCGTGATCTCGTCGTCTCGCAGGCTGGCGTGCCGGCTGTAGTTCTCGGTGGTGAGACCGACGACGCCGTAGCCCGGCACGACGGAGTAGTCGGTGTCCACCGGCCCGAGCGTCGACCAGCTGCCGCCGCCGGGAGACGTACCCCAGTAGGCCCGGTCCGCCGGGTCGAGCGAAGGGTCGGGCAGGGTGCGCTGGAAGTCGTCCACGAAGGGCCGCTTGTTCTCCGCGAACCTGCGCTGCGGCCCCGGCACCACGACAGTCCGCGCACCGTGGGTCAGTAACGCGACGCGCCGGCCGCCGGAGGTGACCTCGGTGCGCACCGGGGTTCCCGCCAGCACGGTCGCGGTGAGCGGGGCGCCGAGCGTCACCGAGCTGAAGTAGGAGGCGTCCAACGGCGGCAGAGTCACCGAGGAACGGGCCGAGGAGAGGCCGGCCGGACCCGCGAACGGATCCACGGGAACGGCCGCTCCGGCGGCACGGGCCGGTGCCGCCGCCGCTCCGGCGAGCGGCACGGAGGCGGCGGAGGCCGCGAGAACGGCGAGAAGTCTTCTTCGAGAGGTGTGAGGCATGAAAATCATGATCCCGGACAGGCCGAACACATGAACAGCAATGCTCTGATCGGGTTCGGATCCCGATGGAACGGATACGGTCCCCGCCGGAGCCTCCGCCGGGGCGTTTTGCCCTGACGGTCCGCGCCGGCCTCGCCGCGCCCCCGTGTCACGGCTTCCGCAGACGGCGCCATGCCTCGTAGTGCCCCGGCAGCGTCTCCTCGATCGGCCGGTAGGAGATGCCCGGTTTCGGACCACTTCGGCGGACGCGGCCGCGGTAAGCGCATACCGACCGACCAGTTCGGCGAAACGGTCGCGCGCTCCCGCTACCTGCGAGTAGCGTGCGCTGCTCACCCCCCAGCTCCCTGCGGTCCCGCACCGGACCCGAGCCACGCAAGGAGAACCGGGATGCCAGACGCGTTCTCGTCCCCCGAGCACCCAAGGCCACGTCACCAGCGTCCGCGCCAACGCCAGTACCCGCCGCCGCAGCCTCCCCGGAACCCCCCGCACCAGCCCTACCCGCCGGATTCGCCCCATTTGACGCATCCGCCGTATCCGACGCATCCGCCGTACGACGAGCAACCGCAGCGGCCCCGGCACTCCGGACATCCGGCGCCCGACCCCGCTCCCGCTCCCGCTCCCGCCCAGCTGACCTACCCCTGGCAACCACAGCCCCGGCCTCCCGAGCCCCCTCCACGGCGGAGGCCGCGCCACCAGCCGCTCGGACAGCACAGCGACATCAGGCTCCTGCGCGGCGCCTACCGTCGGCAGCGGCGCGTCGCGACCCTCACCGCACTCGGCTACTTCACCCTCTTCCTCCTCCTGTCGGCCTTCGCGCCGTCGCTGATGACGAGCACGGTGTCCGGCGGAATGCCGACCGGCCTGCTGCTCGGCCTGCTCCAGGTCCCCGTCACCTGCCTGGCCATCTGGCTGTACGAGCACTCCGCGCGCCGGCGCCTGGACCCGATCGCGGACCGGATCCGCAGGCAGACAGATCTGGACGCGAAGCGGGAGGCGGCACGATGACGGGGTTCACCAGTTCCGCGCAGGCCATGTCGCTCGTGGCGTTCACGGCCGTCGCCACGATCACCCTGCTGCTGTGCGTGATGACCGGCCCCGACCGCGATGACCTGGACGAGTTCTACACCGGCTACGGATCGCTCTCACCGATGCGCAACGGCCTCGCCATCGCCGGGGACTACATCTCGGCGGCGAGCGTGCTCGGCACCGGTGGCGTCATCGCGCTGGCCGGCTACGACGGGGTCGTCCTCGCCCTGAGCACGGCCCTCTCCCTGATGCTGCTGATGTTCCTGCTGGCCGAACCGCTGCGCAACGCGGGCCGGTTCACCATGGGCGACGCGCTCGCGCGCCGGACGCCGGGCCGGGCCGTCCGCAACACGGCCTGCGCGGTGACCATCGTGGCACTGCTGCCGCTGATGCTGGTCCAACTGGCGGGCGCGGGCGACCTACTGGCGTTCATCCTCGGTTTCTCCGGCGACTCCCTCAAGACCGGCTGCGTCATCGGCCTCGGCGTGCTGATGATCAGCTACGCGGCGATCGGGGGCATGAAGGGCACCGCCCTCATCCAGATCCTGAAGATCGTGATGCTGCTCGGCTCGGGCGCTGTCGTCGCCGTACTCGTCCTGCGGCGCTTCGACTGGAACCCCGGCACGCTGCTGGCCGCCGCCGCCGGGAACAGCGGCGTGGGCGACGCCTTCCTGCGCTCCGGCCTCCAGTTCGCGGGCGGCGCCAGCCCCCGCCTGGACATGATCACCTCGGAGCTGACGGTCGTCCTCGGCGGCGCCTGCCTCCCCCACATCACCATGCGCATGTACACGGCGGACAGTGCCCGTCAGGTGCGCAGGTCGCTGTCCTGGGCGGTTCCGTGCGTGGCCCTGTTCGTGCTGATCGTCAGCGTCATCGGCTTCGGCGCCACGGCCATGATCGGCCGCGGTGAGATAGCGGCAGCCGATCCGCAGGGCAACACGGCCTACCTGCTGGGCTCCAGGGCCGTGTTCGGCACATCCGTCTCCACCACCGAGACGCTCCTGTTCACCTCCGTGACGACAGCGATCTTCCTGACGCTGCTCGCGTCCGTCGCCGGGATGATCCTGGCCTGCGCCAACTCCCTCGCCCACGACGTGTTCGCGCACAGCAGGCTGTTCCGGGGCCGTCGCCACGACGACGAACTCTCCCCGCGCCGCGAGATGCTCCTCGCCCGTATCTCGGCACTGGCGGTGGGGGCACCGGCCATCCTGCTCGCCACCCTCGCCCAGCACCGCAGCCTGCAGCCGCTGGTCACCCTGTCCTTCTGCATCGGCGCCTCCGCGATCGCGCCCGCGCTGGTCTACAGCCTCTTCTGGCGCCGCTACACCCGCACCGGGCTCCTCGCCACGCTCATCGGCGGCACCCTTACCGTCCTCGTCCTCATGCCCGGCACCAACCTCGTCTCCGGCTCCCCCACCGCGGCGTTCCCGGACGCCGACTTCAACTGGTTCCCGTTCACCACGACCGGCCTCGTGTCGATCCCGCTGGGCTTCGCCTACGGGTGGATCGGGACCGTGGTCTCGGGGCGCCGGAAGGCGGAGGAGCAGCGGAGGCAGTACGAGGCGGTGGAGGGATGGATTCTGGCGGGGGCGATACGAAGGGGCGGTGAACGGGGGTGAGGGCGGGGTGAGGTGACTACTCCGCCGGGGCCCGCCCCATGAGAGACGTGAGACTGCTCTGTACGTGGTCCATATGGGCCCGTACGTGATCCCATCGTTCCGCGTGCTCGCGCAGCACCCGGTCGGTCTCCCGGGCGATCCGTTCCTCGCTGACCCGGGCCTCGGCGAGCAGCTCGGCGGCCCGCGCCGCCGCGTCCTCCTGCTGATGCCGGTCCGAATCCTCCGCCTCGGCGAGGGCCCGCGTGGCCCGGGCGAGCGACTCCTCGGCGCGCGCCGCGCGTTCGACGTGGTGAGCCTCGAACGCGGCCTCGCGCTCGGCCTCCGCCCGCTCGGCCTCCGCACTCCGCGCGGTGTGCTCCGCGTCCTGCCCCGTGACCAGCGCCTCCGCCCGCCGACGCACCTCGCGCAGCACGGTCAGCACCTCCCCCCGGTTCTCCTTGACGTCCCGCCGGGCGCAGATCCGTACCTCGTCGGCCTCGGCACGCGCGTCGAGGAGCCTCCGCAGGGCCCACTCCTCCGCGCGGACGCGCACGTCGTCGGCGTACGCCTGGGCGGCCTCCCGCACCTCGCGCCCCGCGGCCTCGGCCTCCTCGGCCTCCGACCGGGCCTCGCCCCGCGCCTCCTCCCGCAGGGCCTCGGCCTGCTCCTGTCCGAGCTGGAAGATCCGCCCTGCCCGCTCGCCGAGCTCCTCGTACGTCTGCGGGGCGAGCCGGGTCACGGCCTCCCGCAACCGCTCCGCCTCGGCCTCCATGTCCTTCGCCAGCACGGTGAGCCGGGCGGCCCGTTCCCACGCGGCGTCGCGGCCCCGGGAGAGCGCCGCGGCGTACGCGTCGACCTGCTCGGGACGGTACCCACGTCCCCGTACGGCCACGAAGCCGTGCGGCGACACCGATGTGCTGCTCATCCTTGGACCCCTCTCCGCCCGACACACACGAAAAGACGATTTCGCGCACATCTTGATGGATCACGCGGAAGTGTTCATAACGCGACACTCCGCGCGCCCATTCGGCCCGAGACGGGTCATACCCGTGTCATTTGAGGTCAGCGGCCCGAGGGGCGCCACCGGCACGGCACCCGAAGAGAAGCGGTTCGGCCCTTCGCACGGTCCCACGCGCCGGGCCTTCCACCCGTGTACGGACCCGGCGCACCACCTCGTACCAACGGATGAGGCGCCCGACCCGTCTCACAGGTCGAGCGCCTCGTCCGTACCGCCGTAACCGCCGTAACCGCCGCAACCGGCCGTAACCGCCGTTGCCCCGGTCGTCCCGCTCTCCTACCGGGCCGCGGCCTACAGCAATCCGTCCCACATCTCCTCCAGCAGGACCGACCACCAGCTCTCCGGGGAGGCGAGTGCCGCCGGGTCCAACGAGGCGAGCTGTGCCTGGAAGTCGACGGTCCAGCGGCCCGCCTGCTCCTGGTTGAGGCCGAACCGCAGCCGCCACATCCGGCCGAGCAGCGCGAGACAGCGCGCGAACTCGGGCAGCCCGGTGTTCACGAACTGCGGCGGCACCGGAGCGCCCCCGGGACCGGCCTCCACCGGCACCGCGACGATGTTCGCCGTGCCGTACTGGACACAGATCGCCTTGCCGAAGTCGCTGCCCATGACGAGGTACGAGCCCGCGTCCGGGGACGCCGCCACCCCGCGCTCCTGCGCCAGTTCGGCGAGCGTCGGCACCGGACGGCCCGGCTGGGCCTGCGCCCAGAAGAACGGCCCCATGTCGACCGGCAGCCCGGCCACGACCAGGGTGTGCGCCACGATGTCGGGCACACCCTGCCGCGACACGGCCGCCTGGTCGAACCGGAACATCCCCGGCCCGAACGCCGCCGCCAGTTCCTGCCCGATCGCCTCCGGCGGGATCGGCGGCGCGGGCTGCACCGGCGGAATCGGCGCCCGTACCGGCGCCGGCCGCGCCGGCCCGTCCGCCACCTGGTGCAACTCACCCTGATGTGCGAGGAGTTGATGCATGCCCTGCTGACGGCTCGCGTGGTCCGTGCCGTACGGCGCGATGCTCGTGATCCGCGCCTGCGGGAAGGTCTCCCTGATCATCCGCGCGCAGTACGCGCCCGGCAGCTCACAGGACTCCAGCTCCGTGTGCAGCTCCAGCACTTGCTGCGGCGGCACGTTCATGGCGCGCAGCTCGTGCAGGATCTGCCACTCCGGATGCGGTGTACCCGGCGCGGACCGCCGGATCAGCTGCTGCTCCGACCCGTCGTGCGCCCGATACCGCAGCACGGCCTGATAGCCGGGCCCGACGGTCGGCTGCGCCGGCTGCGGATAGCCGTACGCGGGCGGCTGCTGCCCCGGCATGGGCTGTCCGGGCACGGGCTGCCCCGGCATGGGCTGCCCCGGCATGGGCTGAGGGACACCCGGCGGCATACCGGGGGCCTGCGGCGGCGGCGCACCCGGGCCCCCGACGGGAGGCGGGGCGAACATGGTCGCGGCATGGTGCACCCCACCGGGAGGCGTGCCCCCATGAGGCTGCGGCGCGCCAGGGGCGCCGGGCGGCTGCGGCGCACCGGGACCGGCCTGCTGCCAGGGTGCGCCCGGAACCCCCGGCGCACCAGGGACGCCGGGCGGCTGCGGCGCACCCGGTCCGCCCACCGCGGGCCCCGCCAGCATCGTCGCGGCGTGGTGGACTCCGCCGCCCGGAGGCGTGGCGCCGGGCGGCCGGGGCGCACCGGGCACCCCTGGGACCCCCTCGGGCCCGTCCGGCCCGAGCTGCGAGACGAGCTGTGTCGGCACGTACCCGCCCGCGGGCGTTCCCGGAGCGCCCGGCCCGGACGGCTGAGGCGTGCCGCCCGGCCGCCCACCCGGGACCCCCGGGGCGCTCGGCGGATGCGGGGCGCTCGCCCCGCCACCGCGCGCCCCGCGGGGCGGCGCCTGCGCCTTGCTGGTCGCGGCGTCGGCGATGTCACCGGCGTGCGGAGGAAGCGGCCGCGACGGCGCGCCGGGCGGCGATGTGCCGACGGCACCCGGAGCGGGCGGCGCGCCGGGCGGCGGTGTGCCCGGCCCCTGGGGGAACCCGGACGCGGGCGCACCCGGCGGCGGCGTCCCCTGCGGACCACCGGGGACCGGGGCGCCGGGCGGCGGTGTGCCCCGGCCGGCGCCCGGACCCTGCGGATAGCCGTACGCGGAGGCTCCGGGCGGCGGACCCTGCGCGCCGGGCCCCTGCGGATACCCGTACGAAGACACCCCGGGCGGCGGACCGCCGGGCAGCCCGTGCCCCGGTGAAGAACCTGACGGCGCCGGGGAGTTCGGCTCCCCGGCCACCGGTGCCAGTGTCGTATGCGGGAGTTGGCTGCCCCCGGACATCATCGCGGTCCGGTCGTACGCCGCGGCGGGCGGCGGGGTCCGGGAGTCGTCGACGTCGGAGAGCTGCGGCGCGAACACGGTCGCCGGCAACGGTACGGAACGGTCGTCCCCGGGATCGGCGTTCGTGTCCGTCCCCGCCCACGGGGTCGCGTCGGCGGGAACGTCCGGCATCGCGTCCCGCGGAGCGGGAACCTCCTCGTCGCCGGTCGCGGCGGCCGGCCAGGGCGTACCCCCGCCGGCAACCGGCGGCACACCGGGCGTGGTGGCGGGAACCGAGTAGGACGAGGACCGCGCACCCGGCGCCCCGGCCGGGGAAGCGGCATGCTCCCCCGGCGCGGACGGCAACCCGTGCGCCCCGGAGTCTCCCGGCGCACCCGACAGCGAACCTCCGCCCCCCGAAGCCCCGTTCACGGACCCGTCCGCCGCGGCGGCCGCACGCGACCCCGCCCCGTCGGAGCCCGAAGATCCCGACCCCGCGCGCCGGTCCGGAATCCCCATCCTGTCCGCGGCCTCCTGCAGCCACTCCGGGGGACTCAGCAGGAACGACGTCTGATTCAGGTCGACCCGGGCCGCGGGCGCCGGCGCCGGTTCGGGGGACGCGTCCGGCGCCCCGTACTCCTCCTCGTACCGGCGGATGACCTCACCCACCGGCAGCGCGGGCCACAGCGTGGCCTCCCCGCTGTCCCGCGCGATGACGAGCCGCTGCGCGCCCCCGTCGGAACGCGGACCCTCGGCACGGTCCTCCGCCCATACGACAAAACCGAGTTCGAACTCGCGTACCCGCACCTCGCGGTGCTGGTATCCGGGCACGTCCCCGTTGATCCACTCTTCCGCACGCTCCTGCGCCTGCGCAAAGGTCACCATCGCAACGTCACTCCCCCACAGAAGACGCCGAAGACGCCGAAGACACGGGCACGGCGTAGGCGAACCCGCCGTCCACCATCAGATTCGCCACCGTCTCCAACTCCGGCGGATCGCCGGCCAGCCGGGACAGGAACTGGTCGAAGTCGTCACCGCACGGCAGCAGCAGCCGCTCCACCCGCTCGGCCGCCTGCCAGGCATCCTGGTCCCGGGCGTCGTCGAACGCGCAGAACCAGACCGAACCGATCCGGTCGCCCTTCACCTTCACGGCCAGCAGACCGCCCTGCACGAACCCGACACCCAGGTAATCCTTGGTCAGATGGTCGCGCAGACACTTGTTGACATACACGAGGTCATTGACGGCGGCCTCGTCGCGAACCGTGAAGAACGGCTGGTCCACCAGCAGTCCGAGCTCGGCGTCGAGCGCCGCGCCGACCGGCGCGCACCCGCCCGCCGCCTTCAGGAACGACCGGTAGGCGCCCGGCAGCCGGTAGCCGAGGTCCTCCTCGACCCCCAGCACCTGCTGCTCGGTCACCGCGACCGACGACTTCGGCAGCCCGAAGTGCGCGGGCCGCGTCTCCTGCAACGGCCGCGTCCCCCGCTTGGAATGGTCGACGGCCGCGGTCGCGACACCACCGTGATGCCGCAGCAGCGCCTTCACCTCGACAGGCACCAACTCCAGCCGCCGGGTGCCCGCCACGTGATGCCACGTCCAGCCGTGCGGCGTCGCCACCGACGGGATCGTGTCCCACAGATCGTGACCCGACGCGGCGAGAGCGGCGTTCGCGGAGACGTAGTCCGTCAGCCTCAACTCGTCGACGCCGAAACCCTCCGGGGGCTCGGCGATCTCCGCCGCGCCGCGCGCGTAGAACGAGAAGTCGGGATAACCGCGCTCGTCGATCCGTACACCTCCGGGATGGCGTGCGGCCCGGACCGGATCCGGGAAGTGCACGACTTGCCCGGCGTAGGCCGCGTTCGGCGGCGCGGCTTGTCCCGCAGCCTGGCGGCTGGGAGGTGCCCCCAGCCCGAGCCGACCTGTCGTCATGGCGGTTGCCCCCTGCGGCGTTCTCAATAGCTGGATGGAGCGCGGATGTCGACAGCCTATTCGGTTGTACGACACCGGTCACCGGGCCTCCCGTTCCGTGACCAGCCGTCACCCCGCAGTGACCGTAAGCCGAAGACCTGGCGTGTCGCGGCGCCCCAGCTACCGCTCCCGCCACCGCATTTGGCAGTCTGTCTCCGCACCGGGGGATGCACGGGAGGGAAAAACGATCATGAATGCGACGCATACGGGCACGTCCGGGGACCCCCGGGTCGGCTGGAGCAGCGCCGAGGCGCTGCACGCCCCGACTTTGCTGTACCGCCGCGACGGCATACTCCCCACCGTCGCCGCCGCCCTCTCCGTCCGCGGCGCCACCCTCACCGGCACGGCCGCCCGCGGCGACCAGCCACCCGCTCTTCACCCGCTGGTCCAGGACTTCCTCGACACCCTCACGAACGCCCAACGCGACCGCTTCACCGGCCGCTGCGCCGAGGCCATCCTGATCTCCCGGCACATCGCGTCCGCCGACACCGAACGCAGCAAGCGGGCCACCCGCAAGCCGATGACCAACGGCGAGGCCCGCAAGGCCCTCAAGGGGGCCAAGCTCACCGCGCGCCGCATCCGCGAGGACGGCGACCCGCTGCACGGCAGTTTCGCCGCGCCCTGCCGCTCCTGCACGGCGCTCAGCGACCACTTCGGCGTACGCGTCGTCGACCCGGCGGCACCGGACGCCTGAACTCCCCTTCTCCCGCATACGTACTTGTGACGGCGTCCCGCGACGCCGATGTCCCATCCCTCGACGAACGAAGGGCAGATGCACTCCGACCGCGCCGCCTCCAGCCTCTTCCCCCCTGCCGGACAGGGGGGACCCGCCTCCCGTTTCCCCGAACCCGTCGACGCCGCACTGCGCTCGGCGGGATGGCAGCCGGGACGCTGGGACATAAAGCAGGCCGAGTACTGGGCCGACGAGCTGCGCGGACACGCGTCGCCTGCCGGGCACCGGCACGCCGTGTTTCCCGCCGCGGTCGAGGCGTGGGCGGAGTTCGGAGGTCTGCGCGTCGGCGCCAAGGGGCCCGGGCGCCAGCTCTCCCCCGCCCTGCTCCATCTCGACCCCCTGCACGGGCTGCACATGGCCCGCACCCTCGGCGACCTCGGCCGCGCGCTCGACACCGAGGTCTGCCCCATCGGCGAGGAGTCCGACTCCCACGCCCTGCTCGCCATAGACGCCGAGGGCCGGGTCTACACCCTCGACCACACCGGCGACTGGTATCTCGGCCCCCACATCGACGCCGCCCTCACCACCCTCCTCACCGGCACGGCCCCAGCCCGCCTCACCGCAACCTGACCACCCACCCGGCTCACGCCGGCCCGAGGCCCCAGGGCCGTTTCCGCCCCCTCCGCCCCTACCCGTCCCGACCCTGGGGTTCCGCCCCGGACCCCGCTCCTCAAACAGCGGAGGGGCTGAATTTTCACGCGCGTGAGGGTGGGGTTGCACCCAAGCCACCGCGCACCCGCAGCCGGGTACGCGCGGCAGGGGACGCGCGGCAGGGGACGCCGGTACATCGAATGCCCGCAGGCCGGACGGATCAGCACCCACCCCCACCTCGAAACGCCGGTGGGATCCGTCCGGATGCGGGCGGATGTACCGGCACGGCCCCGACCCACCCGCCGCACCCGAACCGCGAAACGCCAGAGGCGAGCTACGCCGGGATCACCGCCGACACCCGGAACCCGCCCGCGTCCGTGGGCCCCGACACGAACACGCCCCCCAGAGCGGCCACCCGCTCCTTCATGCCCAGCAACCCGTTCCCCCCGCTCGGCAACCGCACGGACGACCCCACCCCCACCTCCGGCGGACACTCGTTCTCCACCTGCATCGCGATCTCGGACACCCGATGCGCCAGCCGGACGTACGTCTTCGCCCCCGCCGCGTGCTTGTGGACGTTCGTCAACGCCTCCTGCACCACCCGGTAGGCGGTCTGCTCGATCTCCCGGGCGTACGCGCGCAGGTCCCCCTCGACCGACAGCGCCACGACCATCCCCGCCGCCGCCGACTGCCCGATCAGCTCGTCGATCTCGGCCAGGCTCGGCCCCTCACCGGCCCCGGTGTCGTCCGCCGCCCGCGACGCCGCGGCGGCCGCGGCCGCCCCCACCGCCGCCAGCGGGACCGACGGAACCCGCGCGTCCACCCCGTTCCCCGTACGCAGCACGCCCAGCATCTCCCGCAGCTCCGTGAGCGCCTGACGCCCCATGTCCCCCACCAGGGCGGCGTTCTTCACGGCCTTCTCGGGATCCTTCCGCGCGACCGCCTGAAGGGCCGCCGCGTGCACCACCATCAGCGAGACCCGATGCGCGACCACGTCGTGCATCTCCCGCGCGATCCGGGTGCGCTCCTCGTTGCGCGCCCACTCGGCCCGCTCCTCGGCCCGCTCCGCGAGCAGCTGCAGCTCCCGCTCCAGCGAGTCCGCCCGCTCCCACAGGCTCTCCATCAGCCGCCGCCTGGCCCCCATGTACAGCCCGAGCAGCACGGGTGGCGCGGTCATCCCGATCGCCGTCGTGAGGGAGGCGAACGGGACGAACCAGTCCCCCATCGCCACATCCCCGCGCACCACGCCCTGGTGCGCCCGGACGAACGTGACGATCAGCATGCCGGCGAAGGACATCCCCGCCAGCGCCGCGATGATGCGCCGCGGCAGTTCGGACGCGGCGAGCGTGTACAGCCCGACGAGTCCCATCACATAGCCCATCTGGGCGGGCGTGATCGCGATGGACACCAGGACGACCGCGATCGGCCACTTCCGCCGCACCAGCAGCACGGACCCGGCGATCACCCCGAAGACGACGCCCACCGGAGCGGGCAGTCCCGCGTCGTGCGCGAAGCGGACCCCCTCGCCCCCGCACTCGACCGCGGACGCCAGAGCGAGCCCCGCGTCCAACACCGCACTACGCCATCCGACCCACCACCACGGGCCGGTCCCGGCCGCGGTGCGCTCTTCCCCCGTCGTGGTCATGCCTCCAGCCTACGGTCGCCCCCCGGCCCATTTCCGGTGAGTTTTGCCTACCGGCCTACACCACACCCCACCATCGAACAGAAGCGAAACCAACCGATATCCCTCGAACTGCTGAATCGATCATCGTTCGACCCCGGAAGTTCACATTCCGGCCGGACGGTACGCCTATGGCAAATTCCCCGAGCAAGTACGCGGATTTCGAGACCATGCGGGAACAAGCGATCACGCTTCGACGAGCGGGACTCAGCCGCCGTCAGATCCGTGACCGACTGCACATCTACAACAACGACATCCTCAACCGCCTTCTCCAGGGCGAGCCACCACCGGACTGGACCAAGCGCCCGCGGGCGAAGGACGACCTCCGCGACAGGGCCCGCGAGCTACGCGTCCAGGGCTGGACGTACGACCGGATCCAGGTGGAACTGGGCTGCTCGAAGAGTTCGATCTCGCTTTGGGTACGGGATCTGCCGCAGCCGGAGCGGCGGACGCGGACCCGCGAGGAGGCTTCGGCGATCGCCAAGAGCGGCTGGGAGGCCACGCTCCGGAAGCGGGAGGAGGAACGCCGGCGGACCAAGCGCGCGGCGGCCGAGGAAATCGGCGCCATGACCGACCGAGAACTCTTCCTCGTGGGTGTGGGCCTTTATTGGGCCGAGGGATCCAAGAGCAAGCCCTACCGCCGACAAGAGCGCATCGTCTTCGTGAACAGCGATCCGGACATGATCACCGTCTTCCTGGCGTGGCTGCACCTGCTCGGGGTCGAGCGGGAACATCTCCGGTTCGCGGTGCACATCCATGAGACCGCCGACACTGCAGCCGCCGAGAAGTTCTGGGCGGAGCACGTCGACATCGAGACGGCCGATCTCCTCAAGACCTCTATCAAGAAGCACAATCCGCGCACGAACCGCAAGAACACCAACGAGCGTTACCACGGCTGCCTTCGAGTCGGCGTGCGCGGTGGCGCCGACTTGTACCGTCGCATCGAAGGCTGGTGGTACGGCATAGTGTTGTCCGCACGCGAAGCCGATGAATCGAATCGGACATAGCGTGCATACCATCCCGGGTCGTCTAATGGCAGGACAAATGGTTTTGGTCCATTGAATGAGGGTTCGATTCCTTCCCCGGGAGCCTGCGGAGAGGGCCCTGACAAGCTCCGTCAGGGCCCTCTCCCACATCCCTCCTGATTCGCCCCGGTATCCTGCGGATGTCCACACCCCAGTCATCCGAAGCCGAAGGGCAACCCCGTGAGCGCCAATCGCCCGGCAGCCGTCGTCGTTCTCGCAGCGGGTGAGGGCACCCGTATGAAATCGGCCACACCCAAGGTCCTGCACGACATCTGCGGACGCTCCCTCGTCGGCCATGTGCTCGCCGCCGCACGCGACTTGGATCCCGAGAACCTCGTCGTCGTCGTGGGGCACGCCCGCGAGAAGGTCGTCGCGCACCTCGCGGAGATCGACCCGGGCGTCCGGACCGCGGTGCAGGCCCAGCAGAACGGCACCGGGCACGCCGTACGGATGGCCCTCGAAGAGCTCGGCGAGGGCGTGGACGGCACCGTCGTCGTGGTCTGCGGCGACACCCCCCTGCTCAGCGGCGAGACCCTGCTCGCACTCGCCTCGACCCACAGCGCCGACGGCAACGCCGTCACCGTGCTGACCGCCGAGGTCCCCGACGCCACCGGCTACGGCCGCATCGTGCGGGACGGCGCCAGCGGCGCGGTCACCGCGATCGTCGAGCACAAGGACGCGAGCGACTCGCAGCGCGCGATCCGTGAGATCAACTCGGGTGTCTTCGCGTTCGACGGACAGCTGCTCGCCGACGCGCTCGGCAAGGTCCGGACGGACAACAGCCAGGGCGAGGAGTACCTGACGGACGTCCTCGGGATCCTGCGCGAGGCCGGGCACCGCGTCGGCGCGGCCGTCGCCGCCGACCACCGCGAGATCGCCGGCATCAACAACCGCGTGCAGCTCGCCGAGGCGCGCCGCACCCTGAACGACCGGCTGCTCACCGGGGCCATGCTGGCCGGCGTCAGCGTCATCGACCCCGCGACGACCTGGGTCGACGTGACGGTCACCTTCGAGCAGGACGCGATCGTGCACCCCGGGACACAGCTCCTGGGCGCCACGCATGTCGCCGAGGGTGCCGAGGTGGGGCCCAACTGCCGCCTGAAGGACACCCGGGTGGGTGCCGGTGCCCGTGTCGACAACACCGTGGCCGTCAGCGCCGAGGTGGGTCCGCAGGCGAGCGTGGGACCGTTCGCGTATCTCCGTCCGGGGACGCGGATCGGTCTGAAGGCCAAGGTCGGTACGTACGTCGAGACGAAGAACGCGACGATCGGCGAGGGCACGAAGATCCCGCACCTGTCGTACGTGGGCGACGCGACGATCGGCGAGTACTCGAACATCGGTGCCGCGAGCGTGTTCGTGAACTACGACGGGCAGGACAAACACCACACGACGATCGGCTCGCACTGCCGTACGGGTTCGGACAACATGTTTGTGGCTCCTGTCACGGTCGGGGACGGCGCGTACACCGCGGCGGGCTCGGTCATCACCAAGGACGTGCCGCCCGGCTCGCTGGCCGTGGCCCGTGGCCAGCAGCGGAATATCGAGGGCTGGGTGGCCCGCAAGCGTCCGGGAAGCGCGGCGGCGAAGGCCGCGGAGACCGCCTCCCGGGAGACGGCCGGCGAAGGCTGACCGGAAAGCGGTGCGTCCGGGACGGCGTACCGTGATAAGTGCACACCCGCACCCCAGCTGAGAAGCCCTCTCGCAACCCAGCTGAGAAGACCTCTCATGCAGAAGACCTCTGAGGAGACAGTGCTGTGACCGGGTTCAAGACGACCGGCGAGAAGAAGATGATGTTCTTCTCCGGCCGCGCCCACCCCGAGCTTGCCGAGGAGGTCGCCCACCAGCTGGGTGTCGGGGTTGTCCCGACGAAGGCCTTCGACTTCGCCAACGGTGAGATCTACATCCGCTACCAGGAGTCCGCGCGCGGCGCCGACTGCTTCCTGATGCAGAGCCACACGGCTCCGATCAACAAGTGGATCATGGAGCAGTTGATCATGATCGACGCTCTGAAGCGGGCCTCCGCCCGGAGCATCACGGTGATCGTGCCCTTCTACGGTTACGCCCGTCAGGACAAGAAGCACCGCGGACGTGAACCGATCTCGGCGCGTCTGGTCGCGGACCTGATGGCGACGGCCGGTGCGGACCGCATCCTCACGGTCGATCTGCACACGGACCAGATCCAGGGCTTCTTCGACGGCCCGGTGGACCACCTGTTCGCGCTGCCGATCCTCGCGGACTACGTGGGCGCCAAGGTCGACAAGTCCAAGCTCACCGTCGTCTCCCCGGACGCCGGCCGCGTGCGGGTCGCCGACCGCTGGTGCGACCGTCTCGACGCTCCGCTGGCCATCGTGCACAAGCGCCGCGACAAGGACGTCGCCAACCAGGTCACCGTCCACGAGGTGGTCGGTGATGTGAAGGGCCGCGTCTGCGTGCTCGTCGACGACATGATCGACACGGGTGGCACCATCTGCGCCGCGGCGGACGCGCTGTTCGCGCACGGCGCGGAGGACGTCATCGTGACGGCCACGCACGGCGTGCTCTCCGGTCCGGCGGCCGACCGTCTGAAGAACTCCAAGGTCAGCGAGTTCATCTTCACGGACACCCTGCCGACCCCGGGCGAGCTGGAGCTCGACAAGATCACGGTGCTGTCGATCGCGCCGACGATCGCGAACGCGGTGCGTGAGGTCTTCGAGGACGGCTCGGTGACGAGCCTGTTCGAGGAGCACTGACCCTCGGCTCCGCCGGTCGCCTAGATCGATTTCATGTACGGCCTCCCCGCCCCGTAAGCTGTCACAGTTGCTCGGCGAGGGAGGCCGCACTTCTGTGCGGCAATCCGTTATCGACGCGCTCTTCGTAGCAGGCCGATGGTTCGGCCGGGTGACCTCTTTCCCCAGGATCTACGAGGAGTGAACATGTCCGAGGTCAAGCTCGCCGCCGAGACCCGCACCGAGTTCGGCAAGGGCGCCGCCCGCCGCATCCGCCGCGAGGCCAAGGTCCCCGCCGTCGTCTACGGTCACGGCACCGAGCCGCTCCACATCACGCTCCCGGGCCACGAGCTGCAGCTCGCCCTGCGTACCGCGAACGTCCTGCTCACCCTGGAGCTCGAGGGCAAGACCCAGCTCGCGATCCCGAAGGCCGTCCAGCGTGACGCCATCAAGGGCAGCCTCGACCACGTCGACCTGCTCCTCGTGAAGAGCGGCGAGAAGGTCACCGTCGAGGTCTTCGTGCACACCGAGGGCGAGCTGGCCCCGGGCAGCTTCCTCGTCGAGAACGTGCTGAACACCCTGACGGTCGAGGCCGAGGCCACCCACATCCCGGAGTCGGTCACCGTCTCCATCGCGGGCCTGGAGGCCGGTGCCTCCATCCACGCCAAGGACATCAAGCTCCCCAAGGGCACCACGCTGGCGATCGACGAGGACGCGGTCGTCATCCAGGTCCTGTCGGCGCAGGCCGAGGAGCCGGCCGCCGAGGGCGAGACCGCGGCCGCCGAGGCCTGATCCCCCCGGGAATCTTCATCTGTGTCAGCCGCCGCTCCTGTCGGGAGCGGCGGCTGCCGCGTATCAAGGACACATGGGAGACACGGACGTGACGACCGACGCCAACGCGCCCTGGCTGATCGTGGGCCTCGGCAACCCGGGCCCCGAGTACGCCATGAACCGGCACAACGTGGGCTTCATGGTGGCCGATCTGCTGGCGGGCCGGGTCGGCGGGAAGTTCAAGCGGGCCGGCAAGGCGCAGGCCCAGGTGATCGAGGGCCGGATCGGGCCGCCCGGTCCGGCGAACCGCCGGGTGATCCTGGCCAAGCCGATGTCGTACATGAACCTGTCGGGTGGTCCGGTGACCGCGCTGCGGGACTTCTACAAGGTGCCGACGGCGAACATCGTGGCGGTCCATGACGAGCTGGACATCGACTACGGCATGCTGCGGCTGAAGCTGGGCGGCGGGGACAACGGCCACAACGGCCTGAAGTCCATGACGAAGGCGATGGGCGCGGACTATCACCGGGTGCGGTTCGGCATCGGGCGCCCTCCGGGCCGTATGCAGGTCGCGGACTTCGTGCTGAAGGACTTCGCGTCGGCCGAGCGCAAGGAGCTGGACTACTTCGTGGACCGTGCGGCGGACGCGGTGGAGGCTCTGGTGATCGAGGGCCTGGAGCGGGCCCAGAGCACGTACAACTCCTGAGGTACGGCCGGGAAGGACCGCGGGGGCGGGCGGGAAGACCGCGCGGAACGGCCGGGAAGACCGCGCGGAACGGCCGGGAAGATCGCGGGGGACGGCCGGGAAGATCGCGGGGGACGGCCGGGCGGTCGATGTACCCGTACAACTGCCGACTTGTCCCCCACCGGAGTTGACCGAGTGCGCGGCCATGGCCAATGATCCCCGCCATGCGTGCCGTCACCTCCAGTCAGAGCGCGTACGCGGCGCTGCGCTTCGGGCAGCTCGCGGTGATGGGCCTGGTCACCGGGCTCATCCTGATCGCGGGTGTCTGGGCCTCCTGGGGCACCGCACAGCACGTGATGCTGAGCAAGGGCCGGGAGCAGGGCACGATCGCCGTGCGGGCGTGCTCGGGCGAGGTGTGCTCGGGGCCGTACACGCCGGTGTCGCCGGGTTCACGGGCGCGGGCCCGCGTCGTCATCGACCAGTCGGTGGCGGTGCGGAAGGGCGGGACCTACACGGTCACGGTGAAGCCCGGCAGCGACGAGGTCGTACGCAGCGGTCCGGCCGGCCTGCTCTACGCCTGGGTGCCGCTGGCCGGCGCCCTGCTGCTCGCCTCGGTGGTGGTAGCGGGCGGTCTGGGGCGGACCCGCGCGGCCTGGCTGATGGCGGGGACGGGGATCGCGCTGCTGACGGCCACGTTCCTGGCCCTGTAGGCACACCCTTCGCCGCCCCGCCTGTGGGCATCCGCACGGACACACACGGACAGCGGAAGGCGCCCTCCGCGCTCGTACGGATACGAGTGCGGAGGGCGCCTTCTCTGGTCTTCGGCCGGTGTCGCCCGGTCAGCCGGTGTTGCGCAGTCCCGCCGCCACACCGTTGACCGTCAGCAGCAGGGCCCGCGAGAGCAGCGGGTCCGCGTGCTGCCCCGCCGCCGCCTCGTCGCGCTGGCGCTTGAGGAGGGCGACCTGGAGGTAGGAGATCGGGTCCAGGTAGGCGTCACGGATGGCGAAGGTCTGCTGGAGCACCGGGTGGGTGTCGAGCAGCTTCTCCCCGCCGGTGATGCGCAGTACCTCGCGGACGGTCAGCTCGTGCTCCGCCTCGATGGTGGCGAACACGTGCTTGAGCTCGTCCGGGACGAGGGTGTCGACGTAGTGGCGGGCGATCCGCAGATCGGTCTTCGCGAGGGTCATCTCGACGTTCGAGAGGAAGTTCCGGAAGAAGTGCCACTGCTCGTGCATCTCGTCGAGCACGGTGTCCAGGCCCGCTTCGCGCAGTGCCTTGAGACCGGAGCCGACGCCGAACCAGCCGGGCACGATCTGCCGCGACTGGGTCCAGCCGAAGACCCAAGGGATGGCGCGCAGTCCGTCGAGCGAGACGCCCGAGCCGGGGCGGCGGGAGGGCCGCGAGCCCAGGTGCAGGTCGGCGAGCTGGTCGACCGGCGTGGAGGCGAGGAAGTACGTCGGCAGGTCGGGGTCCTCGACGAGCCGCCGGTAGGCGGAGTGGGCGGCGTCGGAGACGACGTCCATCGCGGCGTCCCAGCGGGCCAGCGCCTCGTCGGACTGGCGGGGCGAGGTGTGCAGGGCGGACGCCTGGAGGGTGGCGGCGACCGTCAGTTCGAGGTTCTCGCGGGCCAGCGAGGGGACCAGGTACTTGTCGGAGATGACCTCGCCCTGCTCGGTCACCTTGATCTCGCCCTCCAGGGTGCCCCAGGGCTGCGCGAGGATCGCGTCGTGCGAGGGGCCGCCGCCGCGGCCGACGGTGCCGCCGCGGCCGTGGAAGAGCCGCAGGCGTACGCCGTAGCGGTGGGCGACGTCGCGCAGTCGGCGCTGGGCGCGGTGGATCTCCCACTGCGAGGTGGTGATGCCGCCGAACTTGGAGGAGTCGGAGTAGCCGAGCATGACCTCCTGGACGTCCCCGCGCAGTGCCACCAGACGGCGGTACGAGGGGTCGGAGAGCATGTCCTCCAGGATCGTGTCCGCGGCCTTGAGCTCGTCGGTGGTCTCCAGGAGCGGCACGATGCCGATCTTCGCCCAGCCGGCGTGCAGGTCGAGCAGTCCGGCCTCGCGGGCGAGGACGGCGGCGGCGAAGACGTCGTCGGCGCCCTGGCACATCGAGATGATGTACGACTCGATGACCTCGGGCCCGAAGATCTTCAGGGCCTTCTTGACGGTCTCGAACACACCGAGGGTCTTCTGGCCGGCGGCGTCGAGCGGCGCGGGGGTGGGGCCGAGCGGGCGCCGGGAGCGCAGTTCCTTGGCGAGGAGCTTGGCGCGGTAGTCGCGCGGCATGTCCACGTAGCGCCAGGACTCCTCGCCGAGGCGGTCGAAGAGCTGGCCGAGGGCGTGGTGGTGGGCGTCCGCGTGCTCGCGTACGTCCATGGTGGCGAGCTGGAGGCCGAAGGCGGCCAGCGTGCGGATGGTGCGGTTCATGCGGCCGTCGGCGATCAGGCCGCCGCGGTGCTCGCGCAGCGAGGTCTGGATGAGGGTGAGGTCGCGCAGCAGTTCGGCGGTGCCGAGGTAGTCGCGGCCGTCCTCGTGGGGCGTGCCCTTGGCGAGGCGGAGCTTGGTGTTCTCCAGCTTCTGCCGGACGCAGGTGGCCTTGAGGCGGTAGGGCTCCTCGGCGTTGAGGCGCTTGTAGCGGGGGCTGATCTCCGGCAGGCGCTCCAGGTCGGTCTGGAGGGATTCCAGCAGGTCCTCCGTCGCGCCGGTGTAGCGGATGGAGTTCGACAGGAAGCCCCGGAGCTCGTCGATGAGTTCCAGGGCGTCGTTGATGCCGTGTTCGTGCTGGAGGATCAGGACGTCCCAGGTGACGTCGGGGGTGACGTTCGGGTTGCCGTCGCGGTCGCCGCCGATCCAGGTGCCGAAGGTGAGGGGCCGGGTCTCGTCCGGGAGGACGACGCCGACGCGTTCCAGTTCGGCGGTGAGGTCCTCCAGGACGTCGCCGACGGCGCCGGCGTGCAGCTCGTCGAGGTAGTAGATGGCGTTGCGCGCCTCGTCGGCGGGCTCGGGGCGGACCACCCGGAGTTCGTCCGTCTGCCACACCAGGTCGATGTTCTCGGCGAGGCGGGTGTCGTGGCGGCGGCGGTCGGCCTCGATGACCGGGGTCTCAAGGAGCGCGGCGATGCGCCGCAGCTTGTTGAGGACCGAGCGCCGGGCCGCCTCGGTGGGGTGGGCGGTGAACACGGGGCGCACGTTGAGGTTCTTGACCGTCTGGCGCAGGTGCTCGGGGTCGGCGTCCTTGAGCCGGTCGGCCGTACGGGCGAGGAGGCCGCCCTCGGCGGCGCGCTTGGCGCGCAGTTCGCGGCCGCGGTGCACCTGCTCGGTGACGTTGGCGAGGTGGAAGTAGGTCGAGAAGGCGCGGACCAGCTTGGCGGCGGTCTCCAGTTCGGTGCCGCGCAGCAGTTCGGCGGCGGCCTCGCCGTCCTCGCGGGTCAGGCGGCGGACCTTCTCGACCAGTTCCAGGAGCTCGGGGCCCTCCTGCCGTACGAGGGTCTCACCGAGCAGATCGCCCAGGCGGCGGATGTCGGCGCGCAGTGCGCTGCTGGTCGTCGTGGTCTGGTCGTCGGCACTGCTCACAGGTGCGGCTCCTTGCAGTGTTGAAGCTCGTCTGAAGAGTGGGGGAATCTCGTCTGAAGCTCGTCTGGGAGGGAACCCGGGTGGCGACCGCGCGCGGCGGGTGCCGCTTAGGGAGGTGGCATCCGGGAAGAAATCAGAACGGACCGCGCTGTCCGACCGATACCAAGGATAGGTGTCCCCTCGGACGTGCAGGCTCACGGGCTCTTGCCGCCGGGCTACGCGCTGACATACTTACGACGCCGTAGGTTACGGACCCGTAGGTATTCCCGTCGGACGACGGGGGGACCCTGGGTTTCGCACCCGGACACCCTTCCCCGCCGCTCCTCACCCTCGAACCCCACAGGGGACGCCCATGACCACGAGTTCCGATGTGATCGACGACGCCCCGCGGGCGGACGACGACGACACCTCGCTCCCCGCCGCCACCCTCGGCGGCGAGAAGAAGGGGTCACTCGAACAGCTCACCCTTCTCCTCTTCATCACCGTCCCGTTCCTCGCGCTGCTCGCGGCGGTGCCGCTGGTCTGGGGCTGGGGGGTGAGCTGGCTGGATCTCGGCCTGATGGTCTTCTTCTATTACCTGGGTTGCCACGGCGTCACGATCGGCTATCACCGCTACTTCACGCATGGCTCCTTCAAGGCGAAGCGCCCCTTGCGGATCGCGGTCGCGATCGCGGGGTCCATGGCGGTCGAGGGCCCGCTCGTGCGCTGGGTCGCCGACCACCGCAAGCACCACAAGTTCTCCGACGCGGAAGGTGACCCGCACTCGCCGTGGCGTTACGGCGAGACGGTTCCGGCGCTGATGAAGGGCCTGTGGTGGGCACACATCGGATGGATGTTCGACGAGGAGCGGACGTCTCAGGAGAAGTACGCGCCGGATCTGGTCAAGGACCCGGTGATCCGGGCGATCTCGCGTCAGTTCATCCTCTGGACGCTGCTCTCGCTCGCTCTGCCGGCGCTGATCGGCGGTCTGGCGACGATGTCGTGGTGGGGCGCGTTCACCGGGTTCTTCTGGGGCTCCCTCGTCCGGGTGGCGCTGCTGCACCACGTCACCTGGTCGATCAACTCGATCTGCCACGCGGTCGGCAAGCGCCCCTTCAAGTCGCGTGACCGCTCGGGCAACGTGTGGTGGCTGGCGGTGCTCTCGTGCGGCGAGTCCTGGCACAACCTGCACCACGCCGACCCGACGTCGGCCCGGCACGGTGTGGACCGCGGCCAGATCGACTCCTCGGCCCGGATCATCCGCTGGTGCGAGCAGCTCGGCTGGGCGTACGACGTGCGCTGGCCGTCACGCTCGCGTATCGATTCGCGCCGCAGCGACGACGGGAACAGCTCCCGACGCAAGACGGAAACCGCTGAAGCGGCATGATTGACGGCGTGGCGACCGACTCCAGCAGCACCCCGAGCAGCAGTGAAAAGCCGCGGCGTGCGCGCCGCACCCGCATGACCGGCGCCGAGCGCCGTCAGCAGCTGCTGGAGATCGGCCGCACCCTGTTCGCGGCCAAGGGCTTCGAGGGCACGTCGGTGGAGGAGATCGCGGCGAAGGCCGGTGTCTCCAAGCCGGTGGTCTATGAGCACTTCGGCGGCAAGGAGGGTCTGTACGCGGTGGTGGTGGACCGCGAGATGCGCCGGCTCCTTGACATGGTGACCAGTTCGCTGACGGCGGGCCATCCGCGCGAGCTGTGCGAGCAGGCCGCGTTCGCCCTCCTGGACTACATCGAGGAGTACACGGACGGCTTCCGCATCCTCGTCCGTGACTCCCCCATCCCCCAGTCGACGGGTTCGTTCGCGTCGCTGATCTCGGACATCGCCACCCAGGTGGAGGACATCCTGGGCCGCGAGTTCAAGAGCCGCGGCTTCGACTCGAAGCTGGCGCCGCTGTACGCCCAGGCCCTGGTGGGCATGGTCGCGCTGACGGGCCAGTGGTGGCTGGACGTCCGCAAGCCGCGCAAGGCGGAGGTGGCCGCGCATCTGGTGAATCTGGCGTGGCACGGCCTGGACGGCCTGGAGCCGAAGCCGCGGTTGATAGGGCATCGGAAGGCCTAGAGCGCGAGGGCGGAGAGCGCGAGGGCGGCAGCATTCTCCCGGCCTCGCGTTCCGGGCGGCCGGCGCGAGGGCGACGGAGAGCCCCCGGGGAGCCGAGCTCCCCGGGGGCTTCTCGTCATGCGCGGACGAGCGGCTCCAGGAATTCGAGGCGGTTGCCGACCGGGTCCTCGGAGAAGAAGCGCCGGTGGCCGGGCAGGTCCTCGTCCCAGGTGACGGGGGCGCCCGTGGCCGCGATCCGCGCGGCGTGGGCGTCGATGCCGGTGACGCGCAGTCCGGGGTGGGCCTTCTTGGCGGGACGGAAGGAGGTCTCGATCCCGAGGTGCAGCTGGACGGCTCCCGCCTGGAACCAGCAGCCCCCGCGGGCGGCGAGGACGGGCGGTTTGGGGATCTCGGTCATGCCGAGCGCGTCGGCGTAGTACGCGCGCAGCCGGTCCTCGGAACCCGGCGGGGCGGCGAGCTGGACATGGTCGAGGGCGGCGAGCATCAGGCGTCCTTCCGGGCCACGGCGAACAGCCGGCGGAACGGCAGCACCGTGCCGTACGGCCGCGCCGGGTAGGCGTCGCGCAGCAGGTCCCGGTATGCGGCGACGAACGCGTCCAGGGCCTCGGGATCGTCCGCGAGGACGGTCAGCACCGGTCGCAGCGCGGTCCCCTTCGCCCAGTCGAGCACCGGGTCCGGCCCGGTCAGCAGTTGCATGTACGTCGTCTCCCAGACGTCCGTCCGACAGCCGAGGGCTTCCAGGCGGTCCAGGTAGACGAGCGGGTCGTGGACCGAGTCCGCGGGACGCAGGGTGTCGCCGAGACGGCCCTTCCAGCGGGGGGAGGAGGCCAGTTCGCGCAGCAGGACGTGCAGCGGGGCGTCGGTGTTGTGGGGCATCTGGAAGGCCAGGACGCCACCGGGCGCGAGCGCGTCGAGCCAGCCGGGGAACGACTCCAGGTGGCCCGGCACCCACTGGAGCGCGGCGTTCGAGGTGATCAGGCCGTACGTCTCGGTGGGCGCCCAGTCGGTGAGGTCGGCGTGGGCGAAGTCGAGGCGTCCGCCGCCGGTGACGGGGCCGGCGTACTCCTCGGCCCTCGCGAGCATCTCGGCCGAGTTGTCGTACCCGGTGATGTGGGCGGTGGGCCAGCGGTCGGCGAGCTGGACGGTGACGTTGCCGGGGCCGCAGCCGAGGTCGGCGACGCGTGCCGGGTCGCCGGGGATCTCCGGGACCTGGGCGAGAAGGTCCGCGAAGGGGCGGGCTCGGTGCCGCGAGTGGCGCAGATACTGGCCGGGGTCCCAGCCGGGGGTGGTGGCGGCAGTCATGGGTGGCCTCCTCGGAAGTCGCCGCAGAGGTCGCGGACCGCGGAAGGGGACAGCGGTTGCCGGACCGTTCGGGCTCCAGCCTCCCAGAAAAAATCTCTCGACGTCAAGAGAGTTCATATCGAGATACTTTATATCGAGAGACTCCATATCAAGAGACTTCATGTCGACACAACCACTACACTGATCGTCATGGAGGACGAGGTCGATCGGCTGGTGGCTGCGTGGCGCCGGGAGCGCCCGGACCTCGACGTGGAACCGCTCGAGGTGCTCAGCCGGGTGAGCAGACTGGCCCGGCATCTGGACCGTGCGCGCCGGCTGGCGTTCGCCGAGCACAGCCTGGAGCCCTGGGAGTTCGACGTCCTGACGGCGCTGCGGCGCGCGGGGTCCCCGTATCAGCTCTCCCCCGGGCAACTGCTCACACAGACGCTCGTCACCTCGGGCACGATGACGAACCGCATCGACCGTCTCACCAAGAAGGGTCTCGTGGAGCGCCTCCCGGACCCGAGCGACCGCAGGGGCGTGCTCGTCCGCCTCACGGACGAGGGGTGCGACCGCGCCGACCAGGCGCTGGCGGGTCTGCTCGACCAGGAGCGGGCGATCCTCGCCGAGCTGAGCAGGGCACAGCGCGGTGAACTGGCCGGACTGCTACGCCAGTTGACCGCCCCGTTCGACAATATCCCCGGTTAGGTCGACGGGTCCGACCCCGGCGCGCCTGGCCAGGGCCACGGCGGCGAGGGTGGAGTGCACGCCGAGCTTCCCGAGAACGTTCTGCATATGCGTGCGGACGGTGTGGGGGGAGAGGAAGAGCCGCTCCGCCACCGCCTTGCGCCCGAGCCCCGCGACCATGCACCGCAGCACCTCGCGCTCCCGCGGCGTCAGCGACTCGACGAGCCGCTCGCTCTCGGTCCGGTGCTTGCGCGCGGCGGTGAGCTCCCGGAGCACCCCGGTGAGCAGGGCGGGCGGCAGATGGGTCTCGTCGCGCAGCACACCCCGTATGACGGTGAGCAGCCGCGACAGCGAACAGTCCTTGGCGACCCACCCCGAGGCCCCGGCCTGCAGGGCGAGCGCGGCCCGGCGCGGATCGTCCTTCTCGGCCAGCACGACGGTCCGCACGCTCGGCTGCCCGGAGCGCACCCCGGCGACGAGCGAGATGCCGTCCACCAGACCGTCCTCGTTGCTCTCCTGGACGGGCACCGCCGGACGCATGCCGGGCAGATTGCCGCCCAGGTCCGCGTCGACGAGCAGCACGTCGAAACGGCGGCCCTCCGCCGCCGCGCGCTCGAGGCAGCGCAGCGCGGCGGGACCGCTGCCCGCGGCGGACACGTCCACGTCGGGCTCGGCCGCGAGAGCGGCGGCGAGCGACTCGGCGAAGATGCGGTGGTCGTCGACGACCAGTACTCGGATGCGAACCACAGAAACCCCCACTGTCGGGGGACGGTCCGTACGGGTACGGCGCCCGAAGAGATTCCGAGCCCGCTTGCGACCCGAAAACGAGGTGCCGCCGCCGCACGGCCGCCGCCGTGCTGGAAGTGCTACCCCCACTTCGGGCGTCGTACCCGACTGTCTCGCCCCCTGATCAGCACCGGCCCCCACCGGCACTGTTCATCAGAGTACGGCTGGGGGCCGGGAGCGGAAGGCAATTTGCAGAACTGGTTGGACGGCCCGTTTATGGTGAGCCGTATGTTTCGTATCGAGACAGGAGACGACAAAGACCGTCGGGATCTGCTCCGCAGGCGACTGCTGGACACGAACACGGCGGCGTCCCCTGTGCTGCGCGCGCTGCGTGGAACCCCGGATGAGCGTGAACTCCCGATCCAGGTCTGGGCCATGGACGAGGCCGGCGAGCTGGCCGGCGGTCTGGCCGGTCACACCTGGACGACCTGGCTGCACGTCACCTACCTGTGGGTCGACGACCGGCACCGGGGCGCGGGCCTCGGCGGCCGGCTCCTCGCGGAGGCCGAGGCCGCCGCCGCGGAACGCGGCTGCCGCGCCGCCCGCCTGGAGACCTGGGACTTCCAGGCCCCGGACTTCTACCGCAAGCAGGGGTACGACGTGGTGTGCGTGATCCCCGGCTATCCGCCGGGGATCACGGAGTACACGCTGACGAAGCGCTGGGGCTGACGGCAGAGCGCTTCTCACCCCCACCGGCGTCGGGTTCAGCCCCTCCGGCATTTTGAGGAGCGGGGGTCCAGGGCAGCGGCCCCGGGTCAGCCGATACGCCGGGCCCCCGCCGAAGGAACCGCCGGGAACACCCGGGGAGCGGTGAAGCCCGCCGCGGCGAACGCCTCCGTGACCGCCTTGGTGACGGTGTCGACGTCGGCCGACTCCACCAGCACGACCGCGGAACCACCGAAACCGCCGCCCGTCATCCGCGCCCCGAGGGCTCCCGCGGCGTTCGCCGCCGAAACCGCAAGATCCAGCTCGGCGCAGGAGATCCGCAGATCGTCGCGCAGCGAGGCGTGACCGTCCGTCAGGACCGGTCCGATCGCCCGGACGTCGCCCGCGTCGAGCAGGGCGATGACCCGGTCCACCCGGTGGTCGTCGGAGACGACGTGGCGGACGTAGCGGCGGACTCGTTCGTCGGAGAGCCGGGCGAGGGCCGCGTCGAGCTCCTCGTACGCGACATCGCGCAGATGGGAGACGCCCAGCTGCCGTGCCCCCTCCTCGCAGCCCGCGCGCCGTTCGGCGTACGCCCCGTCCCCGAGAGCGTGCTTCACCCGGGTGTCGACGACCAGGAGTTCGAGGCCCTGGGAGGCGAGGTCGAAGGGGACCTGGCGGATCGACAGGTCACGGCAGTCGAGGTGCAGGGCGTGGCCCTCGACGCAGCACGCCGACGCCGTCTGGTCCATGACCCCGCACGGCACGCCGACGAAGTCGTTCTCCGCGCGCTGTGCGAGCAGTGCCAGCTCGGGGCGGCTGAGCCCGAGTCCGTACAACTCGTCCAGGGCGAGGGCCGTGACGACCTCCAGGGCCGCCGAGGAGGACAGGCCCGCGCCGGTGGGGACCGTGGAGGCCAGGTGGATGTCCGCGCCGCCGACGGCGTGGCCCGCCTCGCGCAGCGCCCACACCACCCCCGCCGGATACGCGGCCCAGCCGGTGTCCGAGCGGGGCACCAGCTCGTCGACGCGCAGTTCGACGACCGGTCCGTCGATGTCCGCCGAGTGCAGCCGCAGCACCCCGTCGGACCGGCGGGACACCGCCGCGACCGCCGTGTGCGGCAGCGCGAGCGGCATCACGAACCCCTCGTTGAAGTCCGTGTACTCGCCGATCAGATTGACGCGGCCCGGCGCCGCCCAGACGCCCTCGGGCGCGGCACCGTACAGCTCCTCGAAGCCCTCACGTACCCCCACCTGGTCCACTGCTACCCCTTCGCTACGTTCTGTGCGAACTCCCACGCGTCCGCGACGATCCCCGCGAGATCCGCGCGGGACGGGTTCCAGCCGAGCCGCTCCCGGGCGGTCTCGGCCGAGGCGACCAGGACCGCCGGGTCTCCGCCGCGGCGCGGTGCCATGACCTCCGGGATCGGGTGCCCGGTCACCTGGCGCACGGTCTCGATGACCTCGCGGACGGAGAAGCCGTTGCCGTTGCCGAGGTTGCAGATCAGGTGCTCGCCCGGGGACGCGGCCTCGACCGCCAGCAGGTGCGCCTCGGCGAGGTCCGCGACATGGATGTAGTCGCGGACGCAGGTGCCGTCCGGCGTCGGGTAGTCGTCGCCGTAGACGGAGATCGCGTCGCGGCGGCCCTGCGCGACCTGGAGGACCAGCGGGATGAGGTGCGACTCGGGGTCGTGCCGCTCGCCGCTCTCGCCGTAGGCGCCGGCCACGTTGAAGTACCGCAGGGAGACGGCGCCGAGTCCGTGCGCCGCGGCCTCGCCGGTGATCATGTGGTCGACGGCGAGCTTGGAGGCGCCGTAGGGGTTGGTGGGCCGGGTCGGCGCGGACTCGACGATCGGGGTGGTCTCGGGCTCGCCGTAGGTCGCGGCCGTGGAGGAGAAGACCAGCTTGCGCACGCCCGCCTCGCGCATCGCGGCGAGCAGCGCCATGGTGCCGCCGACGTTGTTGTCCCAGTACTTCTCGGGCTTCACCACGGACTCGCCGACCTGCGAGAACGCGGCGAAGTGCAGGACGGCGTCGTACGAGTGGTCCAGCCACTTGGCGGCGTCGCGGATGTCGCCCTCGACGAAGGCGGCACCGGCGGGCACGCCGTCGCGGAATCCGGTCGAGAGGTTGTCGAGGACGGTGACCTCGTGGCCCGCCTCGATCAGGTGGCGCGCGACCACGCTGCCCACGTAACCGGCTCCGCCCGTGACCAGGTACTTCCCACTCATGAACTCGCTACCTCTCGCAGTCGCTGAGCCGCGGTCTCCGGCGGCACGTCGTTGATGAACACGTTCATGCCGGACTCGGATCCCGCGAGGAACTTCAGCTTGCCGGAAGTGCGGCGAATGGTGAAAAGCTCCAGGTGGAGAGCGAAGTCGTCGCGGTTGACGCCTTCGAACTCCTCCAGCGGGCCGAAGGGAGCCTGGTGCCACGCCGCGATGTACGGCGTCTGCGGCTCGCCCGTCCCTTCCTTCCCACCGTCCGGCCCGTCGAAGATCCGGTCGAAGCGCCTCAAGAGTTCCAGATAGACCTGGGGGAATTCTGTGCGCGCGTCCTCGTCGAGGCCGAGCAGGTCCGGCACACGGCGGCGCGGGTAGAGGTGGACCTCGTACGGCCAGTGGGCGGCGTACGGGACGAAGGCGACCCAGTGCTCGCTCGACAGGACGACTCGTGAGCCGTCGGCCAGTTCCCGTGCGAGGACCTCGTCGAACAGGTTCGCGCCGCCGGTCGCCTCCTTGTGCGCGGCGAGGGAACGCAACATCAGTGCGGTACGGGGGGTGGTGAAGGGGTAGCCGTAGATCTGCCCGTGCGGGTGACCGAGTGTCACACCGATCTCGGCGCCACGGTTCTCGAAGCAGAAGACCTGTTCGACGGAGGGCAGATGCGACAGTTCGGCGGTGCGGTCCGTCCACGCCTCCAGGACGAGACCGGCCTGCGCCTCCGTCAGATCCGCGAAGGACGCGTCGTGGTCGGAGGTGAAACAGACGACCTCGCAGCGGCCGGAGTCGCCGGCCAGCGAGGGGAAGCGGTTCTCGAACACCACGACGTCGTACGAGGATTCGGGGATCTCGCTCAGCCGGTCACCGGAGGACGGGCACAGCGGGCACTCGTTCGCCGGCGGGTGGTAGATGCGCCCCTGGCGGTGCGAGGCGATGGCCACCGAGTCCCCGAGCAGCGGGTCGCGGCGCACCTCCGAGGTGGTGACGGTCGGGTCGAGCGGGCGCCGGTCCACCGCGTCGCGCACCTTGTCGTCGCCCGCGTCGTAATAGATGAGCTCACGACCGTCGGCGAGCCGGGTCGAGGTCTTCTTCACAGTCGGACTCCCCATCAACACCCGATCAAACCTTCAAACATAACCGAACACAACAAACCACAAGTCACCACCACAGTCAACGTCACAATCAAACAAAGGACACCACTCGAATGGTGCATTTCCTGCATGCGGAGGCATAGATTCCGGTCCGATAGGTTCATGCGACGAAGCGAGTCCTGATGCAGTCCCCCACACATCCGCCCCAACCGGGCGCCCTGCTCGCCGCCGAGCTGCGACTCCCCACGAACGCACTCGACTACACAATCCTCGGCATCTACTTCGTGGTCGTCCTGGGCATCGGCTTCGCGGCCCGCCGCTCGGTGAGGACGAGCCTCGACTTCTTCCTGTCCGGGCGCTCACTGCCCGCCTGGATCACCGGCCTGGCCTTCATCTCGGCCAACCTGGGCGCCACCGAGATCCTCGGCATGGCCGCCAACAGCGCGCAGTACGGCGTCTACACCGTGCACTGGTACTGGATCGGCGCCATCCCGGCGATGGTCTTCCTGGGCCTGGTGATGATGCCGTTCTACTACGGCTCCAAGGTCCGCTCGGTGCCCGAGTTCCTGCTGCTGCGCTTCGACAAATGGGCGCACCTGCTGAGTTCGGTCCTGTTCGCCTTCGCCGCCGTCCTCATCGCGGGCGTCAACCTCTACTCGCTCGCGATCGTCGTCGAGGCACTGCTCGGCTGGCCGCAGTGGGTGGCGATCGTGGTCGCGGGCTTCTTCGTCCTCGCCTACATCACCCTCGGCGGCCTCTCCTCCGCGATCTACAACGAGGTGCTCCAGTTCTTCGTGATCCTGGCGGCACTGATCCCGATCACCGTGCTCGGCCTGAACCGGGTGGGCGGCTGGGGCGGTCTGACGGACTCCCTCGACAAGACCCACGGCGCCGACTTCACGACGGCCTGGGGCGGCACGGGCATCGGCAGCGCCAACCCGCTCGGCGCCAACTGGCTGACGATCGTGCTCGGTCTCGGCTTCGTGCTGTCCTTCGGCTACTGGACGACGAACTTCGCCGAGGTGCAGCGCGCGCTGTCGGCGAAGAACCTCTCCGCGGCCCAGCGCACCCCGCTCATCGCGGCCTACCCGAAGATCTTCATCGTCTTCCTGGTGATGATCCCCGGCCTGGTGGCGGCCGTCCTGGTCCCGAAGATCGGCACGGCCGGCTCGGATCTCCAGTACAACGACGCGATCCCTTACCTGATGCAGGAGTTGCTGCCGAACGGTGTCCTCGGCATCGCGGTGACCGGTCTGCTGGCCGCCTTCATGGCGGGCATGGCCGCCAACGTCTCGTCCTTCAACACGGTCTTCACGACCGACATCTGGGCGAGGTACGTGGTGAAGGACCGCGAGGACTCCTACTACGTGCGCTTCGGCCGCCTGATCACGGTCATCGGCGTCCTGGCGTCGATCGGCACGGCCTTCCTGGCCTCGTCCTTCTCCAACATCATGAGCTACCTCCAGACGCTCTTCTCCTTCTTCAACGTGCCGATGTTCGCGGTCTTCATCGTCGGCATGTTCTGGAAGCGGGCGTCGGTGAAGTCGGGCTTCTGGGGGCTGCTGGCCGGCACGACGGCGGCGATGGTGAACTACTTCGTCCTCTACAAGCAGGACGTCATCGGCTTCCCCTCCGACCAGGGCGCCAACTTCGTCTCCGCGATCGTCGCCTTCGTGGCCGGTGGCGTGGTGATGGTGGGGGTCTCGCTCTTCACCGCCCCGAAGCCGGCGGAGGAACTCCGGGGCCTGGTCTACGGCACCGTGTCCCCCGGCATGGCCGAGCCGCCGGCCGCCGGCGACGACGCCTGGTACCGCAGGCCCGCTCTGCTGGGCTGGGGCGCGATGATCCTGGCCGCCGCCTGCTACATCCCGTTCTCGATCTCGTTCTGACGAGTCCCGACCCGTTCCGACGAGGGAGAATCAAGAAACCATGTCCGACTATTCGGAAAGCGACGCGCAGCGCGAGGTCTCGGACCTTGAGAAGAAGTCCGCGACCGCTGCTCGCCTGTTCGACATCCGCCGCATCATCGGCGGCCTGTTCGTGATCTACGGCGTCATCGTCACCATCGCCGGCATCACGGCCTCCGACGCCGACCTCGACAAGGCGGGCGGCATCAACATCAACCTCTGGACCGGCCTCGGCATGCTCGCCCTCGGCCTGTTCTTCCTGGCGTGGCTGTGGCTGCGGCCGTTGCCGGTGACGGAGCCACCGGGGTCCGCGGACGAGGGGGTCGCGGAGTAACACCACTGGGCGGGGCCGGAGTTCTCAAGGAGCTGCGGCCCCGTAAGGCTATTCGGACCGCACGTCAGCGAACAGGCCCTCCGCGTCGGCCACGTGGACGGCCCGTTCCGACCAGGCCTTGAGCTGGTCCAGGTCGGAACACGCCTGTACGCGAAGCCGGACGGAGCCGGACACCTCGATGCCGCGCAACTCCAGGATCCTCAGGATCATCTCGATGCGATCTTCGATGCGCCCTTCGTCCCTCAGCTGATCCGCGACCGGATTCTGGAAGAAGTAGTTCACCGGAGCCATCAGGTCCCTCCAAATCTCCTTCGCCTGGGAATCCACCAGGCCGGACGTCACGAGCTGCGCCAACAGAGCCGCGCTTGCCGGGTCAATGGTCTCCAGAGCCACCGCGAGCGGTCCCAGTATCGCAGCGGCACGCGGCCCTTTACCATGCGTAATCGCCGAGAGCACCGCGAGCGACACGTCCTGCGCCGCCTCCTTCTCATCGGTGATCACAGGAACCTGGTCCGGCCCAAGAACCATCGGCCTCACGACGAGCGAGGACCAGCCGGGCAGACCGAACCGGATGGGCTGGGCGGCCCATCGCGCGGTCGAACTGCTCTGTGTCATGACGATCAGCACCGGCTCACAGCGGATTTCTCGTAGAGGTAGGACAGGTAGTACGGCCAACTTCCCCGCTTCCTCTCGTCCTTCTTGCCCTGCGACTCCAGCACCAGCAGGAAGTCACCGCTCTCGGTGTGCACCCGCACCAGGCTGTCCACGCGCCGCTCGACCGGCTCGATCTCGGTCAAGTCCGTGTTGAGAACCGTGAAACCGCACGGCTCGGGGAACGGCACATGGAACAGCTTCTGAAAATTGCGGATCAACCCCGCCGTGTCCTTCTGGCCGAAGTGATGCATCGCCTCGTGCGACGAACTGACCATCGGACCTCCTTTCTGTCCGACGCGATCAACGACTACGCCGCGGCCAGGTCACACCACACGTACTTGCCGATGTCGCCGCCCTGCTGCAGGGGATGCCAGCCCCAGTCGTCGGCGCAGGCCCGGACCAGGACGAGACCCCGACCCGCCTCCGCGTCGGGGGCCGCCGCCGGGTCGTACGGCGGTGGCACCGGGCTCGCGTCCCACGCACCGATCCGCAGCACCCCTGCCCGCCAGGCCAGCCGCAGGGCCGCAGGCCCCTTCGTATGCCGTACGGCATTGGAGACCAGCTCCGCCGCCAGCAGTTCGGCGACGTCCGCGAGGCGGATCAGGCCGTGCAGGGTCAGGATCAGGCGGACCGTGCGGCGGCAGACGGTCACCGCGCGGGTGTCGTGGGGGATGTGGAGGGCGTAGGTCCAGGGTTCGGTTGTGGGCATGCATGAACTCCGGTTCAGGTGTGGGGAGTCGAGAGTTCGCCTTGGTCACGGGCGGTGGCAGTGTCACAGCCGTCACGGCAGGACGGAGTGGTGCGCTTCCGGGATCCCGGTGCCGCAGCGTGTGCGTCGCGTCACCGACGGTATGGGTAAAATTTGGGCCCACGCAAGCCGCTGCCGTAATCTTCCCCTCGAACGAGTCACAGCCCCAATGCAGTTGGAGCGAGGGAGGAAGTCATGCCGCGCAGACGGCAGCCGACCGCACGCCAGGAACGCTTGGGTATTGAACTGCGGAAACTGCGTGAAGCCGCAGACCTCAAGGGACGCGAGGCTGCCGCACTGGTCGGGTCCGACTCCGCCCAGATAAGCCAGATGGAGTCCGGCATCGCGGGGGTGAGCGAAGAGCGGGTGCGAAGCCTTGCCGCTCATTACTCCTGCGCAGACGAGAAGTTGGTCGAGGCGCTGGTGGCGATGGCCACCGATCGGACACGCGGCTGGTGGGAGGAGTACCGGGGCCTGCTGCCCACGCCGTTCCTGGACCTCGCCGAGCTGGAGCACCATTCGACGTACCGGCTCGATGTGGAGTTCCTGCACGTCCCCGGCCTCTTCCAGACGGAGGACTACGCACGCGCCGTCTTCTCGTACCGGGTCCCCGAACTACCCAGCAGCGAACTTGAGTTGCGCGTCCGCCACCGAATGGAACGCAAGGCGGTCATCATGGACCCCGCCCCCACTCCATACGAAGTGGTGATACATGAGGCGGCCCTGCGCATCAGAGTCGGCGACCGGGCCGCAGCCCGGACCCAGCTCGCCCGCATTCTGGAACTCTCCGAAGAGGACCACATCTCCGTGCGCGTCATCCCCTTCGAGCTCGACGGTTTTGCCGGAGCCACGAACGCGATGATGTACGTGGGCGGTGCCGTACCCCAGCTGGACACAGCGGTACGCGACGCACCCCACGGCGCGGGCTTCATCGACTCCGAGGCTCAACTCGGCACCTTTCGAACGCTCTTCCATATGGTGGAAGCTGTATCGCTCGAACCCAGACGTTCGCGCGAATTCATCCACCAGCTGGCGAAGGAACTGTGAGGCCCGCCGTGACCACCCCCGACAACTGGCAGAAGTCGTCCTTCTCGGGAAGCGGCGATGGCAACAACTGCGTCGAGCTCGCCGCCACCCCTCGCACGATCCACCTCCGTGAGAGCGACGCCCCTGAGACCCTTCTCTCGACCGCTCCCGGCCCCCTCGCCCACTTCCTGCACCACATAAAGAACGGGCTTTACGAGGGCACCCCTGTGTGATCAGCTTCGCCCTGTCATGAACAGGCGGCCTCTGGGGAGGGGCCGCGGGGCAGGGAGATCCACGGTGAGCACCAGTGCGGAAAAACAATTCGAGCGTGCCCGGAATGCGGGTCCGAGATCCGCATGGACGGCCGGTTCACCGCTTGGTGCGCCGACTGCGACTGGAACGTCGATCCGGAACAGTCGCCGGAGAAGCTGAGCCGCCTGGCCAGGGCCCAGCGCGTACTGGCCAGGCGGCACGGCGAAAAGCTGCTGGCCGAGCTGACCGCGGGCGGAACCCTGCGCGCCCGGCGGGACGCCTCTTCGCTGCTCGCCTACGCGGTCTCTCTCACCGTGCATGCGCTGACCGTGGCCCTGACCGCGGGCGGGATCTGGTATCTGGTCCGGGGATGGGGCGGCTGGGGAATGGTGCCGGGCGGGTTCCTCCTCGGTCTGGCGTGGTCGCTCAGACCCCGGCTGTCCCGGCTGCCGGAGAACTCGCCGGTCCTGACGCGCGCCGACGCACCCGAACTGTTCTCCCTTGTCGACGAGGTCGCCCAGGTGGCCGGCACCCGTGGCGTCGACGCGATCGCGGTCGACGCGCAGATCAACGCGAGCGTGATGAGCTACGGCATACGCGGGCGCCGGCTGCTCACCCTGGGCCTGCCCCTGTGGGAGATCCTCACGCCGCAGCAGCGGATCGCCCTGCTGGGCCATGAGCTGGGCCACTACAGCAACGGGGACACCCGCCACGGGCGGGTCGTCGCCGGTGCCCTGCGTTCGCTGACCACCTGGCACTACTTCTTCCTGCCCGTCGCCAATCCCGAACCACTCGAAGTGGTCGTCAACGTGTTCTACATCGTGCCCCGTTGGCTTGTCGGCGGCGTGCTGATGGTCCTCGACCAGCTGACCCTGCGCGCCACTCAGCGGGCCGAGTACCTCGCCGACCGCGTGGCCGCCCGCGCCGGATCCACCCAGGCGGCGCTGGAGCTCATGGACCGGCTGCTGACCGCGGACTCGGCCGCCGTCACACTGCGCCGCGAGGTCAACACGGCCGCGATGAGCGGACGGCGCGGCTCCCGGAACGACCCCCTGACGGACGGACTGTGGGAGCGGCTCGCCGCGGACGTGACCTCGGTTCCGGAGCGCGAGCGCGAGCGTCGGCGCCGGGCCGGGACCCTGCGGGGCCACAGCGTCGACTCGACCCATCCGCCGACCCATCTGCGCCACGCGTGCCTGCTGATCGGAGCGCCCACACCCCCGGCGGTCGTGGCCGACGAGACCCGGGAGAGCGGAATCGCCGCGGAGCTCGCCGACGCCCGCGCGAAGGTGGCCCGGAGGATCATCCAGGACGGCTTCGACGGCTGAGCGTCTTCCCGAGGGCTCGGCTGCCGAGACAGCCGTCCCCGGAGCGCGTCGTGCGGTCGCCGAGGATCCGATGCGCGCGGAGAATGGGTACTCGGCGAGGTGGCGATGATGCCGACGTGGCGACTGCGGGACTTCCGCGACGACGATCTCGACCGTGCCATCCAGATCTGGGACCAGGACCGGCAGCGGGACGACGCGCCTCCCGTGTTCCCCGTGTCCGAGGTCATGGCCGCCGCCCGGACCGGCGGGCCCGCGGTGGTCGCGGTCGTCGGCGACGACCTGGTGGGCATGGCCGTGGCGCAGGCCCACGGCGACCGGGCCTGGATCACGCTGGTGGCGCTCGCGGGGAACTGGCGCAGCCGTGGCATCGGGAGCTCCCTGATCGCCGAGCTGGAGCGGCGGCTGCGCGAGCAGGGGATCCGCCGGATCGGCGCGCTGCTCGCCCCGGAGGCCACCGGTACCGCGGCCCTGGAGAACTCCGGCTACCGGACCCGCGAGGGTCTGGTCTTCTACGAGAAGGTCGAGCATCTCGGCGCGAGCGACGCCGGTCTCCTCGCGGAGCTCGGCGGGCGGGTCCAGCCCCAGGGACTCTGGAGTTCCCTCGCGGGGATGGAGCGGGAGAAGGAAGCCATCGAGCGGCGGATCGTGCTGCCGCTGGCCGAGCCCGCGCTGGCCGACCGGTACGGGGTGAGGCCGCCGAAGGCGGTCATCCTCTTCGGCCCGCCGGGCACCGGCAAGACCAGCTTCGCCAGGGCCGTGGCCTCCCGGCTGGAGTGGCCGTTCGTGGAACTCTTCCCCTCCAGGCTCGCCGCGGGAGACGGGAGCCTGGCCACCTCACTGCGGGAGACGTTCACCGATCTGGCCGGACTGGAGACCGTTCTCCTTTTCATCGACGAAGTCGAGGAGATCGCCGGTGTCCGGTCCGGCGTGGCCGTCGACCCGGGCCACGGAGTCACCAACGAACTGCTCAAGCTGATCCCCGGCTTCCGCGATCACGACGACCGCCTGCTGATCTGTGCCACCAACTCCGTCCGCTCCCTCGATCCGGCGTTCCTGCGCCCCGGCCGGTTCGACTACGTCATCCCGGTCGGTCCCCCCGATCCAGCCGCCAGGGAAGCGATCTGGCGGCGCTACCTCGGCCCCACCGCCGACGGGGTCGAGGTGCGCCGACTGGTGGCGGCCAGTGAGATGTTCACCCCCGCCGACATCGAGTTCGCCTCGCTCAAGGGCTCCCAGGCCGCCTTCGAACGCGAGGTCACCGACCGCCGGGGCGCACCGGCCGACACCGAGGACTACCTCACCGCCATCGCCGACACCCGTCCCTCCCTCACCGCCCAGGCGCTCGCCGAGTTCAGGGAGGACATCGAGCAGCACGTCCGCATGTGATGCCGGGTTCTCCCCACCGGGAAGGGGAAGCTGACCCCCATGACCGACAAACTCACCGTCAGCGTCCTCGGCACCGGAATCATGGGGGCCGGCATGGCCCGTAACCTCGCCCGCGCCAGGCACGGCGTCCGCGTCTGGAACCGCAGCCGTGCCAAGGCCGAGCCGCTGGCCGCCGACGGCGCGCACATCGCGGAGACCCCCGAAGAGGCCGTGCGGGGCGCCGATGTCGTCCTGACCATGCTGTACGACGGCCCCGCCGTCCTCGACGTCATGCGCCGGGCTGCACCCGGGCTGCGCGCCGGGGCCGTCTGGGTACAGTCCACGACCGTCGGGACCGAGGCACTCGGCGAGCTCGCCGAGTTCGCCCGCGCGCACGGGCTCGTCTTCTTCGACGCGCCCGTCCTCGGGACGCGCGCGCCCGCCGAGTCCGGGCAGTTGACGGTGCTCGCCGCCGGTCCGAGCGCGGCCCGGGACACCGTGACGCCCGTCTTCGACGCCGTCGGCGCCCGTACCGTGTGGACCGGCGAGGACGGCTCGGCGGGCAGCGCCACCCGGCTCAAGCTCGTCGCCAACAGCTGGGTCCTCGCCGCCACCGCCGCGACCGGCGAGGCACTCGCCCTGGCCAAGGGCCTCGGCGTGGACCCGCGGGGCTTCTTCGACCTCATCGCCGGCGGACCGCTCGACATGGGCTATCTGCACGCGAAGGCCGCCCTCGTCCTGGAGGACCGGCTGTCCCCGGCCAGCTTCGCCGTCACCACCGCCGAGAAGGACGCCCGCCTGATCGTGGAGGCGGGGCGGCGGCACGGCGTGCGTCTCGATGTCGCCGAGGCCACCGCCGAACGCCTCGGCCGTGCCGGTGCCCTCGGCCACGGGAACGAGGACATGGCCGCCGCGTACTTCGCGAGCTTCGAGGAGGGCGAGTCCCCCTCCTCGTAACGCTCCCCTCGTAACCCTCGCCTCGTAGCCGCAGCCGCAGACCCGCGAACCCGGTACGCCTCAGAGGGAGTCGTCCGGGTCCCCGTGCCGTACCGGAAGCGGGCCCGCCCGGTCCAGGAGTCCCGTGCGGGCCGCGAGTGCCGCCGCTTCGAGGCGGGAGCCCACGCCCAGTTTCATCAGGACCCGCTGGACATGCGTGCGGGCCGTGGACGGCGCGATGCCCATGCCCGCGGCGATGAGCCGGGTGTCCTCCCCGTCGGCGACCCGCACCAGGACCTCGACCTCGCGGGGGGTGAGCATCTGGAGCAGCCGCTGGCCCTCGTCGTCGGGCTGGGCGGCGGGGTTGAGCAGTTCGCTGAAGGCCCCCTGGAGCAGTTGCGGGGCCACGGCGGCCTCGCCCGCCCTCGCCTTCATGATCGCGCGCTCGACGCCCTCTATGCGTTCGTCATGGCGTACGTAGCCGGAGGCGCCGGCGGCGAACGCGGCGGCGATCCCGCGCGGGTTCGGTACCGGGCCGAGCACCAGGACCGCCACCTGGGGGCGCTCCCGCTTGATCCGCACCACCGGGTCGAAGATCCCCGGCTCGGCGGGTGTCGCCGTACCGATCAGGCACACCTCGGGTGCCCGTGTGATCACCAGCTCCGCCGCCCCCGCGGCGGGCGCGGCCGCGGCGAGCACCCGGTGCCCCCGCAGCTTCAAAGCCGAGGCCAACGCCTCCGCGAGCAGTCGGTGGTCGTCGACCACCATGAGCCGCACTCCCATCAGGCAACCCCCCAGTCCCCCCAAGCATCCCCACTGGTTCCCCGTGGATTAGGAGCCCCCCGGCTCTCCATCCCCCGGAAGCTACACGCTTGTTCGACGTTGCGCTTCCCCTACTGGAGAGAAGTGCCCCGGAATATCGAAATCCCTCCCAATAGGGAGTGATGAGGGGTACGCGTGCGGCCCCGCCCCTGAACAGGGACGGGGCCGCACGCGATGTTCAGGCCCGAACCATTTATTCGGAAGACGATCACCGGGTTCTTTCGAAGATGATCGTCCTACTTCGTTCCGAAGGCGATCGCCAGGTACGCCTTGTCGTTCGCGGAGGTCGGCTTGCCCGCGTAGACCTGGGACATGTACAGCCTGCCGTCGCCGTAGAGGATCTCCGCGTACTCCGGGAGCATGCCGGCCTCCGCGTCACGCGTCGCCTGGGTCGCCGGGTTCTCCATGAGCACGGTCTCCTTGAAGGAGGTCCCGTCGACCGAGACGATCTGACCGCCCTTGTCGTACGGCGGCCGCTTGTACGCGAGGAGGCTGGTGCCGTCCATGCGCAGCGGGGTGATGGTGTAGCCGTCGCCCGCGTCCGCGCGCTGTCCGGTCTGCTTCCCGGTGGCCAGGTCGAAGGCGACGATCTCGTTGGTCCGGCTGTAGTCGGCGGAGCCGTCGTGCTCCTCCGTCGGGACGTACAGCTTGTCGTTGCCGACGGCGAGCCCTGAGCAGTACTCGATCCTGGTGATGCCGTCGCAGCGGGCCGCGTACGTCTTGCCGGGCGCCGAGATCTTCGACCGCAGCTTGCCGGTCTTGTTGTCGACGGAGAAGAAGTCCGAGATACCGCTGCCGTCACCGGCGGAGTCGCCGACGTCGGCGGCCACGACCAGCGGGTCGGTGGAGACGACGCTGGCGTACTCGATGCCGGGCGACATCTTGTACTCGGAGATCATCTTCCCGGACTTCGGGTCGAGGGTCTGGATGTGCAGCTGGCGCGTACTGCCGTACTCGCCGCACTTGCGGACCGCGACCAGCTTCTCGCCGCCGCCGTAGCCGGAGTCGTAGCAGGTGTCGCCCGACTTCGGCGCCCACAGCGCCTTGCCGGTGGAGAGGTCGAACGCGCCGCCGCCGCCCGTGCTGCCCGCGGCGACCGTGTTCCCGCTGATCGTCACGTTGTCGAGACTGATCTGCTGGTCACCGGACTTGATCGTCCGGGTCCACAGTTTCACGCCCGCGTCGAGATCGAGGGCGCCGAGCTGTGTGCATCCGTGCGAGGGGTGCGTCTTGGTGGGCATGGCCGGCTCGTAGATGACCGCCGTACGGTCGGCGTCCGTGGTGTGCCGGCTGGCCTGGCACACCGGGCCGGGGAGCTTGATCGTCCAGGTCTTGGCGCCGGAGCCGGGGTCGTAGCCGTTGATCTCGGCGTCGCCGGTCTTGGCGTACACCTTGTCGGTGAGCCAGGAGCCGACCGTGGCCACGCTGTTGATGTCCTTCGCCACGGCCGGCGCCGGGAGCTGGAACAGCAGCCTGGAGGCGGTGTCGGCCGGCGCCTTCTCCTTGCCGTCGGAACCGCTGGTGTCACCACCCTTGCCGTCGGCGCCCTTGCCGCCGGTGCCGCCGCTCGATCCCCCGGCGTTGTTCTTGTCGCTCTTGGAGTGCTGGGAGTACAGGACACCGCCGCCGACGATCAGTGCGACGGCCACCACGGCCGCCACGATGATGATCACCTGGCTGTTGAACTTCCGCCCGCCGCCGCCTCCTTCCGGAAGGTGCGGCTGCATCGGCATCGTCTGGGGCTGCGGGTAGCCGTACGGCGGCTGTGGCTGGCCCGGGGCGCCGTACGGGGACTGAGACTGCGGCTGGCCCGGGTAGCCGTAGCCGGGCTGGCCCGGGTATCCGTAGCCCGACTGGGCCGGGTAGCCGTAGCCCGGCTGGCCCGGGGCCGGTGTCTGCGGGTAGCCGTACGCCTGCTGCGGCGGGGCCGCGGGCGGAGCCGTCTGCGGGGACGGCGGCGGGGGTGTCTGCGGATGGGCGTAGCCGGGGCCCGGGGCAGGCGGCGCGGGCGTGGGCGCGCCGAATCCGCCCGCGGGAGGATCCTGCGGGGCACCGAAACCGCCGGGCGGCGGATCCTTGGGGGCGCCGAAACCGTCGGGGTCGGGGTCTCCCCCGCCCGGACTCGGCTGAGAACTCGGGGAAGGGTCCTGCGGTGCGCCGAAGCCCTGCGGGGGCTCGTTCGGCGGTGGCGGGGGCGGCTGGCTCATGACGTGAGTACCTCGGGATGCGTCGGGACGGCGGGCCTGTGCGCGTACGGGGCGCGACGGAACGGATGGTGGGCGTCGGTCACTTGCCGTAGGCCAGCATCAGCTTCTCCTTCGCCTGGTCATTGCCCGTCAGCCGGGTGGTGGAGATGTAGAAGCGTCCGTCCACGTAGTCCACGGCCTTCGAGTAGAAGCCGTCCTCGATGTTCGCGGTGCCCTGCGGGTTCTGGAGCAGCTTGGTGAGGGGGTGACTGCCGCCGGTCGTCGGAACCGACACGATGCGGCCGCCGCCGTCGTACGACGCCTCGACGTAGGCGATGAGTCGGCCACCGTCCGTCTTCATCGGCATCATCGCCGCGTCCGCGGGGGACTTGACGCGCCACTTCTCCTTGCCGGTGGCGAGGCTGAACGCGACGACCTCGTTGGGGCCGCTCTTCGCCTCGGTCGGCAGATAGATCGTGTCGGCGTCGGCGACGGTGCCGAAGCAGCCGGTCAGCTCGCGGTCGAGGATCGCGAAGCCGCACTCGGGCGCGAACCCGTCGTCGCTCGTGAGCTGCGAACGCAGGACGCCGTTGTCCTTCAGCACGGTGATGTTCACCGTCTTCTTCGCGTCGTTGGTGAGGTAGAGCACCACCGGGTCGACGGAGTAGGCGCGTCGCACCCGCCACCCCTTGGGGATCTTCGTCGTCCACCGGGCCCTGCCGGTGGCCGGGTCCAGTTCCTGCACCTCGTCGTGTTCGGTGTCCCTGCCGGCCCCGCAGGACGAGACGGCGAGCAGCTTGGATCCGCCCGCGAATCCCGCCGGGTAGCAGGCGGCTCCGTACTTCTTCTTGTCCCACAGCTTCTTGCCGCCGGAGACGTCGTACGCCGTTCCCGACATCGAACGGCCGACCGTCAGCGTGTGGCCGGTGATGGCGAGTTCGACCGTGAGCGTGCTGTCGAAGAGAGCTCCGTCCGCGACCTTCCCGCTCCAGCCCTTGGCGCCGGTGTTCAGGTCGACCTGCTGGAGCTGGTTGCACTTGGCGCTGCTGGCGGTGCCGCTCATGTAGGCGATGACGACCTTGTCGTCGGCCGTCTTCTGCGGGGTGACCGCGCAGATCTTCTGCGGGAAGGTCAGCGCGGGCCAAGTGGGCTTGCCGTCGCCGACGTTGAACGCGAAGAGCTGCTTGTAGGCCGACTTCACCGCCGTCTTGCCGGTGATCCACATGCCTGAGGCGTCTGCGCCCGAACCGGGCGCGTCGGGTGCCGACTTGTACCAGAGGACCTTCGCCTCTCCCGCCTTGCGGCCCGCGTTCAGGTCCTCTTCGTCCTGGCCGCCGTCGCCGCTGCCGTCACCGGGGTTGACCGGGGCGTCCGACGCGGACGTGGTCGGGCTGTGGCTCGGGCTCTGCCGCGCGACGGGCTTCTTCCCGTCGTCGCCACCGCCGGTGACGGCCCATACGGTGCCGCCGACGACGAGCAGCCCGGCCACCGCGGCGGCGATGACGAGCGCGGGCCTGCCCTTGAACGGGTTCTTCGAGCCGCCGCCCGGACCACCGGGCGGGGGCGTGCCGGGCGCGCCCGGGTACGGCGCCTGGGGCGGATACCCGTACCCCGGCTGCTGTCCGTATCCGTAGGGGCCCGGCTGACCGTACGGACCCGGCTGCTGGGGCTGGCCGTACGGTCCCGGCTGGGCGTAGGCGCCGGGCTGCTGGGGATAGCCGTAGCCGGGCTGCGGTGGCCCGGCCGGCGGAGCGTACTGGGGCGCGGGCGCCTGGGGCGGCTGCGCGGGAGGCGGGGGCGTGCCCTGCGGCGCGGGGGGCGTGTTGGGGGGCGCGCCCTGCGAACGGGGGTCCTGCCCCGCACCCTGCGGTGCGCTGTGCGGCGCGCCCTGCGGTTCGCTCCGGGGTGCACCCTGGGGTGCGCCGAAACCACCCTGCGACCGCGGGTCCCGCGACGCGTCGGCATCGCCCTTGGGCGGCTGGTCCTGCGGTGCTCCGAAATCGCCCTGCGGCGGCTGACTCGGCGGCTGACTCATCAGCGCTTCCCCCTCTTCACTGATGTGGCGCCCCACCGGCGGCGCTGGATTCGCGCCTCGTCCGATGGTTCTCAGATTGTTCTCAGACCGCTCTTTCTATCACTTTGGGGGGCGCGGGCAGGGGGCCGGTGCGCGCCCTGTTCCCAAGGGAGGACCGGGCTGTGATGCCGTCGTTACGCGCCTTCACGTGCCCTTCACGCTGGGCGCGCAGGGCGAGTTCAACGACCGGGAGGGTTGCCGCGGGGAGGAACGGGGGTGCCGCGGAGAGGGCCCGGAGGCGCCGGGGCGAGGGGCGCGTACGGCAACTCGGGGGCGCCTGGCGGGAATTACGCGCCCACGGGCGGGCTGTGCGCGCCGGGCAAGGGGCGCCGCTCGCGGTGCCTCCGCGCCCCAGGAGGCACCACGAGCTCGGCGAGGGGCGGGCGCCCCCGGTGTCACGCGTCTTCGGCCAGCTCCAGCCAGCGCATTTCGAGCTCCTCGCGCTCCCCCGCCAACCCGCGCAACTCGGAGTCGAGTTGCGCGACCTTCCCGAAGTCGGTGGCGTTGTCTGCGATCTGGGCGTGCAGCTTGGTCTCCTTCTCCGAGATCTTGTCCAGCTGGCGCTCGATCCTCTGGAGTTCCTTCTTGGCGGCGCGGGCGTCGGCGGAGGAAGCGGCCTTGACCGGGGCCGGGGCGGCGGCGAGGACGGCGGCCGCGGCCACCTCCTCCATCTTCTTGCGCCGCTCCAGGTACTCGTCGATCCCGCGCGGGAGCATCCGCAGGGTGGCGTCGCCGAGGAGCGCGAACACGTTGTCCGTGGTGCGCTCGATGAAGAAGCGGTCGTGGGAGATCACGATCATGGAGCCGGGCCAGCCGTCGAGGAGGTCCTCCAGCTGGGTGAGGGTCTCGATGTCGAGGTCGTTCGTCGGCTCGTCGAGGAAGAGGACGTTGGGCTCGTCCATCAGCAGGCGCAGGATCTGGAGCCGCCGGCGCTCACCACCGCTGAGGTCGCCGACCGGCGTCCACTGCTTCTCCTTGTTGAAGCCGAACGTCTCGCAGAGCTGCCCGGCGGTCATCTCGCGCCCCTTGCCGAGGTCGACCCGGTCACGGACGGCCTGGACGGCCTGAAGCACTCGCCAGTTCGGGTCGAGTTCGCCGACCTCCTGGGAGAGGTAGGCGAGCTTGACGGTCTTGCCGGTGACGATGCGGCCGGCGGCGGGCTGCTGTTCGCCCTCGCTGCGGGCGGCCTCGGCCAGGGCGCGCAGGAGGGAGGTCTTGCCCGCGCCGTTCACACCGACGAGGCCGACCCGGTCGCCGGGGCCGAGCTGCCAGGTCAGGTGCTTGAGCAGCACCTTGGGCCCGGCCTGCACGGTCACGTCCTCCAGATCGAAGACGGTCCTGCCGAGCCGCGAGTTGGCGAACTTCATCAGTTCGCTCTTGTCGCGGGGCGGCGGCACATCGGCGATCAGCTCGTTGGCGGCCTCGACGCGGAAGCGCGGCTTGGAGGTACGGGCGGGCGCCCCGCGCCGCAGCCACGCCAGCTCCTTGCGGACCAGGTTCTGCCGCTTGACCTCTTCGGTCGCGGCGATGCGCTCGCGCTCGGCCCGGGCGAACACGTAGTCGGTGTAGCCGCCCTCGTACTCGTACACCGCGCCCTTCTGCACGTCCCACATCTGGGTGCAGACCTGGTCGAGGAACCACCGGTCGTGCGTCACGCAGACCAGCGCGGAACGGCGCTCGCGCAGGTGCCCGGCGAGCCAGGCGATGCCCTCGACGTCCAGGTGGTTGGTGGGCTCGTCGAGGACGATCAGGTCCTGCTCCTCGATGAGCAGCTTCGCCAGCGCGATACGGCGCCGCTCGCCACCGGAGAGCGGGGCGATCACCGTGTCGAGCCCCTGCGGGAACCCGGGCAGGTCGAGACCGCCGAACAGACCCGTCAGTACGTCCCTGATCTTGGCGTTGCCCGCCCACTCGTGGTCGGCCATGTCACGGATGACCTCGTGGCGGACGGTGGCCGTGGGGTCGAGCGAGTCGTGCTGGGTGAGCACGCCGACGTTCAGGCCGCCGGAGTGCGTGACACGGCCGGTGTCGGGCTCCTCCAGCTTGGCGAGCATGCGGATCAGGGTGGTCTTGCCGTCCCCGTTCCGGCCGACCACGCCGATCCGGTCGCCCTCGCTGACGCCGAGGGAGACTCCGTCGAGCAGTGCACGGGTGCCGTACACCTTGCTGACGGACTCGACATTGACCAGGTTGACGGCCATTTCTCTCCTGAACAAGGGGGACGATCGACCCTCAAGGGTAGTCCGCGCGATGCGGGCGCCGAGCCGTGCCGTACGCCGGGCCGTCCCTGCCCCGGCTCCCCGGGGGCGGGGCAGCAGTCCGTCGTACCCCGTACTGCGGGCCACGCGCGCGCCCTCGCCCCGCCGTACGGGCCGCCGGACGCGCCGTCGGATGCGCCGTCGGATGCGCCGTCGGACCTATGCCGCCGCACCGGCGCAGCGGCGTCCGGTCAGCTGTCGTAGCGCCGTGAGCCGGAACGACGGCGGGCGGCCCTCGGCCGGCGTCAGAGCACCGTGGCGCCGGGTGCGGGGCTCTGGGTGACGCGTGCCGAACGGCAGGTGCCCGACGCGAGCAGGGCCTCGGCGATCGTCTTCGCGGAGCCCGCGTCGGGGGCGAGGAACGCCGTGGTCGGGCCCGAGCCGGAGACGAGCGCTGCCAGGGCCCCGGCGGCGCGGCCCGCCGCGAGGGTGTCGGCGAGGGCCGGGAAGAGGGAGAGGGCCGCGGGCTGGAGGTCGTTGGAGACGGTGCGCGCGAGAGCGCCCGCGTCCCCCTTCGCCAGCGCGTCCAGCAGGTCCTGCGAGGCGACCGGCTCCGGAACGCGCAGGCCCTCGTGCATCCGGTCGAACTCCCGGAAGACCGCCGGGGTCGACAGCCCGCGCTCGGCCATCGCGAAGACCCAGTGGAAGGTCCCGCCGACCTCCAGGGCGCGCAGCTGCTCGCCCCGCCCGACGCCGAGGGCCGCCCCGCCCACCAAGGAGAACGGCACATCACTGCCCAACTCGGCGCAGATGTCCAGGAGTTCCTCGCGCGAGGCGTTCGTGCCCCACAGTGCGTCGCAGGCGAGCAGGGCGCCGGCTCCGTCCGCGCTGCCGCCGGCCATGCCGCCGGCGACGGGGATGTCCTTGGCGATGTGGAGATGGACGGCGGGGTCGATGCCGTACCGGCGGCCGAGTTCGAGGGCCGCGCGGGCCGCCAGGTTCGTGCGGTCCAGGGGCACCTGTGCGGCGTCCGGGCCCGCGCAGGTGACGCGCAGTTCGTCCGCGGCGGTGACCGTCACCTCGTCGTACAGGCCGACCGCGAGGAACACGTTGGCCAGGCCGTGGAAGCCGTCGGGGCGTGCGCCGCCGACCGCGAGCTGGACGTTGACCTTGGCAGGGACGCGTACCGTCACCGTCTCCGTCACGGCTGGGTCGACTCCTCGTTCTCGGCGTTCTCGGCGTTCTCGGGGCGGTAGCGGCGGGCGTTCCTGGTGCCCGCACCGCTCGCCTCGCCGCGGTTCTCCGCGATCCGGGCGAACTCCTCGACCGTCAGGGACTCGCCGCGGGCCTGCGGAGAGACACCGGCGGCGACGAGCGCGGCCTCGGCGGCCGGGGCCGAACCGGCCCATCCGGCGAGGGCGGCGCGCAGGGTCTTGCGTCGCTGCGCGAAGGCCGCGTCGACGGCCGCGAACACGTCGTTCTTCCGGGCGGTCGTGGAGATCGGCTCGGCGCGCCGGGTGAGCGACACGAGTCCGCTGTCGACGTTGGGCGCCGGCCAGAAGACATTGCGTCCGATGGAGCCGGCCCGCTTCACGTCGGCGTACCAGTTCGCCTTCACGGACGGCACGCCGTACACCTTCGAGCCGGGCGGGGCTGCGAGCCGGTCCGCGACCTCCGCCTGGACCATCACCAGGGTGCGCTCGATGGTCGGGAAGGTGTCGAGCATGTGCAGCAGGACGGGCACGGCGACGTTGTACGGGAGGTTCGCGACGAGCGCGGTCGGGGGCGGGCCCGGCAGTTCCCGGACCTGCATGGCGTCCGAGTGCACCAGGGCGAACCGGTCGGCGCGCGCCGGCATCCGGGCCGCGACGGTCGCGGGCAGCGCGCTCGCGAGGACGTCGTCGATCTCGACGGCGACGACCCGGTCCGCCGTCTCCAGCAGGCCGAGCGTCAGCGAGCCGAGGCCGGGACCCACCTCCACGACCACGTCGTCGGGCCGCACCTCGGCGGTCCGCACGATGCGGCGCACCGTGTTGGCGTCGATCACGAAGTTCTGGCCGCGCTGCTTGGTGGGCCGTACACCGAGGGCTGCCGCGAGTTCGCGGATCTCGGCGGGGCCCAGGAGGGCGTCGGAGGTGGGGCTGGTCACGAGCCAAGGGTACGGGGGCTCCGGCCTCAGCCGTGCAGCCGTGGCCCGCAGTGCGGCCAGGGACTCGTTCCCCGGCGCGCGTACAGCTTCTTCGCCCGGAAGGTCTGTTCCGCGGCGGGGGCGTCCTGGGGGCGCCCGCTGCCGCCGAGGGTGTGCCAGGTGTGGGTGTCGAACTGGTAGAGGCCGCCGTAGGTCCCGGACGGGTCCACGGCGCCGGGCCGGCCGCCCGACTCGCACGCGGCGAGGCCGGACCAGTTCAGGTGGTCGGCGCCGCCGGCGGACGGGGGATGCGGCTTCGTGCCGACCCTGACCAGCTGTCTCTGCGGCTGCCGCACCACCTCGGACCGGACGAGGCGCGGCCTCTGCTTGACGCCGTTGACGGTACGCAAGGTGTAGGTGACGCGCAGCGCTCCGAACCGGCCGGGGCGTTCGACGACCTCGACGCCCTTGAACAGTGAGGAGTCGTCCGCCCGTCGCACCTCGAACGGGATCGGCACCTCGCGGACCTCCTTGGCCCCGGTGACCCGCAGGACCGTGACGGTCTGCCCGTCCCGCGGGAAGCTCCCGGCCGGCACCGAGGTCATGTCCTGTCCGCGCAGGGTGATCCCGGCCTCCTGGACGGCCTCCCCCACGCTCGCGGCGTTCGTGCGGATCGTCCGCGCCCGGCCGTCGGCCATGATCGTGACCGCGCGCTCGGTCCGCACGTCGAGCGCGAGACCCTGGCGCCCGATGCGCCGGGAGCGCGAGGTCGACAGGTAGGCGCCCTCGGCGCGCACCCCCAGCTGGCTGAGCGCGCCGTCCACGGTGTGCGCGGTCGTCCACACCCGGCGCCGCTCCCCGTCGAGGGTGAGGTGCACAGGGCGCCCGTAGCGCACCGCGACCTCGTCCCCGTCGGTGAGGCCGGTGTCCGGGGCGGGCGCGACCACGTCGTGCGCGCCCACCTTCACTCCTTCGTCCGCCAGCAGTTCCGTCACCTCGTCCGCGAAGGTGTGCAGGTGGCGCGGTCGGCCGTCGACGCTGAGCTCGATCGCCTTGTCGCCGGCGACGAACGCGGAGGTGCCGCCGGCCAGGAAGGCCACCACCAGGGCCTGCGGGATCAGCCGGCGCAGGGATTCGGGGCGTTCGGGGACGCGCCTGCGCCGGGCCGCGCGGCGCGCCTCGGCCCGCCCACCCGCCGCGCGCGCCCCGTCCCGCCCGTCGGCGTCGTCCGTGCGCCCTGCGCCGCCCGCAGGCGCCACGAAAGACGCGAGCGTCACAGGAGACGCAGGCAGGGTGTCCGTCGGCAGGCGCGGAAGGCGGGGCTCGGTCGGCGCGTCGGGCGAGCCGGGCACGCCCCGTACACCGGGAACACCGGGAACACCGGGAACACCGGGTGCGCGGGGGACGCCGGGCCCTCCGGGCGTGCGGGACGCGTTCGGCGACGCGGGCTCGGGCACACGCGTCTCGTACGCCGGGCGGTAAGGGTCCGGGTAGCCCTGGCCGTACGGGCCGTGGTGCGGGTACGCCGCGTGGCCCGAGTGGTCCCCGTAGGCCGAGTACTCCCCGTAGCCCGAGTACCCCCCGTGGCCGGGACGGCCCGCACCGGCCGTACGGACCGCTCCGGGCCCCTCTGGCGCGTCACGCGCACCGAACCCGCCGGGCACACCAGCCGTGCCAGGCACACCGCGCGGGTCCACCGCGGCGGACGCACCTGCCACGGCTGCGACGCCGACGACGACGGTGGTGGCTTCATCGCCACCGGTCGGTCCATACGTGGTCGGTCCATACGTGGTCGGTCCATACGTCTCGTACTGCTCGTACCGCGAGCTGCTCACGACGACACGCTCCAGGGTCCGGATCGGGCGACCAGAACCTAGCGGAGCGGTCGTCACTCTCCCAAGCAACGCGGCTACGCTGTGTCGCGACACTCTCCCGCGGAAGACCCGTGTCCGGCCGGGGAAAACCCCGGGAACCGTTATGCGTCAGTAATCGAACGCGCGCGCGGTGTTGGCGGAGATCGAGGTCGCCAGCGTGTCTTCGTCGATCCCCCGCACCGCGGCCATGGCGCGCACCGTGACCGGAATGAGATACGGCGCGTTGGGCCGTCCGCGGTACGGCGCGGGAGTCAGGAAGGGTGCGTCGGTCTCGACCAGGACGAGTTCGAGCGGGGCCACGGCCAGCGCGTCGCGCAGCGGCTGGGCGTTCTTGAAGGTCATGTTGCCGGCGAAGGACATGAAGTATCCGGCGCGGGCGCAGACCGCGGCCATGTCGGCGTCGCCGGAGTAGCAGTGGAACACGGTCCTCTCCGGGGCGCCTTCCTCCTCCAGGATGCGCAGGACGTCGGCGTGGGCGTCGCGGTCGTGGATGACCAGGGCCTTGCCGTGCCGCTTGGCGATCTCGATGTGGGCGCGGAAGGAGCGCTCCTGCGCATCCTTGCCCTCGGGCCCGGTGCGGAAGTGGTCCAGGCCGGTCTCGCCGACGCCCTTGACGTGCGGGAGGGCCGCGAGAGCGTCGATCTCCGCGAGCGCCTCGTCCAGCGCGGCGTCGCCGCCCGGCCGCCGGGCCCCTTGCCGGGACCATCCTCCCCCAGCCCCAGGGGGCTGGGAGGTGCCCCCAGGGTCGCCGTGCACGATGCGGGGTGCCTCGTTGGGGTGCAGGGCGACGGTGGCGTGGACGGTGGCGTGCGCGGCCGCCGTCTCGGCCGCCCAGCGTGAGCCCTTCACGTCGCAGCCGACCTGGACGACCGTCGTCACACCGACCGCCGCGGCCTTGGCTAGGCCCTCCTCGACCGTGCCGGACTGCATGTCGAGGTGGGTGTGCGAGTCGGCCACGGGAACGCGCAGCGGTTCGGGAAGCGGGGGCGCGGCGTTCTTGTCGGGTGCACCGGAAACGGAGGAAGGCATGCCCCGATCCTACGAAGGGGGCATGCCCGGCCTCACCTCGCGGGGAGCCGGGAGGCCGTCCCGTGGGTCCCGCCCGGCGGGTTCAGCCGGCCCGGCGGTGCTGGAACGGGTGGAGCAGGTCCGACAGGTGCCAGTGGTGCGGCTCCTTCGGGACGCCGGAGGACTCGGCGGCCTCCCCTTCCAGGCCGTCCTCGGGCTGTCGCGGCACCGGACGGTCATGACGGCGGGCCATGGAGTGCGTGGAGTGCATGGAGTCGAGAACGGAGGACACCTGACCGGCGCGCATGATGCGCACCACGTGGCTGTCGCAGTTCAGGCAGGTGGGCCGGCTGAGGGGCGACGGCACGACATGGCCGTTCGCCACGTACACCACGTACTCGCCGCCTTCGGCGTCGCGGTGGTGCTCGATCTCGTACGACTGTTCCCAGCCGTGCCCGCAGCGCATGCAGGCGAAGGAATACGATTCGTGAACGACTGCCGTCGCCGTGCCGCGATGCCCGGTCTGTTCGGTGACCTGACCAGCGGCGATACCGCCGGTCCGTCCTGCCATCTCACTCATGCCAGCTCCTCTTGTCCGCTGGACAAGCACCTCCGTCGACGCAATTCCCCCTGAATTCCATCGATTCACCGAAGGCGAGGGACGGGTACGTCCCTGGGTCCAGTGGACGCCTCTCCCAGCACGAACGCATCCGCCCTGTCGAGTGTTGGAGGCGTTTTGGCCTTTCCTTGTCGCAAGGCTCCTTTTACGCGGCCTGATCTTTGCTTTTCACGATAGTCCTTTGCCCTTCTATGGGCCGCTTCGTGCGGCGTTCTTTGCCGCGACAACCGCGTCGAAGACGTCCCGCTTGGGAATTCCGGCCTCCGCGGCGACGGCGGCGATGGCCTCCTTGCGCCGCTCCCCCGCCTCCTCGCGCACCTGCACCCTGCGCACCAGTTCACCGGCGTCCAGTTCCTCGGCCCCCTTCTCGGGGGCACCCTCGACGACGACGGTGATCTCGCCGCGGACACCCTCGGCGGCCCAGGCGGCCAGCTCGCCCAGCGGGCCGCGCTTGACCTCCTCGTACGTCTTGGTCAGTTCGCGGCAGACGGCGGCGCGCCGCTGGGTGCCGAAGACCTCCGCCATGGCGGCGAGGGTGTCGTCCAGCCGGTGGGGCGCTTCGAAATAGACCAGCGTCCGGCGCTCCTCGGCGACCTCCCGCAGCCGGGACAGCCGCTCGCCCGCCTTCCTGGGCAGGAAGCCCTCGAAGCAGAAGCGGTCGACGGGCAGGCCGGACAGCGCGAGCGCGGTGAGCACGGCGGACGGGCCGGGTACGGCGGTGACCTTGATGTCCTTCTCGACCGCGGCCGCGACCAGCCGGTAGCCGGGGTCCGACACGGACGGCATCCCGGCGTCGGTCACGAGCAGGACCCGCGCCCCGCCGACCAGCGCCTCGACGAGTTCCGGGGTCCGGGCGGCCTCGTTCCCCTCGAAGTACGACACGACACGCCCCGTCGTCTGGACGCCGAGGGCCTGGGTGAGCCTGCGCAGCCTGCGGGTGTCCTCGGCGGCGACGACATCGGCACCGGTCAGTTCCGCGGCGAGCCGTGGCGGCGCGTCGGAGATGTCGCCGATGGGGGTACCTGCCAACACAAGGATTCCTGTCACGGTTCCATCCTCGCAGGGGCACCGCCCGACAAGCTCATCCGACCGGAAGGGGCCCATGCACGGGACTCCCACAGACCTGTTCCCTACGATGGCGCGGTGACCAGTACCGCGTCCTCCACGGACACCCGGCAGGGCCAGGCCGCAGCGCAGCGGCCGTCGTGGCAGCAGCGGCTGCGCCGATTCGGCTACACGACGCCGCCCAGAAGTGATGTGCGCGACCGGCTCGTACCGCCGTACGCCGAGCCCGGCCCCGGAATGTGGGCCGCTCTCGGACTGCGCCAGGAGGTCGCCGACCGTTTCAACCGCTGGTCGGGGTGGGTGGGCCCGCTCCTGGTGACCCTGCTCGCCGGGCTGCTGCGGTTCTGGAACCTGGGCAGCCCGAAGGCGGTGATATTCGATGAGACGTATTACGCGAAGGACGCCTGGGCGCTCTTCCACCGCGGCTACGAGGTCAACTGGTCCAAGGACGCCAACGACCTGATCCTCCAGAGCAACGGGCATGTGCGGGTCCCGAGCGACGCCGCGTATGTCGTGCACCCGCCGATCGGCAAGTACGTCATCGGGCTCGGCGAGTGGATGTTCGGGTTCAACCCCTTCGGCTGGCGGTTCATGACCGCGCTGCTCGGCACGCTGTCGGTGCTGCTGCTGTGCCGGATCGGCCGGCGGCTGTTCCGCTCGACGTTCCTCGGCTGCCTCGCCGGCACGCTGATGGCGGTGGACGGCCTGCACTTCGTGATGAGCCGCACCTCGCTGCTCGACGGTGTGCTGATGTTCTTCGTGCTGGCGGCCTTCGGCTGCCTGGTCGTCGACCGCGACAAGGCGCGGGCGAGACTGGCGGCGGCGCTGCCCGTCGACGCGGACGGCGTCGCCCACCCGGACGCGCACGCCGCCGAGACCACCCGGCTGGGGTGGCGGCCCTGGCGCTGGACGGCGGGCCTGATGCTGGGCCTGGCCATCGGCACCAAGTGGAACGGGCTGTACATCCTCGCCGCGTTCTGCGTGATGGCGGTCCTGTGGGACGCGGCCTCGCGCCGGGTCGCGGGCGCCCGGCAGCCCTACCTGGCGGCTCTCAAGCACGACACGGGGATCACCTTCCTCGCGACGGTCCCGGTCGCCCTGGCCGTGTACCTGGTCTCCTGGACCGGCTGGATCCTGTCGCCGGACAACGGCAAGGGCGGCTACTTCCGCAACTGGGCCGTGACCGACGGCAAGGGCGGCAACTGGACCCTCCTCCCGGACTGGCTGCGCAGCCTGTGGCACTACGAGCACGAGGTCTACAAGTTCCACGTCGGACTGTCGTCTCCGCACACCTACCAGTCCAACCCGTGGAGCTGGCTCATCGTCGGCCGCCCGGTCTCGTACTTCTACGAGTCCCCGCTGCCCGGCAAGGACGGCTGCCCCGCCGACGCGGCCGACAAGTGCGCCCGTGAGGTGCTGGCGCTCGGCACGCCTCTGCTCTGGTGGGCCGCCTGCTTCGCGATCCTCTACGTGCTGTGGCGCTGGGCCTTCCGCCGCGACTGGCGGGCCGGCGCCATCGCCTGCGGCGTCGCGGCCGGCTACCTCCCCTGGTTCCACTACCAGGAGCGCACGATCTTCTTCTTCTACGCCGTCGTCTTCGTCCCGTTCCTCTGCCTCGCCGTCGCGATGATGATCGGCGCGATCCTCGGCCCACCCGGCTCCGGGGAACGCCGCCGCGTCGTCGGCGCGGCGGGAGCGGGCGTCCTGGTCCTCCTGATCGTCTGGAACTTCATCTATTTCTGGCCCCTGTACACGGGCACGGCGATCCCGATCGACCAGTGGCGGTCGCGGATGTGGCTGGACACCTGGGTCTAGCCGGACGGACACGGCAAGGGGGCGTGGCGATCTGCCGCGCCCCCTTGGTCGTTGCGGGTCGACGTCGGTCGTCAGCGGTCGTCGTCGGCCGCCCTCGGACGGCCCGAGGACGGCCCCGCTCAGGCGTGGCGGACGGAGTCGCGCAGCGGCGATTCACCTCACGTTCCTACAACCGTTGGCCCACGTTGCCGGTCTGTGCCGGTGATCGGAACTCCGCCGGTCGTCGATCCGTCGAAGGAGTACCGTGCCGCGACCGTTGCCCCGCAATGCCCTCCGAGCGAGCGCCACCGCCGTCGCTGTGGGCCTGCTGGCCCTTGGCGCGCCTTCACCCGGCCAGGCCGCCGAGGCCGCGCCGTCGCTGGAGTTCACCCACGACCTGGGCGAGAAGCCGGTCGAGGCCAAGCCGTACGGGGACTACAGCGGCCCCGTCTACGTGCACGCGCGCAACACCGGCTCCCAGGAGCTGAGGGACTTCACGGTGACGATCGACGCCACAGCCCTCAAAGGCCAGATGGGGCGGCTCCGGCTCGCCCTCGGACGGCTCCGGTACCGCGGCCTCGGGCGGTACCACGCAGGGCTCCTTGCCCGACACCGGCGCGGGCTCCTCCCTGCCCTGGTTCGCAGCCGCCGCGGCCGTGGCGCTGGCCGCCGGCGCCACGCTGTTCACCGCCGTACGCCGCCGCAAGGCCCACTGAGACGCTCTGCCGGGGCCCTCTGGCACCGGCAGAGCCAGTTAGTCGTATTTGTGAACATTACTCACAGATGCGGCTCGTCGCCTGGGGCTAACAATTCGGCGAAGGTCCGCACCATGAGCCCCACCCGCGCCTAGAGTGCGAGGTGAACCGGCTTTTCTGAACGCGTTCAGAAGTTCGGAGGAGGGTTCACGGGGAGGGATTCGCGCGATGCGCAAGGGGGCAAGAGCTGCCGTCATCGGCGGCGTGTTCGCGGTAATGGTGGGCGGTGCCGGGTACGGCGCCTACAACGTGGTGACCTCGATCAGCGGGGACGGCGGGGGCGGCGCGGACGCGGCCGCCGGGCCCGCTCCGGTGAAGACCGGGCCGCCGAGCGGTGCCGAGGTCAAGGAGACCAGCCGCGCGTTCATCGCGGCCTGGGAGAAGGGCGACGCGGCGAAGGCCGCGTCGTACACGAACTACGCGTCGACGGCCGAAGTGCTGCTCGCCGGCTACCACGACGACGCTCATCTGACCGATGTGAAGATCACTCCGGGCGCGCCGTCCGGGGCGACCGTGCCGTTCTCCGTCAAGGCGACGGTGTCCTACGGCGGGAAGAGCAAGCCCTTCGCGTACGACTCCGAGCTGACCGTCGTACGCGGGGAGACCACCGGGAAGGCCCTGGTCGACTGGAAGCCGTCCGTCGTCCACCCGGACCTGAAGGACGGGGACACCCTGGTCACGGGCGAGTCGGCGAACCCGGCGATCGAGGCCGTGGACCGGAACAACGTTGTCCTGACGAAGGAGAAGTACCCGTCCCTGGGGCCGATCCTGGACGCGCTCCGCGAGAAGTACGGCGACACCGCGGGCGGCTCGCCCGGCATCGAGCTGTCGATCCGGCACGGCGGCGAGAGCGGCGGCGACACGACCCTGGTCACCCTCGCCAAGGGGCGGGCGGGCAAGGTCCGTACGACACTCAGCGCGAGCGCGCAGGCCGCCGCCGAGAAGGCGGTCACCCAGTACTCCGAGTCCTCCGTGGTGGCGCTGAAGCCGAGCACCGGCGAGGTGCTGGCCGTCGCCAACCACCGCGCGGACGGCTTCAACGCAGCCTTCCTCGGCAAGCTCGCGCCCGGTTCCACGATGAAGATCATCAGCGCGGCGACCCTCATAGACAACGGCATCACGACGGCGAACGGTCCCGCACCCTGCACGGACACCGCGGTCTGGCAGAGCCAGACCTTCCACAACCTCACGGGCATGCGGCCGCAGGAGAACGCCACGCTCTCCGACAGCTTCGCGCGCTCGTGCAACACGGCCTTCGTGAAGTACGCGGACGCGGTGAAGGTCGACTCGCTGACCGACGAGGCCCAGCAGCGCTTCGGAATCGGGCAGAACAACTGGAAGACCGGCATCGAGTCCTTCGACGGCTCGGTGCCCGCCTCCGGCGGTCCGGACACGGCGGCCAACATGATCGGCCAGGGCCAGGTCCAGATGAGCCCGCTGAACATGGCGTCGGTGACGGCGACCGCGATGACGGGCGTCTTCCGGCAGCCGGTCATCGTGCCGCGCGCCCTCGACGACCGTGAACTGGCCACCGCGAAGGGCCTGTCCGGCGGTACGGTCGCGCAGCTGCGCTCGATGATGAACCGCACGGCCGTCAGCGGCACCGCGGCCCGGGTGATGGCCGGGCTCGGCGGCAGCATCGGCGCCAAGACCGGCTCCGCCGAGGTCGACGGGCAGGCCAGGTCCAACAGCTGGTTCACCGGATACCGCAACGACATCGCGGCCGCCGCGATGACCCAGGAGGGCGGTCACGGCGGCGAGGCGGCCGGCCCGATCGTCGCAGCTGTGCTACGAACGGGCGGCTGAAGTCGCTCCTCACAGAACGGGACCCTAGGGTGGTGCTCCTCGTTGAGGAGCGAGAGGCGCGAGGGCATCACGGGGCATCAGGGGACGGCGGAGGACGGGAAGCTGTGGGCAAGAGAAGGCGCGTCGCCGAGCGACGGAAGACGAAGCAGCCCGCCGTACTCGGCGGGGTGATCGCCGTCGCCGTCGTCGGCGGGGCGTTCGGCGCCTACAGCCTCTACGGCAGCGGCGCGGCGGCCGACGACGGCACCACGGCCACCACCCGCAAGGCCGTCAGGACGGGCCCGTTGTCGGCGGCCGAGGTCAGCATGGCGTCCACCGCCTTCCTGACCGCCTGGCAGAGCGGCGACGTCACCCGGGCGGCCGCGGCGACCGACGACTCGGCCGCCGCCACGACCACGCTGACCGGCTTCGGCAAGGACGCCCACATCAGCGGCGTGACCCTGACGCGCGGCACGCCGTCGGGCGCCGACGTCCCGTTCACCGTCAAGGCCACCGTCACCTACAAGGGCAGGACCAAACCGCTGGCGTACACGTCGAAGATGACGGTCGTGCGCAGGGCCAAGGACGGCGTGGCCCTGGTCGGCTGGAAGTCCTCGGTCGTCCACCCGGACCTCCAGGACGGCGACCGGCTGGTGACCGGCGAGTCCGGGACGCCGCCCATCACCGCCCTCGACCGCCACGGCGGTGAGCTGACCGCCGCCAAGTACCCCTCCCTCGGCACGGTCCTCGACGGGCTGCGCGAGAAGTACGGCAAGACGGCAGGCGGCAAGGCGGGCATCGAACTGCGCGTGGTCCGCAAGGCCGCGGCGAAGGGGGCCCAGAAGACCCCCGACAAGACCCTGCTGACGCTCAGCGCGGGCACGCCCGGCACCGTGAAGACGACGCTCAGCCCGACCCTCCAGGCGGAGGCCGAGCGCCTGGTGGCCGCCAAGCCCAAGGCGTCGGTGGTCCTGATGCGCCCCTCGACGGGCGAGATCATCGCCGTCGCGAACACGGGCCACGGCTTCAACACCGCCTTCCAGGGCTCCCTCGCGCCCGGCTCCACGATGAAGGTCATCACGGCGTCGCTGCTCTTCGAAAAGGGCCTGGCCTCCCCCGACAAGCCGCACCCCTGCCCCAAGACGGCGACGTACGGCGGCTGGAAGTTCCACAACGACGACGACTTCGAGATCAAGAACGGCACGTTCAAGGCGAGCTTCGCGCGGTCCTGCAACACGGCCTTCATCACGCAGGCGAAGAAGCTGAAGAACGACGACCTGACCAAGCAGGCCCAGCAGGTCTTCGGCCTGAGCATGAACAACTGGGCCATCGGGGTGCCCTCGGCGGACGGCTCGGTGCCGGTGCAGAGCGCCGCGCAGATGGCCGCTTCGCTGATGGGCCAGGGCGGGGTCCGCATGAACCCGCTGAACATGGCGTCCGTCGCCTCCACGGTCCAGTCCGGCAGCTTCCACCAGCCGTACCTGGTCGACCCGTCGGTCGACCACCGCACGCTGGCCACGGCCTCCCGCACCCTGTCCGCGGCCACGCTCGCCCAGCTGCGCGAGGTCATGCAGTACACGGCATCCGCCGGCACCGCCGCCTCCGCCATGGCCGGCCTCGGCCCCGACTTCGGCGCAAAGACCGGCTCCGCCGAGGTCGACAACCAGGAGCAGCCCAACGGCTGGTTCACGGCCTGGAAGGGCGACCTGGCGGGAGCGGGCGTCGTCCAGGAGGGTGGCCACGGCGGCACCACGGCGGGCCCGATCGTGGCAGCGCTTCTGAAGGCCGGCTCCGGCGGCTGACACCCGCTCTCCGGCTCCGGCAAGCGCTCCCGGTCCGGGGATCCACCCGACCGGCACCCGACCGACACGACCCTGTGGTGCAACTGCCCAGGAGAGGGATGGAGTCGCAGAGCGCGGCGATGTCAGTGGGGCCTTCTACGCTCCGCGCATGACGTTCTCGCTTCCCCAAAGCCTGCCGTCCGGGCGCGGCGTGCCCGCCGACTCACCGGTCCTGTGGTACGCCGACGAGATACGGTACGCCCCTCTGCTGGACATGTGGACCCGCGCCCAGCGGCAGCAGGACATCACCGGCCTCAGGCCGATCCTCTGCTACACGGACGACGACCACCCCCGCTCACTCGACCTCGCCGAGGTAACCGCCGTCGACCTCGAAACCGAACTCGAACAGGGATGGCGCGAGTATCGCCGGCGCCAACTCGCCCGGCTCGCGGCGCCGCCCGAACCGATGGACTGCCCCGAGGACGTCGAGCCCTGGGAGGACGACCCCGGCGCACCGTACGACCGCTGGCCCGGACTGGCCCCCGCCACCCTCCCCGCCTCGGGCGCCGACCCGGACGAGGCGGCCCGCTCGGCCCTCGCCCACCTCCTCCGCCACGGCTGGTACGACACGGCAGGAGCCTCTCTCGGCCTCGTCGCCGCCGCACGGAGCGCCGACATCCCCGCCGTCATCGGCTGGCGCGCGGAGGCGCCGCTCCCCCTGTTCTGCGCGCTGCTGCGCAGCTGGGAGGACCGTTTCGGGGCCCGCGTCCTCGCCGCGATCGGAGCGACGCTGCACGTCTCCGTCGCCTGCCCGCCCCGGACCCAGGAACAGGCCGACCTCGTCGCCCTCGAACACCTCCTGACCACCGCTGACAACATCGTCAACGACCCCCCGACACCCTTCCCCCGGTACGCGGCCTCCCTCATCGACGCCCCGGTGTGGAGCTTCTGGTGGGACTGAGCGGCGGGCCCCGGCGGTACCCGGTCGCGTGGCGGTTACACCGACCGCTAGCGTGCGGTCCATGAACGTCACCGATGAGAACGGCGGCGAGGAGCAGTCCTCCGTCGTGCAAGACATCCACCCCCGTTTCGCCGAGGCCTTGCGGGAGCTGGGTCTCGGCGAGGTGATCGGACGGGTCCGGCGCTTCCCCGACACGGCCCGCACCACCGCCGAGGCCGCCGCGGCGATCGGCTGCGAACCGAGCCAGATCTGCAAGTCGCTGTTCTTCGCCGCGGACGGGGTCCCGGTGCTGGTGCTGCTGGACGGCTCGGCACACGTCGGCATGGAGCTCGTACGGCGGGAGCTGGGCGCCGAGAAGCTCACCCGGGCCGGGGCACACCTGGTACGGGAGTCGACCGGGTACGGGCCCGGCGCCGTCCCGCCTTTCGGACACCTTACGAAGACCCGTGTCCTGGTGGACCGTTCGCTGCTCGGCCACGACACGGTGTGGACCTCGGCGGGCACCTCGCACTCCGTCTTCCCCATGGACCCGAAGACCCTGATCGCCCACTCGGGCGGCACGCTGGTGGACGTGCGCGATCCCATCGCGTGACACCGCTCGCCACCGCGGCCGTACCGCACCCTCGACGGCCGCCTCCCGGAGGCCCGTCAGCAACCCCAACTACCCCCAGTTGCACCGCTCGTCCGAACAGCTCCCGCCTCGGCATCACCCTGACGCCAAAGATCAAAACAACGAGTCAATAGCCCGCAAGCCCCAACTCTCGCTCCAGGCAATCGGATTGATGCGACGGTGTGCCACGCCGGGCCCTCGCCCGCGGTGCGTCCATACCGTATGCCGAATGGCAAAGCCTCCTTCTGTAGCGCCAGTTGACGTCCACGCCGGGCCCGCCTCCTCCGTAGGACACGTACGACCTCCGCGCTCCGGCCACTCGGCGCTACTGCTAGTGTTCATCCAGTCACGCTAGGCAACTAGCCATCATGTGTAAGCAATGCAGAACCGAGGGTTCCATGCGCAAGTTTCAGCAGATCGTGATCGCAGCAGCAGTGGCGGCCGGCGGCCTGTCCGCCGTCGGTGCCGGAACGGCTGTCGCCGACACCCATGGCAACGGACCGCGGACGGTGGACCTTTACCGCCCCTACCAGGAGTGCAGCCCGCAGACGGTGTCGGAGAACGACATCCCGATCGGAGTACTCGGCCTCGGCCAGACCCTGGACACCACCTGCGGCCAGCACAACCGCGCCTTCACCGGCTGAGGTCAGCGACGTCAACATCGCAACAGTCGGTACGGGATCCCTTCGGGTTAACCCGAAGGGATCGAATGCCGGCAGCCGACCGCCTCGATCTCGGCGCGAGCCGGCCAGCTGAAGGGCGAGGACCGCTCGGGCGAGGCCGGTGACCCCGGTCGTCGAGCAGCGGAGCTCGCGAAGAAGCGAGCCAGGACCCGCGGGCGGCGATGGCTCGTTCGACCAGCGCCCGGACCTCGCACGGGACCGGTCGACGACCTGCCGACCCGGCCGAGAGGGCGTCCCGTCGACCACGGCAAGGGGAGATGGACCGAGCCGCCCGCACCGTGGCAGCCCGTGTCCGACCGGCAGGTGATGCCGGCTTCGGCGAGAGCGTCGATGACGCCGTGCCCGCGTGCCGCCCCAGCGCCATGACGGCGTCGGCCAGGGCGGTGAAGCCCGGAGGAGACGGCCTTTCGGGTCGGCCACGCCCCGCACGTTCACCGTTACCAGCAGCTTCGTCCGCCTGTCAGGCCGACTGTCCAGCCGACGCGGAAAGTTGGAAAAGGCCCTGTATCGCAGACCACGCCCGCGGCGCGGCCGATCCCGAGGGAGCGGCGCCCGGGGCGCCCGTACTAAGGACACGCATCACATGTTCAACAGCAAAAGGATCGCGGCCCTCTCGGGGCTCATCGGCGGGCTCGCCGTGGCATCCATGGGCATCACGCACGCGCACGCCGCGGGAGACCCGGCACCTTGCACTCGGAGCCCCCAGGGGGACGTCATCTGCGTGCAGCACATCGAAGGCGGGAGCGCCGAGCACGGCGCCATTCCCCATCAGGAGACCTGCATGCCGGTGCAGGCCGTAACGGTGCCCACCGCCACGGGCAACGGCACGACACGACTCGGCCCTCAGGTGACCTGTTCACCTGCCACGTCCGGAGCGCCTCGACCGATCGACGGGGAGCGGGAACTGCCCGGCCTCGCCCCCTGAGAAGCACGACCGCCGAACCCCGCCCTACGGCCCAATTGGCGCTATACCCCATATGGGGCTCCTGCGCGACATAGGGTATAAATCCCCGATTGATTACACCCAGCGTGCTTACGTTTACGGCAAGTGGTCATTTCAGGCGGTATGCCTGATCAGGAAAGGGTCATCCATGCGTAAGTTTCAGCGCGCTGTGGTCGTAGCGGCAGCCATTGCGGGACTGTCCGCCCTCGGCGCCGGCATCAGCTTCGCCGACGGTAACGACGGCGTGCCCGTGCCGGTCGCCGCCGTCGCCACCTCGTCCGCCAGCGCCGTGGCCGTCGGGGGTGGCTACTACTCCCAGCCGCAGGACCAGGGCCAGGCGCTGGAGCAGAAGCAGGCACAGGAGCAGGCTCAGCCGCAGGAGCAGGTCCAGCCCCAGATCCAGCCGCAGGAGCAGGCTCAGCCGCAGGCGCAAGACCAGGCGCAGCCGCAGACGCAGGCTCAGCCGCAGGAGCAGGTCCAGCCCCAGGAGCAGGTCCAGCCGCAGGCTCAGCCGCAGGAGCAGGGTCAGCCGCAGGCCCAGCCTCAGGAGCAGGGTCAGCCGCAGGAGCAGGCTCAGCCGCAGGAGCAGGGTCAGCCGCAGGAGCAGGTCCAGCCGCAGGAGCAGGTCCAGCCGCAGGCCCAGCCCCAGGAGCAGGGTCAGCCGCAGGAGCAGGTCCAGCCGCAGGAGCAGGCTCAGCCGCAGACGCAGGCCCAGCCGCAGGCCCAGGTCCAGCCGCAAGCGCAGGACCAGGCCCAGCCGCAGGTTCAGCCGCAGACGCAGGACCAGGTCCAGCCGCAGGAGCAGGGTGGCGACGCCTAAGAGCCGGAGCTCCGAGTCAAGGCCCGCCACGGCCTCACTCAGCGTCGGGGATACGGACCGAGCGGTGCGCTGAGTGATATCCCGTGGCGCAGGTAGCCCGGACGCCGAGTTCGCGTCCGGGCTACAACCATCCCGCCCGCGGACAAAGATTCAATCCCTTGACTTTATCGGCGCGGGCAATTCCGGCCGATAAAGGATTGTCCGATTCTTCACCACAAAGGAATTCAACGCATGCTCTTTTCGCAGAGGACTGCGGCCGTCGCTGCATTCGCCGGAAGCCTCGCCGCCATCTGCCTCGGCGCTACACAGGCACAAGCTGTGGGAAACCCAGGCGCCTGCCCCGCCACCGAGCAGAAGGACGTCGTGTGCGTTCAGAAGAATGCGACGTACACCGACAAGGACGGCACGCACGTTGTCAAGCAGGACCAGCAGTGCTTGACGACAGACCGGCCGCACGTGGTCACGCAGCAGGACCAACTCCTGGGAAGCGCACCTGCGAAAGTGGGGCCGGTCGTGGAGTGCTCCAACACGGCCAAGCTGCCTGAGGGGTTCAAGAAGCCGCACTTCGGCATCTGAGCGCTCACGCGAAATGCTGGTCCGGGGAAGGGTTCCCGGACCAGCATTTCGTTTTCGAAGAGGCAGGTCTCCCACCCGAGGCAGACCGGAGTTCCCCGCCCCCGGCCGGCCCTGATGCCTCGTCGCCGCCGTGGAGCCGGGCAGGCGCGGGTGTGGTGCGACGGCCTCATGGCTACGGCCTTCGCGTTGATCCCGTGCTTCCGTGACGGAGCACAGGATCGGGCGAAGGCCGTAGCCATGTTCGGAACTCAGGCAAACCGCTGTGAGCTCTCAGCCGCCGAAGTGGTTGCTGCAGCCCGCGGTTGAGCCCAGCGACGTCTTCTGGGCCCCCGGGTTGCCCTCGCCGCCCAGCAGGTTGCCGCCCAGCCCGTTGCCGATGCCGACCTGACCGAGAATGTCGAGGTTCAGGTCGTGCGATTCACAGGTGCTGCTCTGCGAGACGCTGAAGCTGTCGCCCCCGCCCATGCCCTGATCTGCGTGGGCGACGCTGACGCCCAGAAGTCCGACGTTTCCGAGTACTGCCATCAGGACAGCGGCCGTGCGGAGCTTGCGCATGCCATCTCCAGAAGAAGTGGGTGAATGCGATCCGCGAGGGATCGCCTCTACGTGACGCGAAGGATTCAACGGCGCCAGAACGGAGTGCCCGGAGGGGTCCAGCACTACGCTGTGCCGCCTCGGCAGTGGTTCGGCGCACGCGAAAGGTCCCGGCACTTTGCCTGAGGCCCAGCGCCGGGACCGTTCATGGTTCGGCGTCTCTACGCCTGAGGGGACTTCAGAAGGCGCTGTTGTTACAGCCCATGGTGGAGCCGAGCGAGGTGGACTGGGCGCCCGGGTTGCCTTCGCCGTTGAGGGCGTTGCCCAGCAGGCCGTTCAGCACGCCGACCTGGCCAAGGACGTCGAGGTTCAGGTCGTGCGACTTGCAGTTGGAGCTCTGCGTGACGCTGAACTGGTCGCCGCCGCCCTCGCCGTGACCGCCGGCGTAGGCCGTACCGCCTACGAGCCCGATGCTGCCGATGGCAGCGACCAGGACCGCAACGTTGCGAAGCTTGCGCATTTCATCTCCGTGTGGGGGTGAGTTTTTGCGATCTGTGGGTAGATCGCGGTTACGGACAGAACAATAGCGACAAAAGCCTTGAATTGGACAACGACACGCTGGCTTTATGTCACCGAGGAAGCACCGGAAGGTGTTTCGCGGGGCGAGCCGAGTCCGGTTCGTCCGCCGCCCGTGCCCGGCATCGACGTGATCGTCCGTCAGTGCTGCTGCACGTTGGCGAAAGAATTCGTCTGGCTGTTGGCCTGGGTGCACTCGACGCCCCGGGTCTGGGATTCGGCGAGCAGGGCAACCGGGACGTTCGCATCGAGCAGGGTCTGCGGGCTGCACTCCTGGTACGGACGGAACAGGTTGGCCTGCCCCGCCGAAGCGCCCTGCTGCCGCTGCGGCGCTTCAGGAGAGATCCGCGGGCTGAGCTGCGGATTCAGCTGCGGGTTGACCTGCGGGGAAACCTGAGTGCCACGTGCCGGTGCCAGCTGTTGCGGAGCCGGCGAGCCATAGGTCCGCGCGGTCGCCTGAGCGGAAGACGCGGAGGCCGCCTGGGCGTCGGGCTGCGAAACCGGGTGCGGTGCGACGCCGTTGGGGGCGGAGGGGGTGGCGGCGGAGCTTGGACCGGCGCCGACGCCGGCCAGGCCGCCGGCTGTTGCGGCGACGAGCGCGATCTTGTGAAGCATACGCATGAGTTTCCTCGGCTCTTCAATTGACCTGTGCACGGAAGCTGATGTGCCGATGCGGCAGCGCGGTCTTCGCTGCTCCGTTCGGCCGCGATGGGCCATCCCTATCGCCCCGTGGGGAACGAAAAAAACACGGACCCGAAACGGGTGCGGGGGTGTGCTCACCCATTCGGTGCGGCGCGCGAGCCGTGACGCCCGGGTCGGCAGACTGCAAATGGGTGACGGCCAGGCGAGTGCCGTGACCACGGCGCCGAAACCTCGTTCCTCGGAGGAGAGGGCAGCGACCGTAAACCATTGACAGGTAGAGGACCCGCTGCCAGCTCCGATACGAAGTCCGCGTGCTCCTCGAGATAACCGTAGCCTCCGGCGCGATGCGAGTGACGCACCAACTGCACGCGTGACCGCATTGAATGCAATGGACTCACATCTCAGGTAACGAAGGGCCGAGGGTTTCATGCGGAAGCTTCACAAGGCCGCGCTCGTCGTCGCAGCGGCCAGCGGTTTGGCCGGCATCGGCGCCAGCGGCAGCTATGCCAACTCACCGGAGGGGCGCCTCGGTTCCACCCCGGCATCGGTTCCGGATCAGCCGCCCGCTCCGGCCGCGGCTCCCCAACCGGCCCCACAGGCCGCCCCGTCAGGAGCACAGCAGACCGGATACGCCTCGGCCTCGGCCTCATCACAGGGAACAGCCCAGGCCTCCAGCTCGTCGAACCCGCAACAGGCCGCTCCCGCACAGTTCGCGCAGGCCGCACCCGCACAGCCGGCGCAGGCCGCCCCGTCGCAGGTCGTGCCACAGGTCATGCCTCAGGTCATGCCTCAGGTCGCCCCGCAGGTAGCGGTACCCCCGGTGCTCGACTCACAGGCCCCGATGATGGTCGCCCCCCAGGTGAACCCACAGCTGAACCCTCAGGTGAACCCGCTCGTCGACCCGACGGTCACGCCCACGAGCGCACCGGAACTGGCTCCGGTCGCCCTCGGGCAGATCGCGGCCCCTCCCGTCGGACAACTGGGACTTCCCCGACTCGGCTGACAGCCCGCCCCCGCACATCCGCAGTCCTGACTCAACGGGTCAGATCCCCGCACTTCCTCCAAGGAGCTTCAAATGCGCAAGCTGCACAAGGTAGTTCTTCTGAGCGCCCTCCTCGGCAGTGTCGGCGCCTTGGGTGCCAACACCGCTTCCGCATACGGCGACCCGGGCCACGACAACGACGGCATCGACATCACGCAGGGCGTCGAGTGCCGCTCGCACGACATGAACATCGAGGTGCTCGGCAGCGTCGGCGCCCTCACCGGCGTGGCCGGCAACCTGCTGAACGGAGAAGGAGCCGCGGGCGCGCAGAAGAGCCATCTCGGTTCCGACATGGGTTGCAACAGCCGGGCGCTCTGACCGACCTCCCACTCGCGCCCTCCGTTCCGTCGGCGCGGTGCCACTGCTTCCACGCGTGGCGCGAGGTCTTTTACCTGCATACCTTTTCGATCTGGCCTGCACCGTCTCCGCATCGGGTTGCACGAAGGCGGCGTGAACGCATGAAGCGTTCACGCCGCCTTCGTTTTGCTTCGGCCCGCCGCCGAGAGCCCGCCGTGAGCGAGGGGGAATTCCTACGGCTCGCGCGCCGGGGTTTCCTGCTTCATCGGCAACTGCCCAACCGGAGAGGTCCGTTGAGGTCTGAACGCAGGCCGCTGAGCGGGGCAAGGGCATACCCGCAGCCCGGACCGGAGGACGTGCGCTGCCCGGACCGGTCCTGGATCTCGATGCCAGGGCGCGGAGGGCGGACGGGCACCGGCGGCCCGCCTGGGCCCCACCAAACACGTTCGATGGGGCTGTACAGGCATCCGGGCCGGGTCAGCGACCTGGGCGGAAACGGCGGTACAGGACCGCACCCGCGAGGAGGGAGACGGCGGCGCCGGCGAGGGTCGGCACAGCCAGATCCGCTCCCGTGTGGGCCAGCGTCGCCGTGTCCGGGGTGTCCGGAACGGTCTCATGCCGGGGGGCCGGGACGCGCGACACCGGAGGCGTCGGGGCCGAGGGCTCGGGGGCCGGAGTTGTCCGGGAAACGTGAGGGTGAGAGTGTTCACCGCCGTTGACCGACTGGTTGCCGACAGCCGGGTTGCCCACGCCGACCGCGTCGACACTGTTCCCGGAAACGTTCACCGGCAGATCGACCGGGAGCTGCAGACCGTTGCCCGAGACCAGCCCGGGCGAGTCCGTGACGCGGCCGACAGCCGAGGCTCCGCCTGACGTGTCCGATCCGCCGTCGGTTTCCGCACCGTCGGCCTTGGCCGTGTCCCTGTTCTTGCACACGTTGCCCACGGCCGGGTTGAGCAGCCCCACGACGTCCACGGTGTTGCCGCAGAGGTTCACCGCCGCGGACAACGGAACCTGGATGCTGTTCCCGGAGAGCACCCCGGGCGAACCGGCCGCCGTAGCCCCGGCGTCAGCGCCGTCGGCCGCGAAGACGGCGGACCCCGGGAGAGCTACGGCCATCGCGCCGGATGCGGCGGCAACGGCGAGCACGCGGTTTCGAGTAGCCCGTCTCATAGATCTATACCTTCCTTACATCACCGCGGGTACTCACCCGCACATCTGCAAACGCCGGAAAAGCAACAGGGGTTATGGCGTGCAACCTTCCAAGTCGCTGTGCTGGGCCAAAAGGCCCCAACAGATGACGTCGATCATGTGACTGTCGGCCTGGTTGCTCGTTGCTCTTGTCATGACGATCGCCGTGAAGAGGCAACCGCGGCCGTGGAGACGTCTCGGACGAACCGTGATCGCTCGTCGAGCCGTTGCCGCGGCACCGCGTGGAACGAAGCCGGCCCCTACAGGCAGGCGCATGAAGGGCCGTTGAATGCGGGGCGACGGACGGGTCGCTTCACCGTTCGACGTACCACACCTTCTGCTGATTCGCAGGCGACACGGCATACGGCGCTCGCCCACGACTACACGTTGATCAAGCCTGTGTTTTCAACAAGGAGACGCCACTGTGCGAATTTCTGATCTTCAGCGCTGCGAGGTCCGGCCTGGACGGCTTGTGGAGTGGGGGTTCAGCCCCGCGACCGTCGCGGCCGCGGCGGCGCTGCCTACGGATCCGCGGCCTCCGGCGTACATCCAGGAGTCACACATCAGAACGGCGCGGTCGGTACGCGAGGGGGGCTTGTTCGTGCCGACCTGGATCGGTACGGCTTTCGACCTGCCCGGCCAAGTCGACCTCGACGTGCTGGAACAGGCCCTACACGGCTGGACACTGCGCCACGAGACGCTGCGCAGCGGGTTCAGATGGGTGGGCGACGAGATGCACCGGTTCACTCTCGACCGGGACGATGTCACGCTCTACCGCGAAGTGGTGGGCGACTTCGCCGACGCGAACCTGCTGGCCGAGCGTTTGCAGGCCCGTTTCGACGACGCGGCAGACGCTGTCGGCTGGCCCAACCTCCTCTACGCGGCGGTCGTCCGCGAGGACTCCACCAGCGTGTATCTGGCATTTGACCACACCAACGTCGACGCCTACTCGCTGCACCGCATCCCGTACGAGGTGCAGGAGCTGTACACGGCACAGGTCGCGGGGCAGCCCCTGACCGCCACACCGGTGGCGAGCTATGTGGACTTCTGCGAGCAGGAGCGGGCGAACGCGAACGCCATCGACGACACACACTCGATCGTCACGCGCTGGCGGGAGTTCATCGGCCGGTGCGACGGAAGGCTTCCGGAGTTCCCTGTCGATCTGGGCCTGCGGCCCGGCGACGTGCTGCCCGTCCAAAAGCTCATGCGCGAGCCGCTCGTCGACGCGGACGCGGCCGCGGCGTTCGAGACGTACTGCCGGCCCTACGGCGGCAGCCTGGTGGGCGTCCTGGCCGCCACCAGTCTGATCGTCCACGAACTCGGCGGGCAACCGGTCTACCGCACGGTCGTGCCGTTCCACACCCGTCTGAAGTCCGCGTGGACAGACTCCGTGGGCTGGTATGTCGGCGGCGCACCGATCGAAGTACCCGCGGCACGGGACTTCGACACCGCGCTCGCCTCGGTCCGGGCCCAACTGCAAGCCAATCGGTCGTTGGCACGCATTCCTCTGGCCCGAGTACTGCGCCTCCTGGGCGAGGACTTCCGCCCCGCATCACCCGACTTGTACTCGATCGTCTCGTATGTGGACGCCCGCCTCATTCCCGGTTCGACCTGCTGGAGCGAACAAAAGGCGTACGGGCTGCTCCGTGTGTCGTACGGCGATCAGGTGTGCGCCTGGGTCAACCGGCTGCACGAGGGACTGTGGATCGCATGCCGCCACCCGGACACGGACATCGCTTCCAAGAACGTACGCCTGTACATCGAGAAGCTTCGAGAGCTGATCGTCTCGGTTGGTCCCGCGACCTTTTCAACCGTCGCAGGACGCTGATCGCCGACGCGCATCGCCGGCTGCGACGACGCCGGCATCGACGGAGAACGGTGCCGCCCTCGTCGCGACGGACGAGGACGGCGAGCGGGTCCGCTGCGAGGTGCCGTCGACGGCAGAAGGCTTTCCACGGCCGGGCCGCTGCCCCGCCGGTCGGTCGGTCGACAGTGGGCGGCCGACCGACGGTGGGCGGCCGACCGACGGTGGGCGACCGACCGACGGTGGGCGACCGACCGACGGTGGGCGACCGCACGTGGTGGGCGACCGCACGTGGTGGGCGACCGGACGTGGTGGGCGGTTACGCGGTGACTGCCGTCCGTACCGCTCGTACCAGCGCCTGTGCTCGCGCGTCCGCCGTCACGCTCGTGCGGAAGGCGTTGGTGACGTACCCGAAGGCGATGCCCGACTCGGGGTCGGCGAAGCCGAGGGCGCCGCCGCGGCCGGGGTGGCCGAAGGAGCCCGGGGAGAGCAGTGGCGACGCTCCGCCGTGGAGCATGTACCCGAGGCCGAACCGGGTGTTGACGACCAGGATCCGGTCGGGTCCCGCGGACTGTTCCGTCCGCGCGGCCGACACCGTCTCCGGCGTGAACAGCCGTACGCCGTCCACCTCCCCGATCAGCGCGGCGTAGAAGCGGGCGAGGCCGTCGGCCGTGGCGATGCCGTTCGACGCGGGGAGGACGGCCGCGCGGTAGGCGGGATCGTTCTCGTCGGGCATCGGGGTGATCGCGGCGAAGGCGCGCCGGGTGAGGCTGTCCGGGTCGGCGTACGCCTCGGAGACCGCCCGCTTCGGACGGGTCTTGAGGCCGCCGGGCGTCGACGGCGCCTCGACCTGCGCGACCCGCCCCACCCGGCCGGCCACCGCCTCCGGAAGCCCGACCCACAGGTCCAGGTCCAGCGGCCGGGCGATCTCGTCCGCGATCCACCGGCCGATCGTGCGCCCGGTCACCCGCCGGACCAGCTCGCCGGTCAGCCAGCTGTACGTCTGCGCGTGGTACCCGTGCTCGGCGCCGGGCTGCCACACCGGCGTCTGCGCGGCCACCGCGGCGGCCGCGAGGTCGAGGTCCGCGGCCTCGGCGGGGCTGAGCGGACGGTCGAGGACGGGCACTCCGGCCCGGTGCGCGAGCAGGTGCCCCACCCGCGTGTGCTCCTTGCCGTGCGCCTTGTACTCGGGCCAGTAGGACCCGACCGGCGCGTCCAGGTCGAGCTGTCCTCGCTGGGCGAGCAGCAGGAGTACGGCGGCGGCGACGCCCTTGGTCGCGGAGCGCACGATCTGCGCCGTGCCGTGCTGCCAGGGCTCGGTGCCGTCGACGTCACGGGTGCCTCCCCACAGGTCGACGACCTTGTGCCCGTCGCGGTACACGGTGACGGCTGCGCCCCGGTCCCCGAGCGCCGCGAAGTTGCCCGCGAACGCCTCCCTGACCGGCTCGAAGCCCTCGGCCACTGTGCCGTTCACGTCCACGCCCGCGCTCCCTGTCGCCTCACCGCTGTCGAAGTTCCAGCAGTGAGTGGAACACGCGTCCGCGGCCTCCGATTCCTAGGACCCCTAGCCCAGCAGGATCGTGACCTCGATGTTGCCGCGGGTGGCGTTCGAGTACGGGCAGACCTCGTGCGCCGCGTCCACGAGCTTCGTCGCCACGTCCTCGTCGACGACGGGGAGCGAGACACTCAGGGCGACCGCCAGTCCGTAGCCGCGCTGCTTGTTCGGGCCGATCCCGACCTTCGCCGCGACCGTGGAACCGGTGAGGTCGAGGCCGGCGCGGCGGCCCACCAGCACGAGCGCGTTGTGGAAGCAGGCGCTGTATCCGGCCGCGAACAGCTGCTCCGGGTTCGTGCCGTTCCCGTCGCCGCCGAGCGCCGGCGGCATCGCGACCTTCAGTTGGAGCTGCCCGTCCTGGCTGGTCACATGTCCGTTCCGGCCGCCGTGAGCGGTGGCCTCGGCGACATACATGATCTTCGTCGGACGGGTGTCGACAACAGCGCCGTCGATCACGGCAGGACCTCCCCCAGGGCGGACAACACAGGAGTGCACAAGTACATCGTGCACAAGGTACCGGTTGGTATGGGGGTCCGGAATGCCCAGGGCCGGGAAGCCTGGGTTACCGGGGCGGGAACCTGGGCGACCGGGGCAGGAAACCCGGGCGAACAGGGTGGAAAGTCCGGGAGAACAGGGCCGTCCGCGGCTCGGCGAGGGGTGGCGGCCCCGCGACGGCGCCGCGATCTCCCGCGCGGGTCAGCGACCCCGCGCCGCCGCGGCCTCCGCGCGCTCCGTGAGCCGCCGCAGCTCCCCGCGAAGGCGCGTGACGTCGGCCTCGCTCATGCCGGTCGCCGTCAGCAGCGCCTGCGGCACCTCCTCCGCGCGCTCCCTCAGCACCTCGCCGCGCCCGGTGAGGGCGACGCGCACGGAGCGTTCGTCGTGCGCCGAGCGCTCACGGCGTACGAGCCCCGCCGACTCCAGCCGCTTGAGCAGCGGCGACATCGTGCCGTAGTCGAGGTGCAGGGCGGTGCCCAGTTCCTTGACCGTGGTCTCGCCGCGCTCCCAGAGAACGAGCAGGACGAGGTACTGCGGGTAGGTGAGACCGAGTTCCTCCAGCAGCGGGCGGTACGCGGCGGTCACGGCGCGCTGGGCGGCGTACAACGCGAAGCACAGCTGGTCGTCGAGCAGCAGCGACCCGGCCGGCGGCGGCCCGACGTCCTCTTGTTTCGTCACGCCCCCATTGTCACGGAGCGCGGGTCGAACCCGAAGGGCAGCTCCAGACGGTGGGTGCGCATGAGCTCGCCGTCGGAGAGGAGCTCGCCGGTCCGGCCGTCGGCGACGATCACACCGTCGCTCAGGACGAGGGAGCGGGGGCACAGTTCGAGGGCGTACGGCAGATCGTGCGTGACCATGAGGACGGTGACGTCCAACGAGCGCAGGATGTCGGCGAGTTCGCGCCGGGAGGCGGGGTCGAGGTTGGAGGAGGGCTCGTCGAGGACGAGGATCTCGGGCTCCATCGCCAGCACCGTCGCAACGGCGACCCGGCGCCGCTGCCCGAAGGACAGGTGGTGCGGCGGACGGTCGGCGAAGGCTGCCATGCCGACCCGCTCCAGCGCCGTGCGGACGCGTTCCTCCAGCTCGGCGCCCTTCATCCCCGCCGCGGCCGGACCGAAGGCGACGTCCTCGCGCACGGTCGGCATGAACAGCTGGTCGTCCGGGTCCTGGAAGACGATGCCGACCTTGCGCCGGATCTCCGCCATGTGCCGCTTGCCGACCGGGAGTCCGGCGACCGTCACCGTTCCGGCGCCGCCGGTCAGGATGCCATTGAGGTGCAGGACGAGAGTGGTCTTGCCCGCGCCGTTCGGGCCCAGCAGCGCGACGCGCTCGCCGCGCCCGATGCCGAAGTCCACGCCGAACAGGGCCTGATGCCCGTCGGGGTAGGCGAACGCGAGTCCGGAGACCTCCAGCGAGTCCGGCACGGCGTCCGTCCCGCCGGCCGCCCCCGCAGTCCTCCCCGCCGTCGTCCCCGGCCTCTTCCCCGCAGTCGTCCCGGCAGACGCCTCCCCGGGATTCCCCGCGGACAGCTCTCCGGTCTTCTCCCCCGGCGTCTCCACAGACAGCTCCCCGGTCGTTCCAGCAGGCATCACAGCGTCCATCCCAACAGACATACGGCAAGGGCGGCGAACGGAAGGGCGAGGGCGTACGACCACTGCGCCCGGGACGCGGTCACCTCGTCGATGACAGGCATCGAACCGGCGTATCCACGGCTCACCATGGCGAGGTGCACGCGTTCCCCGCGCTCGTAGGAGCGGATGAACAGCGCGCCCGCCGACTTCGCGAGCACCCCCCAGTGCCGCACTCCGCTCGCCTCGAAGCCGCGCGACTCCCGCGCGATCCGCATGCGCCGCATCTCGTCCGTGATGACGTCGCCGTAGCGGATCATGAACGAGGCGATCTGCACGAGGAGCGGCGGGAGCTTCAGCCGTTGCAGGCCGAGGAGCAGTTCCCGCAGTTCGGTGGTGGCCGCGAGCAGGACGGAGGCGGCGACACCGAGCGTGCCCTTGGCGAGGACGTTCCAGGCGCCCCACAGCCCGTTGACGCTCAGGGACAGTCCCAGCACGTCCACCCGCTCGCCCTCCGCCACGAACGGCATCAGCACCGCGAACGCGACGAACGGGACCTCGATCAGGAGCCGCTTCAGCAGCACGCCCGCCGGTACGCGGGCCTGGCCGGCCACCACCGCGAGGAGTGCGGCGTACAGCGCGAACGCCCACATCGCCTCGCGCGGGGTGGAGACCACGACGACCACGAAGGCGAAGGCCGCGGCGAGCTTGGTGTGCGGCGGAAGGGCGTGCACGGGCGAGTGCCCGTGGCGGTACAGCCGGTGCGTGTGACCCGCCCCCACGTCAGACGCCTTCCGGTACGGAGGTGGGCGCGGTGTCGGACGTACGTCGTCTGCGGACCGTCCAGAAGACGCCGGTGCCCGCGACGACGGTGACGCCGACGCCGATCACCCCCGCGAGTCCGCCGGAGACCCGGGCGTCGGAGATGTCCTTGACCCCGTATCCGGCGAGCGGTGAGTCCCCGGTCGCGTGCTTCCCGGTCCGGGTGTCGATGCCCTTGTCCTTGGCGACCTTCTCCAGGCCGTCGGGGTTCGAGGAGGCGTAGAAGCTGACGAATCCGGCGAGGACGAGGGAGGTGACCAGGCCGGTGATCCACACCTTTCGGTGCGAGGAGCGGGCCGCGACGGGGGCGGCGACCGTGGGGGCATCGACCAGTTCCCCGCCGACCCGCAGCTTGAGCCGCTGCTGGAGACCGCGGGCGCCGTACACGAGATCGGGCCGTACGGCGATGACGGCGCCGACGGTGAGCGCGGTGATGACGGCCTCGCCGACGCCGATGAGGACGTGGACGCCGACCATGGCCGTGGCGACCTTGGAGATCGCGACGTCGGTGGTGCCGCCGACGGCGTAGATGAGGGTGAAGGCGACGGCGGCGGCCGGAACGGACAGCAGCGCGGCGACGAAGGACGCGACGGTGACCGAACGCCGCTTGCGGGGCAGCACCTTCACCAGGCCCCGGAAGAGGGCGTAGGAGACGACCGTGGTGACGATCGCCATGTCGGTGATGTTCACGCCGAGCGCGGTGAGGCCGCCGTCCGCGAAGAGGATGCCCTGCATGAGCAGGACGACGGAGACGCAGAGGACACCTGTGTAGGGGCCGACGAGGATGGCCGCCAGGGCGCCGCCGAGCAGATGTCCGCTGGTCCCGGCGGCGACCGGGAAGTTCAGCATCTGCACGGCGAAGATGAAGGCGGCGACCAGGCCGGCGAGCGGCGCGGTCCGCTCGTCGAGTTCACGGCGGGCACCCCGCAGGCTCACGGCGATGGCGCCGGCGGCGACCACCCCTGTGGCGGCGGAGACCGGGGCATTGATGAATCCGTCAGGCACATGCACCGTTCGATGATAATGCCTTGTTGCGAATGACTTGCAAGAGCGAGAAGCCCATGAATAGCTACCGACAGGCGTGAGCGGGCGAGCAGTTCAGGGGAACCGAGCCGGCGGACGCGCCGGAGTGAACCGTTCGCGGCGGGCACGAACGGTGGGCGAACGATCGACGAGCCGGGGCACGCCGACGGGTGCGACGGCGTCGAGCGCTCGCGCCGGGTGCGACCGTCGCCGCACACATGCGGCGGCCGTGACCGGGCAGGCGACCCCTGAAGCGGGGCGCGGGCGACCGGAGAGCGGTTTCCGCGAGATGTGCGACATTGGAATGGTGACGGAATTCACAGCTTCCGCATAGGTAACGCAGCGTAAGGAGTCGGTTCATGCACGCCGTCGAGCAATACGCACGCGCTCATATCGTGACCGACACCGCCGACTCCGCCGACGACGAACACCGGGCCGTCCCGGTGGCCCTCCGGTACGACCCGGAGACCGACCCCCGCCAGGTGCACATCACGCTGCCCGGCCCCCACGAGTGGGTCTTCGAACGCGAACTCCTCGAACAGGGCCTGCGCGTCCCCGTGAGCGACGGCGACATACGCATCTGGCCGTGCGGCCGCGTCCAGGCCGTCCTGGAATTCCACTCCGCGCAAGGGGTGGCGGTCGTGCAGCTCGACACGAAGGCGCTCATGCGCTTTCTCCGTCGTACGTACACGGCCGCCACCCCGGTGGCTCACTGATACTCAGACGCCGGCGAGTTCCCGGTCGTGTTTCCCTTCGCGGGGCTTCTCGTCGAGCGCGCGCAGGCCCTCACCCTCGACGTCCACGTTCGGCAGCACCCGGTCCAGCCACTTCGGCAGCCACCAGGCCCGCTTGCCCAGCAGTGCGAGCACCGCCGGGACGAGCGCCATCCGCACGACGAACGCGTCGAAGAAGACGGCGATCGCGAGGCCGAAGCCGATCATCTTGATCATTGACTCGCTCGACCCGATGAATCCGGAGAACACGGCGATCATGATGACCGCGGCCGCCGTGACGACCCGTGCGCCGTGTTTGAACCCGGTCACGATCGCCTGGCCCGGCTTCTCACCGTGGACGTAGGCCTCCCGCATGCGCGTCACGAGGAACACCTCGTAGTCCATGGCCAGACCGAAAACAACACCCACCATGAAGATCGGCATCATCGACATGATCGGGCCGGTCTCCTCGACGCCCATCAGGCTGGACAGCCAGCCCCACTGGAAGACCGCGACGACCGCGCCGAGGGCCGCCATCACGCTGAGCAGGAAGCCGAGGGCCGCCTTCAGCGGGACGAGGATCGAGCGGAAGACCACGATCAGCAGCAGGAAGGCGAGACCGACCACGAGCGCGAGATACGGGATCAGCGCGTCGTTGAGCTTCTGCGAGAAGTCGATGTTCATGGCCGTGGAGCCGGTGACCAGCACCGTCGCGCCCGTCTCGGCCTTGATGCCGGCGCCGCCGCCGCGGATGGTGTGGACCAGGTCCTCGGTCGTGACGGAGGACGGCTTCGAGTCGGCGATCACCGTGATCATCGCGGTGTCACCGGCCTTGTTGGGCGCCGCCGGGCTCACGCTCACGACACCCTTGAGGTCCTTGATCTCGTCATGCACCTTGCTGAACGCCGCCTTGGGCGCGTCGCTCGCCTTGGCGTCGACGACGACCATCAGCGGGCCGTTGAAGCCGGGCCCGAAGCCCTCCGAGAGCAGGTCGTAGGCGCGGCGCTGGGTGGTGGACGTCGGCTGCGAACCGTCGTCGGGCAGGCCCAGTTGGAGCGAGGCCGCCGGGACCGCGGCCGCGCCGAGGCCGACCACGCCGAGCAGCAGCACCGCGAGCGGGCGGCGGACGACGAAGCTCGCCCAGCGGGTGCCCATGTTGGGCTTGCCCGCCTTCTTGGCGGCGCGGCCGCCGCCGAGGAACCTGCTCTTCTGACCGGCCGGCTGGACCCGGCGGCCCGCGTATCCGAGCAGCGCGGGGATCATGGTCAGCGCGATGAGTACGGCGACGGCGACCGTGCCCGCCGCCGCGACGCCCATCTTCGTCAGCATCGGGATGTTGACGACCGACAGTCCGACCAGCGCGATCACGACGGTCAGCCCGGCGAAGACCACCGCCGAGCCCGCCGTGCCGACGGCCCGTCCGGCCGCTTCCTCGCGTTCGCGGCCCTCGGCCAGCTCGGCCCGGTAGCGGGAGACGATGAAGAGGGCGTAGTCGATGCCGACCGCGAGGCCGATCATCATCGCGAGGGTGGAGGTGGTGGAGCCGAGGTCGAGCACGCTGGCGAGCGCGGTGATCGTCGAGACGCCGATGCCGACGCCGACCAGCGCGGTCAGCAGCGGCAGCCCGGCCGCGATCAGGGAACCGAAGGTGATGACGAGGACGACCGCGGCTATCGCGATGCCGATGATCTCGCTGGAACCGGTCTCGGGCGTCGCCTGGAGCGCGTCACCACCCACCTCGACGGTCAGTCCGGAGTGCCGCGCGTCCTGCGCGGCCGCCTTCAGGGCGTCCTTCGACGCGTCCTTCAGCTCCATTCCGGAGACCTTGTACTTCACCGAGGCGTAGGCGATCGACCCGTCCTTGCTCACGGCGTGGGCCTTGAAGGGGTCGGTGACCGAGGTGACCTCGGAACCGGTGCCGAGCACCTCGACGGCCTTCTCGACCGTCGCCTTGTTGTCCTTGTCCGCCATCTTCTCGCCGGCGGGCGCCTTGAAGACGACCCGCGCGGTCGCTCCGTCCGCGCTCATACCGGGGAAGCGGCTCTCCAGCAGGTCGAAGGCCTTCTGCGCCTCGGTGCCGGGGATCGAGAAGGAGGACGATCCCGCGACGGGCGCGGAGGCGGCGCCGACGCCCGCGAGCGTCAGCAGTGCCACCCATATCAGGGCGGCGAAGTGCCGTCGCCGGAAGGCGAGTCGGCCGAGTTTGTAGAGGAATGTGGCCACGAGGGCGTACTCCCGGTCAGGTCGTGGAAGGGCAGGGGCTGGTGTGATCACCCGAGTGGGGGCAGGGGGGATCAGCCCGACGACGTGAGCGGCGCGTCAGGTGCGACTACAGAGATCTGTTTGTCTCTGCATGCCGGTGAAAGCGGGGAACGAGAAGAAAAGGGTGAAGGAGGTGAAGGGGTGGGAAGTCAGGCGCCGAGAGCGGGGAGGACCACGGCGTCGACGTACGAATGCAGGAAGGCCTGCGTCGGCGGGAGTTCGTCGATCATGGTGCGGGCCGCGAAGGCGCCGATGAGCATGTGCATCACGTACTGCGTCGCCGGGTTGTCGGCACGGATCTCACCTCGGTCGACACCGCGCTGAAGCACCCGGCGCAGCTCTTCCAGCTCCGGCTCGATCAGCCACTCCCGGAACGCCTTGAGCAGATCCGGATTTCCGTGCGCCGCCATGGCCAGGCCCCGCATCAGCGCGGAGTCCTGTTCCATCTGGCAGTCGTCCTGCCTGAGGGCGAGTGCGTGGAAGTCGCCCCGCAGGCTCCCGGTGTCCATGTCGGAGAACTTCAGCGGCTTCTGGTGCCGCAGCGCTTTCACGACGAGCTCGGCCTTGCCGCCCCACTGGCGGTAGAGGGTGGCCTTGCTGGAACGGGTACGGGCCGCGACGGCGTCCATCGTGAGGGCGTCGTAGCCGACTTCCCGAAGCAGGTCGAGCACGGCCGTGTACAGCTCGGCCTCACGCTCGGGTGTGATCCGACTGCGACGCACCGTTGCGGCTTCAGCCATCCCACTCACCTCTCCCGCTTCGAACGACACGGATTCGTATGCCTCTGAAGATACCTCCTGACACCAGCGAAACGAAACCGTTTCGTACGTGTGCTGGGTCACGCCGGTGGGCGAGACCCGTGACGGGGGGCCGGAACGGGCGGGGCGCACGCGTCGCCTGACCTGAACGCGCCCCCTACGCACCTCCCGTATCCCCGCCCGCGCCCACGTCCCACAACGCGCCCCCGGTTCCACGAGTTGCCGGGGCCCGCCCAGCGGAAAAGCATGGGGAGGTGAGCGACGAGTACGAGAACGCGACCACGGACGAGAACTCCCCCGGCTATCTTCGCTTTCCGCACCTGAACGGCGACCGGCTGTGCTTCGTCACCGAGGACGATCTGTGGCTGGCCCCGCTCGACGGCCGGGGGCGCGCCTGGCGGCTCACCGTCGACCGCACCAAGGTCGGCCACCCGCGCTTCTCCCCCGACGGCCGGCACATCGCGTACACGAGCTGGCGCAGCTTCGTCCCGGAGATCCACCTGGCACCGGTGGACGGCGGACCGGGCCGCCGGCTCACCTACTGGGGCAGCGCCGACACCCAGGTGTGCGGCTGGTCGCCCGACGGCGACATCCTCGCCGTCGCCTCGCACGGCCAGCCCTTCTCTTACTTCACCTGGGCCTACGACGTCGCCACCGACGGCGACCCCGGCCGCAAGCTGCCCTGGGGCCCGGTCTCGGACATCGGCGTCGCCGACGTCGAGGGCGAGCGCAAGACCCTGCTGCTGACCGGCACCCCACCGCACGAACCGGCCGCCTGGAAGCGCTACCGAGGTGGGGCCATGGGCCGCATCTGGCTGCACGGCCGGCAACTGGTCGCCGAGCTCGGCGGCCATCTCGCCTGCCCGATGTTCGTCGACGGACGGATCGCCTTCCTCTCCGACCACGAGGGCATCGGGAACCTCTACTCGTGCTCGTACGAGGGCTCCGACCTGCGCCGGCACACCGACCACGACGCCTTCTACGCCCGGCACGCCTCCTCGGACGGCACCCGGGTCGTCTACCAGTGCGCCGGCGATCTGTGGATCGTCGACAACCTGTCCCCCGAGTCGGTTCCGCGCCGCCTCGACGTCCTGCTGGGCGGTCCGCGCGCCGGACGGCGTACGTACCCGGTGCCGGCCGCCCAGCACGTGGACAGCATCTCCGTGGACGAGACGGGGCGGGCCAGCGCCGTCGTCGTACGCGGCAGCCTGTACTGGCTCACCCACCGCGACGGACCCGCGCGCACCATCGCGGACACCCCGGGCGTACGGGTCCGGCTCCCCGAGATGCTCGGCTCGGGCGGACAGGTCGCCTATGTCACCGACGCGGAGGGCGAGGACGCCGTCGAGATCGCCTACCTGCCGCGCGCGACCGGCGCCCGCGAGCCGCGTCGCCTCGCCTCCGGCCGGCTGGGCCGCGTACAGGAACTGGTGTCGGACCCGCAGGGCGAACGTCTCGCCATCGCCTCGAACGACGGACGGCTGCTTCTGCTCGACGCGACGGAGGAGTCCGACGGCGTCCCCGGCACGGAGTCCGATGACGCCTCGGGCACGGAGTCCGGCGACACCTCCGAATCGGAACTCGTAGACGCCTCCCTCACGGACTCCAAAAACCCCTCCGGCACGGAGTCCGGAGACCCCTCCGGCGCGGAATCCGGAGACCCCTCCGGCGCGGAATCCGAAGATCCCTCCGGCGCGATGTCCGGAGAAGCCGAGGTCACCGAGCTCATCCGTTCCATCAACGGCCCGGTGACGGACCTCGCCTTCTCTCCGGACGGCGCGTGGCTCACGTGGTCGCACCCCGGCATCGGACGCTCCCTGCGGCAGATCAAGATGGCACGCATAAAGGACCGTCTGATCGTCGACGTCACCAACGGCCGCTTCGAGGACGAGAATCCGGTGTTCACGCGGGACGGCCGCTATCTGGCCTTCCTGTCCTGGCGCGGCTTCGACCCCGTGTACGACGTGCACACGGGGGACCTGTCCTTCCCCCTCGGCTGCCGTCCCTACCTGGTCCCGTTGTCCTCCGCCACCCCTTCCCCGTTCGCGTTGAACCCGGACGGGCGGCCGGTCGCGGGCGGCCTCGACCCGGTCGAGGAGGGGCCCGGCGACGGCAGCGCGACGACCGTGGAACTCGAAGGTCTGGAGAGCCGGGTGACGCCCTTCCCGGTCACCGCCTCCAAGTACTCGGCGCTGCGCCCGGTCTCGGGCGGCGGCCTGGTCTGGCTGCGCTGGCCGATCTCCGGCGCGCTGGGCGAGACATTCGCCAACCCGGACGACACGACCGGCCGTCCGACCCTGGAGTTCTTCAACATCACCAAGGCGAAAAAGTCCGAACTGGTTGACCACCTGGACTGGTTCGCGGTGAGCGGCGACGGTTCCCGGCTCGTCGTCGTCGACGAGGGCGATCTGCGCGCCGTGCCCTCCACCGAGTCCGGCGACAGCGACTCGACCGTCTGGATCGACCTGCGCCGCATCCTCCACGAGGTGGATCCGCCCGCCGAGTGGCGCCAGGCGTACGAGGAGGCCGGCCGCATCATCCGCGCCTACTACTGGGACCCGAACATGTGCGGCCTCGACTGGGGCGCGATCCTGGAGCAGTACCGCCCACTGGTCGAACGGGTCGCCTCCCCCGACGAGTTCGCCGACCTGCTGCGCGAGGTCCTCGGCGAACTGGGCACCTCGCACGCGTACGTCACCGCCGCGCGCCGCAACGAAGGTCCGCCCCACTACCAGCGCTGGCAGGGCCTGCTGGGCGCCAACTTCGTCTGCCGTGACGGCAGTTGGATGCTCAAGCGAATTCTGCCCGGCGACTCGTCCGACTCCAAGGCGCGCTCACCGCTGGCGGGCGCCGGCATCCGCGAGGGTGCGGTCCTGACCCATGTCGACGGGCGCCCGGTGGACCCGGCCACCGGACCGTATCCACTGCTCGCGGGCGCGGGCGGTACGACGGTGGAGCTGACCTTCACCCCGGCGGAGGGCAAGGGCCGCTCGCGCCGGGTGGCCGTGGTCCCGCTGATCGACGAACGCCCCCTGCGCTACCAGGACTGGGTGGCCAAACGCCGCCAGGTCGTACGGGAGTTGAGCGGCGGACACTGCGGCTATCTGCACATCCCCGACATGGGCGGCTCCGGGTGGGCCCAGTTCAACCGTGACCTGCGGATGGAGGTCTCGCGCCCGGCCCTCATCGTCGACGTGCGGGGCAACGCGGGCGGCCACATCAGCGAACTGGTCGTCGAGAAGCTGACGCGCACGATTCTCGGCTGGGACCTCACCCGCGACGCCCAGCCGGTGTCGTACGCCTCCAACGCCCCGCGCGGCCCGGTCGTGGCCTTGGCCGACGAGGCGACGTCGTCCGACGGCGACATGATCACCGCAGCCTTCAAACTGCTCAAACTGGGCCCGGTGGTGGGGCAGCGCACCTGGGGCGGCGTGGTCGGCATGACCGGCCGCCATCGCCTCGGGGACGGCACGGTCATCACGGTGCCCATGAACGCCGCTTGGTTCGACGCGTACGGCTGGTCCGTCGAAAACCACGGCGTCGCGCCCGACTTGGAGATCCTGCGCACCCCGCTCGACTGGGCGGAGGGCCGCCACGCCCAGCTGGACGACGCCATCCAGCTCTCCCTCGACCTGCTCCGCACCCATCCCGCGGCCTCGCCGCCTGACCACTCGAACGTGCCCGACAGAACACGACCGAAGCTCCCCCCGCGAACGTGCTGAGCGAGAACGGCCCGACCGCCCGGAGGACACCCCAGGAACGGCCGACAGAGGGGCCGGGCGAACCGCGCCCGCACCCCCCACCCCGGCATCCCCGCCCCCCCGGCACCCCCGGGCGGCTGGCGGCTGGCGGCTGGCGGCTGGCGGCTGGCGGCTGGCGGCTGGCGGCTGGCGGCTGGCGGCTGGCGGCTGGCGGCAAATACAAGAGTGGGGTGCCCTCTTGGGAGAGGGCACCCCACTCAGGCCGAGCCGGCGAACCGATCAGGCGTCGTAGTCCTGGTCGAAGCGGTCCTGGGCCTCCCGCTGAGCGCGCTCCGCGTCGGGCATCGTGCGGTCACGCCCCATCGGGGAACGCTCGCTCGCCTTGTCCCGCGGTTCGCCCATCTTCTTCTGCTTCTTGGCCTGCTGCTTAAGCTGCTCGGCCTTGTCCTTGAACTGGTCCTGCATGCTCATGCGATTCACTCCCGTAGTGGGTGAGGGATTCGGGCCTCGACCCCCTTGTCGGGTGAGGGGGGTTCGGGCCTCGACCAGACTTACACGCAGGGACAGAGCACGCATTTCGATCAGTCACTCACCGTGAGACACCCCCGGTGGGACACCCCGGGTGACTCACGGAGCCGTGGATCTCCGCTCCTGCTCGTCGGCCGCCCCGCCGGCCCCGACCAGCCCTGTCCGCACACCACCGAGGCGCGGTTCGAACCGCCGCATCTCGCGCTGCCCGACCGCCCCGATGACGCTGGGCAGATACCCCCGGATCCCCTGCATCCCGCGCAGCCACCACTGCGCGTACACATGGCTGGAGCGGCGCTCGATCCCGGCCACGATCCGGTCGACGGCCGGCCCCAGCGGATACGTCTTGTTGGACGGCCACGGCAGCCGCTGCCGCAACTCCCGCATCACCTCGTCCTGGTCGGCGCCTCGCACCATGTCCGTGTCGGTCCACGAGAGATACCCGACGCCGACACGTACGCCCCTGTGGCCGACCTCGGCGCGCAGACTGTGCGCGTACGCCTCCACCCCGGACTTGGAGGCGCAGTAGGCCGACATCATGGGAGCGGGGGTCATCGCTGCCAGCGACGCGATCTGGAGCAGATAGCCCCGGCTCTTCATCAGCGCCGGCAGGAACGCCCGCGCGGTGACCGCCGATCCGATCAGGTTCACCTCGATCACCCGCCGCCAGGCGAGGGGATCGGAGTCCACGAAGGGGCCGCCGCTCGCGACACCGGCGTTCGCGACGACGATGTCCACCTTCCCGAACCGCTGCTCGACCTCCTGGGCGACCCGCGCCATCGCCTCGTGGTCGGTGACATCGGCGTACCAGTGGTCGCTCTCGCCGCGCAGCCGCTCCGAGACCCGCTTCAGCTCCTCCGCCTCCAGCCCGACCAGCGCGACCTTCGCCCCGCGCGCGGAGAGCTTGCGCGCGAGGAGCTCGCCGACACCGCGCGCGGCCCCCGTGACGACGGCGACCTGCCCTTCCAGGCTCACCTTGCTCATGCGCCCTCCTTGATCTCTGCGGTCTCCGCGGTCTCCGCGGTCTCTGCGATCTCTGCGATCTCTGCGGCGATCGCCGCCCGTCCTACGACGGTCTCCGCGCTCTCCACGGCCTTGCTCTCCACGCTCCCCACCGCCTTTTGCGCCTCGGCGGTCCGTGTGTACGCGTACGTGGAGACGAGTTCCCGAATCCGGGCGGTCACCAGCTCCGGCGCCTCCACCGGAGTCATGTGACCGAGCCCCGGCAGCTCGGTGCTCCCGACACAGTTCGGAAGCGCCGCCACCAGAGCACGCGCGTGCACGACCGGTGTCAACCGGTCCACCATGCCCGCGATCACGGCCGTCGGCACCAGCAACTCCCTTACGCCCTCTTCGAGATCGAGGGTGGCGAGCACGGCCGACCAGGCGTGGCGCACGGCGCGCGGGCAAGCGTGCACGATCCGCGCGCACGCCTCCACCATGACGGGCGACGAACCGGGGCCCATGGTGGCGTATTTGAGGATCCACCTGGCGACCGGCGTGACGGGCCCGAGCGGCGCGCGCGAGCCGAGTACGGCACCGGTCACCCGCGTCCGGATCCGTCCGGCGGGCAACGGCAGCACGCGCGACTCCTCGACCAGCCGCGTGCTCCCCGTGCTGCACAGCAGCGCCGCCGCCGCGTGCTCCCTGAACCGCGGCCGCGCCGAGGCCGCCATCAGCGTCATGCCGCCCATCGAGTGCCCCGCGAGCACGGCCTTCTCGCCCGGCGCGAGGGTGGCCGCGAGCACCGCCTCCAGGTCGTCGGCGAGCGCCTTCGTGCTGCACGCGTCACTCGCCGGACTGCGCCCGTGCCCGCGCTGGTCGTACGCGATGACCCGGTGGTCGGCGGCGAGGTCCCGGATCTGGGCCGCCCAGAAGGCGGTCGAGCAGGTCCAGCCGTGCGCGAGGACGACGGCGGGCGAGTGCTCGGCGCCGTGCACCTCGACGTGCAACCGCGCGCCGTCGGCGGAGTGCGCGATCAGCTCCCGCGTCGGCACGGGAGGCGCGTACGCCCCGTTCGTCTCGTGTGTCGGTCGGCTCACGCTCCTGCCTCCACCTTCTTCTTGCGGGTGCTCTTCGTACGCGGCTCGGGTTCGCCGCCGGGCTCGGCCCCGGGTGCGGTCTTCGGCGCGCGCAGCACGTCGTACTCCCCCAGGTCGACGCGGCGCGTGGCGCCCCTGAACTCGGTCGTCGTACCGGGCCACACGGTGGTGTTGACGCCGTTGGCGTCCAGGTACCAGCTGGTGCAGCCGCCGGTGTTCCACACCGTGCGCTTCATGCGCTCCTGGACCCGGTCGTTCCAGGCGTCCACGGCGGCGGGTCGCGCGTCGAGCGCCGCACGTCCCCCGAGGACGTCCAGCTGCCGTACGAAGTCGGCCATGTAGTTCAGCTGGGACTCGATCATCAGGATCATCGAGGAGTTCCCGAGCCCGGTGTTCGGTCCGATGATCGTCATCCAGTTGGGGAAGCCGGCCGCGGTGGCGCCTCGGAGCGACTTCATGCCGTTCTCCCACGCCTGCGCGAGCGTCCTGCCCTCCGCCCCGACGACCCGATCGGCGATCGGCATGTCGGTGACGTGGAAGCCGGTCCCGAACACGATCGCGTCGACCTCCGCCCTGGTGCCGTCGGCGGCGATCAGCGTGGAGCCGTCGATCTCGGCGAGTCCGGAGGCCACGACGTCCACGTTCGGCCGGGTGAGCGCCGGATAGTAGGCGTTCGACAGCAGGATCCGCTTGCAGCCGATCCGGTAGTCGGGTGTCAGTTTCTTCCGGAGCGCCGGGTCCTTCACGGCACGCTCGATGTTCCGCTTGGCCAGCCGCTCGACCAGGCCCAGTTCGTTGGGCCGCTTGGTGAACGCCTGCACCTGGAGTTCCCGGATGCCCCACAGGAGCCCGCGCCTGGCCTGCGTCGTGAACGGCAGCCGCCGGTGCAGCCACCGCTCCGCGCCACTGATGGCCCGGTCGACCCGCGGCATCACCCACGGCGGGGTGCGCTGGAAGAGGGTCAGCCGGGCGGCGTCCGGCTGGATCTCCGGGACGATCTGGATGGCCGAGGCCCCGGTGCCGACCATGGCCACCCGCTTGCCGCGCAGGTCGTAGTCGTGGTCCCAGCGGGCGGAGTGGAACACCTTGCCGGTGAACGTGTCGATCCCCGGGATCCGCGGGATCTTGGGGTCGGAGAGCGGCCCGGTCGCGGACACCACGACATCCGCCGTCAGGAACCCGCGGCTCGTCTCGATCCGCCAGTGCAGCTTCTCCGCGTCCCAGGTCATCATCTTGACCTCGGTGTCGAACCGCAGATGCGGCCGCAGCCCGAAGACGTCCGCCACATGCTCCAGGTACGCGCGGATGTGCTCCTGCCCGGAGAAGGTGCGCGGCCATTCGGGGTTGGGCGCGAACGAGAACGAGTACAGGTGCGACGGGACGTCACAGGCGCACCCGGGATAGCTGTTGTCGCGCCAGGTGCCGCCCACACCGCCGGCCCGTTCCAGGACCGCGAAGTCGGTGATCCCTTCGCGGCGGAGCCGTACAGCGGCTCCCAGCCCGCCGAACCCGGACCCGATCACCGCCACCCGTACATGCTCGTGCTCGGTCATCCCGACGCCTCCCTAGCCCGCACGACCCTGCCAGTGAACACTGGCACAATCGGGAGGGTAGAGCAGCTTCGTACTCATGGGTAGGGGTCGCGACCGGGAAAGTTACCGGGGGTACGACGTAGGGTGCGGACGTGGCCGAGGGATCAGGAACGCGAGGCGCGGGAGCGCGAGCACGGGGCGCCGAGTCGCGGACGAGCGGCACGCGAGAGCCGGATGCGCGCCCGCGCGGGGCCCGGGAGCCCGGCTCCGGCCCGCTCACGAGCGCCGACCGGTCCACGCCGGAGCCCGGCCGACGCGAGTACCGCATGGAGGAACTGGCCGAGGAGGCCGGCATCACCGTGCGCACCCTCCGCTTCTACCGGGAGCGCAAGCTCATACCGCCGCCCCGGCGCGAGGGCCGCATCGCCTGGTACGACGACACCCACCTGGCCCGCCTGCGCACCATCTCGGCGCTGCTGGAACGCGGCCACACCCTGAACGGCATCGCCGAACTCGCCGAGGCCTTCGACCACGGCCGTGACGTGGGCGAACTGCTGGGACTCGGCGAACCCACCGAGGAGACCCCGGTCCGCCTCTCCCCCGAGGAACTGGCCGACGTGTTCGCCGGCCAGGCGACCCCGGAGAACCTCGCCGCGGCGCTCGACCTCGGCTATCTCGGCACGGACGGCGGCGAGATCGTGCACATCAGCCGCCGCCTGCTCGACGTCTCGGCCGCCCTGGTCCGCGAGGGCATACCGCTCGCGGACGTCCTGACGGCGGCCCGCCGCGTACGCGACCACACCGAGGCACTCGCCGAACTCTTCACCACCCTCGTCCTCACCGGGAACCGCACCCCCGAAGACCTCCAACGCCTGCGCCCCCTCGCGAAGAGCGTGGTGGAGGCAGAACTGTCGATGGCCCTGGACCGACGGCTCCGGGACCCCCGGGGTCAGCAGGACCCCCGGGCGTAGGGAGCCCCGTCCCGTCACCGCGAGAGCGTCGCACGCAGGCGGCGAACGACGAGCGGCTCAGAGCTCGTAGACCACCGTGACCGGTGCGTGGTCGGACCAGCGCTCGTCGTGCGTCGCCGCGCGCTCCACGAACCCCTTGACCGCCTTGCCCGCGAGCCCGGGGGTGGTGACCTGAAGGTCGATCCTCCATCCCGAATCGCTGTCGAAGGCGCGCCCCCGGTACGACCACCACGTGTACGGCCCCTCGGTGTCCGGGTGCAGGGCGCGTACGACGTCGACGTACCCGCCGTCGTCCGTGTCCAGGACCCGCCCCAGCCACTCCCGCTCCTCCGGCAGGAAGCCGGAGTTCTTCTTGTTGGCGCGCCAGTTCTTGAGGTCGGCCTCCTGGTGGGCGATGTTCCAGTCGCCACAGACGACCACCTCTCGCCCGTCCGCGGCGGCCCGCTCCCTGAGCCCCTTCAGGTGGGCGAGGAACTCCCCCATGAAGCGGACCTTCTCGTCCTGGCGCTCGGTCCCGACCTCGCCCGAGGGCAGATAGAGGCTCGCGACGGTGACACCGGGCAGGTCCGCCTCGACGTAGCGCCCGGCGGAGTCGAACTCCTCGGAGCCGAAGCCGATCCGGACGCGGTCGGGCTCGCGGCGAGTGTAAAGGGACACACCCGCGCGGCCCTTGGCGGCGGCGGGGGCGTGCACGACGTGCCAGCCCTCGGGCGCGCGCACCTCCGCGGGGAGCTGGCCCGGCTCGGCCCGTACCTCCTGGAGACACAGCACGTCCGCGGAGGTCTCCGCGAGCCACTCCACGAAACCCTTCTTCGCGGCGGCCCGGAGCCCGTTCACATTCACAGAGGTCACAGTCAGCACCCGGGCACAATACTTAACCGGTGCCTCCGGCCCGAACTCGATCATTCACCGCATAGATGTACGGTAAATCGCATGAATTTCCGCCCAGTCCCGTTCGACCACCCCGACGCCATCAAGCTCAACGACCAGGTCCAGGCCGAATACGCCGTGCGCTACGGCGACGACGGCGACGCCACGCATCTGGACGCACGGATGTTCGCTCCGCCGCTCGGCCTCTATCTGATGGCGTACGACGAGCGGGACCGCCCGGTGGCCACGGGCGGCTGGCGCACGCAGGACGAGAACGCCGAGGGCTACTCGGACGGAGACGCCGAGCTCAAGCGCATGTACGTGATCCCCGAGGCCCGCGGTCTGGGCCTGGCCCGGCGCATTCTGGCCACCCTGGAGGACGACGCCCGCGCGGCCGGCCGCGTCCGCATGGTTCTGGAGACCGGCGCCAAGCAACCCGAGGCGGTCGCCCTCTACGAGTCGAGCGGCTACGAGCCGTGCGTCAAATTCGGCTACTACCGCTTCCACGAACTGAGCCTCTGCTACGCCAAGGCCCTCTAGCCGCCGGGGCGGTGTTCATCGGGCAGCGCGCCGACGACCGAGCGCGCCCGGAGACCGACCCGATGCCCACGACCGGCCCTCGCGGAGCGGCCGGCCGGGGGAGCGCGGCGGCTGGAGGACCGGCCGCCGCGTCGGCCCCGGCCGGCCGCACCGGCGGCCGGGGTGGCTTCGCGCGACCCGGTGGGCCCTCGCCGTCGGGCACCGGCCGCGGGACCGGCGACTCCCGGGGCCGCCGACGGGAGTTGCCGCCGCCGGCTTCAGAGCACGGCAAGAGGCCCGCTCCCACGGGTGGGAACGGGCCTCTTGGCTGCGGTGGGGTGTTCACGAGTGAGGGTGGCCTGCGGCGATACCCTCCGCTCGCCAGACCTTTCCCACAAACAGGAAGATCATTTCCCGGATCGTCATGCTCGCGACAAAACCCGCGTAACCCGATAGCCGGGCAACCCGCACATCCCGGGGCTGTCGTTGAACCTGGGTGACGGCAGCCGCTCACAACACGGTGAGGAACTGGCCGGGGCCCACAATGGGACGCTGACGGCGGCATAGGTCAGGGTGCTCACCCGCCGGGCAAGCCATACCGGCACGGTGGCGGCCTCCGTCACCTCCGGGACGCCGCGTGCCTGACCGGGCTGGATCACGGGTGGGCCTGAGGGCCGCTCGGCGGCGAGCCTCTGCGGATCGCGCTGATGTGCTGGGCGATGGTCACCGCTTGCTGTGAACGAGCCCGCCACGAAACGCTGTTAGCGGCGGCGTTGACCGCGCCCGGCCGCGTGGTAGCGGTACGGGAGCACACCCTGACGGACGACGACGGCACTACGTCGACCGCGCACATCCCGGTGGTTGTGTTCACCACGCACGACGACCGAACAGCGACCGGCCGGTGCCGTACCGACTCCCGTGACTCGCGGCATTCGCTGGGTGTCACGTGCCTGATCCACTACGCGCCAGCCGACCCGGCGGTGTTCACCGCGAACCCGGTCACGGACCAGCGGGCGCACGGCTGCGACCTCTTCGTCACCGGGCCCATGGTGCTGGCCGGGCTGGCGGTAACACTAGTGGGCGTGATCAACCTGCCGTACTGGGCCGCCGCGCGGCAGGAGCGGACGGCGCACGTCCCCCGATCCGCGGCCTCAGTCCATCAGGTCCAGCGGAAGCGTCTTGAACTCGGATATCTCCTGCGGGACTTGGAGCTGCTGCACCTTCGCTGACGCCACCAGCGAGTTCAGCAGGCTGGCCAGCGCCGCGGACAGCGCCTCGCCGGTGCTCACCATGTCTCCCTCGGCCAAGTACGCGGCGGCGGTGGCGAGTTTGCTGAGCACGAGCTCGCTGGCCCCGCCGAACCCGTAGGTGACGATGTGCGGGTGGCGCTTCCAGCTCGCGTCCTGCAGCAGGTCCGCGCCGTTCTGCCAGGCGTCGACCGGCCGGTCGGTGGGCGCCCCATCAGTGAGCAGGAATACCACCGGCCGCAGCACGGCGATGGACGCCGACGACAGCATCTCGATGTCGTGATCGATCTGTTCTCGGACGAGCCGACACATCGGGAGGAAGTTGGTTGCCCCGGAACAGGTGACGGTCGGCAAGTTCTGCAGTTGCTCGATGTCGGTCATCGGGGTGACTACGTGGGCGTCGGTGTTGAACGAGATCACCGACAGGTGGATGAACTCCGAGACCTGCGGGTGGGTGAAGAGGGTGTCGTAGACGTGCAGCAGCGTGTCGTTGAGCAGGGTCTCGAACCGCTGCATGGAGCTGGAGGTATCCAGGACCAGGTAGGCCGGCAGGCCCTTGGGCTTGTACGGGGTGCCGAATTCGGGCTGTGCGCTCATGATTTCTCCGCAACGTGTTTCTAGAGGAGCCAGTCGAAGAGCAGGGTGACGCCGAGGACCGCCGCGAGGACGAGCACCACGACTGCCAAAGCGTGGAAGGCGAGGTTCAGCAGGCGCGCCTTGCCCGGAGGCGACGGCTCCGGGGGGTACCAAGGGGACGGTGTGGATGGGGTGGGCCGGGTGGACTGGACCGACCCGCCGGTCGGGAAGGCCTGGCTGCCCGGCGCCGGGACGCTGGGCGGATACACGGTGGCGGGCGGTGGGGACGGCAATCCGAGGCTGGTCGGAGGAGGAGGCGTCCCCCCGGTGGGCCCCAGCGTCGGCTTCGCAGCTGGTAGTTTCGGGCGCCCCGACGGCGTCGTCGGCTGTGTGCCGCCCATCCGGTACCGGCCGCGCAAGTCCACAGACCCCGTCACATTCGATGCTGACTTAGATGCCACCGCCGGAGGCTCCGCCGCACGCGACGCCCCGGAAGCCCTCGCCGGGGTGCCGGTCAGCGACCCCACCCGGATCGACCCCGTCACGTTCGACGAGTCGGTCCGGGTGCCGGACGCGGTACGGCTCGGCGCGCCCGGACGCCCGGTGGATGCCCGGCCGTCGAGCGCGGCCAACAGCTCCTCGGGCGTGCAGCGTTCCTCGGCGACACGAGCGTTGAGGCTGAGGAACAGGGAGGCTGACAATGGTGTCGAGCCGGTCCTCTTCTCCAGCACACCGTGGGCCACCATCGGGTCTCCGCGCTCCCTGGTCAGACAGCGCACGGTGAGCACCGCCAGCTTGTAGCGGTCGCTGAGCACGGTCAGCGGGGGCTTCCGCGCCTCAGAGAACAGCGGGTCCTCCCAGCCGTTCGACTGGATCCACTTGCGGGTGCCGATGCCGCAGGTGTCCATGTCGATGACGAAGACGGCGCCGGTGCCCTGTTCCCAGAAGACATTGCTGTAGGACCAGTCCCCGTACACGATCTCGTGCCGGGCGAAGAGGTCACCGATGGCCAGCAGCGACCGTACGGCCTGTTCCCGGACCGCGCAGTCAGCCGGCCGGATGCCGCGCTTGGCGCACTTGGCGTCAGTGGCCACCAGCCAGTCGAGGGGCAGTGGCACGGGGTCCTGCAACTCGCCCTTGATGTTCCGCAGCCGGGCGGAGAACCGGTCCGGCGCCTTGGCCATGACGATGCCCTGTACATTACCGCCGTCGACGATCCGGGCGACGGGCCAGGAGACGGCGGCGATCAGCGTCCGGTCCGCCGGAGACATCGAGGCGGGCAGCTGGATCAGGTTCCCCAACGCGCTCGGCGCCGTCCCTGGCACGGGTGTTCTGTAGAGCTTGGCGAGCCAGCCTGGGTGCCCGGCGATCTCGTACACCTGCCTCGACTCGCCGTCGTCCGTGGACAGTACCCGCCCTGCTGGCACGTCCGACAGGGCCACCTGCGGCCGGAACGGGCTGGCCGCCGACGTCATCACCGCTGCCTTCCCTTGGCTGCGGTGCCCGGGGTGTCCGCGCACCAGACGACGACGGCGGTACGGTCGTCCTGCAATTGCGCCTGCTCGAAGCCCACATCGAGCAGGAAGGCACCCACCGGTGGCGGCTGCCGCCAGCGTTCGGCGAACCACTGCTCGGCGTCCAGCCCGAGTGCGAACGCGTCCGCGACACCGTCCGTGGTAAGGCCCATCACCTCGCCAGGCCTCATCTCCACCACCCCGTACGGGAGATGGTCCACATCATGCGGCAGGAAGTGCGCGACGGCGCTAGGGTCCAAGCCACCCTTCTCGTCACCGATCAGCCGCTCCCAGCGCCTGTGAACCAGCCGCCAGGCGCTGACGTCGCCGATAGCTCCGAGCCAGCAGCGGCGGACGCCGTCAGCGTCCGGCTGGGCCGGGATCACCGCCGCCAGCGCGACCGCCCGTACATCGTCGGCGGTCCAGCCGCGCTGATCAGCGACTCCGTACATCTGGCGGGCGGCCGCCAGGAAGACCCCCCGGACATCGATCTCTTGCAACGGGACTCCCCGGTCGAGCAGTTCGCGGAGCGTGTTGACCAAGGCGATGACGGCAGCGCCGGCCCCGAGGTCAGAGTGCTTGCTGTCGGACATGCCGTCGGCGACCGCGACGACCAGGTGGCGCCCCGCGCTGTCCTGCCCGATCCGGTACGCGTCCTGCCGGGGGATCCCCCGGCTGCGGTGGGACGGGCCGCTCACCGAGGCGGCCCGCAGCTGCAACCCGCCGAGGACAGCCTCGTCAGCGGTGATCGCGGCGGCGGACGGCGCGGACGGCAGCAGCCACGGGGCTGTCGCGGCAGCCGAGGGCTTCCGCAGGACAGGGAACCGGCCGGGCTCGTCCGGACATCCCACGGCAGGTGGTTTCTGGCGTTCCTGCGGGTCGTACCGTTCGGTCTGCACGCCGGTGTTCAGCGGGCGGCGGTCCGACGGCTGCCGGACAGTCACCGGGGCGGTGGGCACGCCGTACGGCGTCGGTGCCTGAGCATGCGTCGATGCCTGAGGTCCGACTCCCCTGGGTGGCTGTTCCCCGGCGGTCGGCTCGATCTCGGCGGAGGAGGTCTCCACGGGCTGCACCTGGACCTTCGGATTGGCTACGCCCTCGGCCTCGGGGCAGGAAGGGTCGCTGCGGTTCCGGCGCTTCAGGCGACCCGCGGTGGGCAAGGGCTCGGTGGGACGGCCCTCGGACTCAAGCCCGGGGAGGTTGGCCACGGCGAGGAACCCCGCCAGCAGGACGGCCACAAAGGCCATCGTGGTGAACAGGAATCTCACCAGCAGCCCGGCGACCGTGCAGATCAACACGAGGAGCGTGCCAATCAGCACCGTCAGCCCGAGGATGACCAACCGCCGGCGTCGCAGGACGGCGGGCGGGGACTTCCGGTGTGAGGAGGGCGCCGGTCCGGCCGCGTCGCCCTCTCGCCGCGCCTGTGGCGGCTCGGCGTCGGCCGTCCGGCGGAGGCGCTTCATGTCCGTTTTCCGTCCTTACGGGGTCGCCGGTTGGAGCCCACCGGAGTGGTGCCGACGACGTTCGACGATCCACCGCCGGTATCCGCTTGCTGGGTGAGTGGCGCGGCGGGACCGGGCGCCGAGGCCGGAGTGTCGGGAGGCGGGGTCTGGGCGGCGGGGCCTTGAGCCGCCGGGCCCCGAATGGCTGGGGTCTGGGCGGCTGGTCCGTGCGGTGCGTCTGCAGCAGGTGCCACTGGCGTTTCCCTCGGCGCCGGCGCGGGAGCGGCGGGGGTCCCTGGCGGCGGCTGCTCGAAGCTGCGGACCCGGGGTCTGGGCGGCACGGGGTTCAGCGTGGGGCCCAGCACCACGCCCGCCACCACCTGCGCCTGCGGAACGGATGGTGACGGCACGGCCGGGTAATTCGTGGCGGAGGAAGTGGGAGAGTAGGGCAACGAGGGAGCGGCGGAAGGCATGGGGGACGGCGAGAACGCCCCCGGCATCAACTGTGCGGGCGGCGCCGTCTGCTGCAGCGCCGCACTCGGCTCCGGGCCGAGCAACGGGGCCGGGCTGTGCATGTCCTGCCACATCTGTTGCGCCTCGGCCGGCTGGATCAGCTTCGCCTCGATCAGGTCCCGCAGCGTCTTGATCTTACGTTCCGCGGCCACGTCCTGCCGCTGGCCGAGATCCAGCATGATCTCCCGCAGTTTGCCCGGGTCCTGGGCAATGAGGTGGATCAGGATGCCGCCGTCGCCCTGGGCGGCCTGCCGGATCGCGTTCTCCCGGTCGGCCTGCAGAACCTGCTCCAGTTGCTGCCTCGTGCGATCGGTCTGGTGCTCGACCTGGAGCAGCCTCTGCCTCTCCGCCGCCTGTCGCAGCGCCCGCAGGTGGTCAGTGGCCTCCTGATCCAGGGAGAGTCCCACGGTCAGCGCGGAGACCGTCAGTCCCTCCGGCAGAGAGTGGCAGCCGGCGCAGAAACTGGACCGGACGAACGCGTCGAAGTCGGCCAGCCGGTCGATGGGGTAGAGGCCGGCATGCGGCCACAGCAGGTTGCGTATCGCGAGGGCAACGGTCGCATCGCCGTCGGCGACCGTGCTGATGTTGCGCCGCACCACCTCGCTGGGCGCGGTGACCGTCCAGGTGGTGTCCAGGGACGCTTGGAAGCAGTAGCCGCCGGTACCGCTCGGCAGCACCTCCATCCACGATGACCGGTGATCGCTGGTGTCGACCTCGTACCGGTAGCGGTACTTGAAGGAGCCCATCGCCGAGGGCAGCCGGGGGAGTTCGACCACCGTCCCGTCATCGGTGGTGAATACCAGGGCCTGGCTGGGCAGGGGCGGCGTGCCACGGTTGCCCATGGTCACGGCGAAGGGGCCGCCGACGAGCAGCGACGGGTCGACGCCCTGCGAGTACGGAGCCCGTTGAGGCCAGCCGGACTGCTGATCGTTCATCGGAGATTCCCTCCGAGGTGGTTCAGCACTTCCTGTCCGGCCAGCGGGGCACCGCGGCCCTCGCCCGCCGCGACCCACGTGTCGGCCTGCTTGCGGATGATCCGCTGAGTCCGTAGGTCGGCGGCCGCCACGGCGAGCAACCGGCCGAGCGCGGCGCGCGCCGCCGGGTCGGGCTCGGCGAGCCGCGCCCACTCGGCCAGCACTTCGTGGGCGGCCTCGTACACCTGGTTCGAGTTGACCGTCCGCATCCACAGCAGGGCCACCTCCTGGCGGCGGATGTCGTCGCGGTCGGCGGCGGCCAGCAGCATCGGCCACACCCGGGGACTGCGACCGTCGGGCACGGGGTGGCCGCCGGGCCGGTGCGGGCCGCCGGGCCGGTGCGGGCCGACCGGCCGGCCCCGGGCCGCCGACTTACCGGCCCCGCCGAGAGGTCCGCCCCGGCCCCCCGCCATACCGGCCGCGTCGGCCCGACCCCCCCGACGTTCCACCAGGTCGGCCGCCGCGTAGAGGAACGCGATCTCGCCGACCGTCGATCGACGCGGGCCGTAGCTGCCGGAGCAGCACCACTGGTCGATGAGGTCGAGCGCGTCGCGGTAGTAACGGCCCTGCTCCAGGGCCATGTACTCGGTCAGACTGCGGCACACCGCGTCGACGATGTCGTCCCGGTCGGTGTCCGCGAGGTCGTGCAACAGGGACCAGGCTGCTTCGGTCCCATCAAGTTCGAAGATCACCCGCCACGCCCGTGCGGCGGTAGCACGCAGCCGGGTGTTGGTCTCGAAGCTCCAGCTGCGTACCAGGGCGTGGGCGGCCAGCGCGTGCCCGGACTCCATCGCGGCCACCCGAACCGCGACCGCGGCGGCGTCCCGCAGTTCGGGCCGGTCGCTGGCCGCCCACGGACGCAAGATGCGCGCTCTGATGGTCTCGAAGGACTGCTTGGCGAGCGTCCCCGCCGCGACCGCCGCCCGCACCCGGAGCGTCTGCGAATCGTTCACCGCGCAGTCTCTCAGCCAGTCGGGGAGGACCAGTCTGATCCGGTCGTACTCGGTCCACACATGTTCCAGTACGTGGACGGATACGCCCTGGTCCCGGTAGCGGACCACCTGGCCACGGGCGCCTCCGTAACGGGTGGCGACCTCCGAGGTAACCAGTGTCGCCTGGATGGCGGCCAGCCTGCCGCTTGTGCTGCCGGTCAGCGACGCGCCGCGGGCCCGGTCGGGGTGTTCTGCGGTCTCCTTGACCTGAAGCCGCTCCTCCAGATCGTGGGATCGCGCCGCGACGGACGCGTAGGCCTCGCCGCCGAAGATCGCCACGCCAACCGCCAGGCACTGCCGGGCCAGGTCGCCGAGGTTCTCGAACCACACGGCGAGCGACTCCCCGTCACGCAGGGCGAGTCGGGCCCTCACCTTCGCTGTGACCTCGTCGTCGGACCCGGTCTCGGCCTCCTCGGCCAGCAGCCGCCCCAGCTCCGCGGCCCGCGCGGCGGGTGCTCCCGCCAGCAACTCCTGCAGCAGGGATCCCACATCGGCGCGGGCCATCAGCTGTTTGATCCGCTGGCCAGCCCCAATGCCGAGCCGCCACTTCACCTGCGCGGTGACGATCTCCGGGCCGGCCGGCCGCCGGGCAGTCTCGAGCAGGTGGCTCTGCGCCCCGGGGTCCACGCGTGTCGCGGACTGCTCGATAGTCACGATCAACCGGCAGTCCTGTGAGCGCAGTTCGTGCTCCAGCCGACTCAGCTCGAAGCTGGTGAGCGCGCCGCCGTTCGGGAGGTCAGCAAGTACGTAGCCAGCACCCCGCTGGAGATCGGCCCGGCCGAGCCGGCTCACGTCGGTATCGGGGTCCAACAGATAGAGGGTCTGGTGCCCGGCGTTGAGCAACAGGTCCCTGGCGAGTGCGTATTTGCCGCAGCCGAGCGGGCCGCGCAGCAGTACGACCGACCGCTGGGCGGCGCTCCGGTTCAGCGTGGCCCAGTCCGGCGGACGGACAAACGCCTCCCGGGTCTCGTGGAGTTCCTCGATGGAAAGCCGGTACATACGGATCGCGGCAGGTCCGGCGACCATGTTGTAGATGTTGCCGCCGACCACCTGCCCGACTTGGAGGCCGTTGATGGCGTCGCGCTCAGCGCCCAGCCGCTCGTCGGCGGCACCCGAGTGGCCAGCCAGCCCGGCCAGCGTGGAGAGCAACCCGGGGGCCTCGGCAGGCGGGAAGTTGGGATCAGACGATGCTTGCGCGGGCGCCGGTGTCGCGTTGGCGGCGGGGTCGACCATCACTGACCTCCTCCGCCGCGGCCGGGCATCCGAATGGTGAGGCCGCCCTTGACGTACTGGTCGCCGTGGACGAACTGGCCGACGTCGCCGACCGTGAGACCGCCAGAGGTGCCCGTTTTGCCGCCGGGGACGCCCGCCGCACCGCCGGAAGGGGCCGGGCTCGCCAGTGCGGGCTCGGGCGGATCGGGCGGCTCCGCCCGCCGCATTGGCGGGATGCCCGGCGGCACGTCGTAGCCGGGCACCCTGATCCACGCGCTCGCGCCCCTGATCTCCTTGGCGTCGAACGGGACTTCGCGGAACGCCTCACGCTCGGCCTCCGCCGTCCCGTGGCAGACCACACGCCGGTACCAGTCCTCGGTGACGGCCAGCGCCAGCCCGGCACGGCGAGCCTGCGCCAGTGTGGTGCGTAGCGGTTCGATGTCGAGCAGCCGACAGGCCGTGTTGAGCTCCTCCCCGACCCAACCGCGCCCGTCCCAGCCGACATCGCCGGAGTGCAGGACGACCCTGATCCGCAGCGCGCCCAGGGCGTTGCTCGTGGCGGCGTGATCGCGCAGCGCGTTGTTCAGCAGGGCGACGAAGGGCCCGGTGAGATCGAGCTTGTCGACATCACCGGGCAGTAGTTGGAAGAAGCCGTCGCCGCGGTCCGCCGGGTCAGGCACCGTGGACCTGTCGATCCCGGCGTCGTCGAGTGCCGTCTCCACCAGCGAGTACAGGTGCTTGCGCAGCAGGAAAGCGGCGGAATTGTCGCGTGTGCCGAACTTCTCCACGTCGACGGCGACGATTGCGTAGTGCTGTGCCTTGACCCTCATCGAGCTTGTCCCTCCACGGAGCGGGAGGCCCCCTTGGCCGGTTTTGGACCCGCTTCATACAAGACCCGACAGCAGTCGGCGCACAGCGTCATTTGGCGCACAAAGGACGGAAAAGTGATCCGCGCACTCCGGCGAGGGGGCGGCTGGCTCCCTCAGTGGGCGGTGTATGGGCGCACGGTGACGGTGAGTGACTGGCGAATGCGGGCGCGCGGGTGGTGGGTTTCCGGCTTCTCGGCGGGTACGCGCGAGCGCACGGAGCGCCTTCGGGCTTGCGCGGTGCGTTCACGTTGGAGTGGTTGGCGCCGTCGGTGAGCCGGGTGTCGTCGGCACGTCAAGCGTCAAGTCTCGGCGAGTTCACGCAGCCGCGCGAGGTCGAGGACGACGGTCCGGCCCCTGTACGTCTCCACCAGACCCTCGTCCTGCATCGTCCGCAAGCACCGCACCACCGACTCCCGCGAAGTAGCCGAAGCACCCGCCAGCTCCTGCTGATTCATGCGCACCGAGATGGCGCCGGGCGGGGTCTGCTCGGCGACCCCGTAGCGCCTAGCGAGCTCGACGAGCACCCGGGCCACCCGCACCCGGGCGGTATGCGCGCCGTGCCCGGCCCGCAGGATGTCGGAGTCGCGCAGCCGCGCCACCACGCTGCACAGCACAGAGGCCGACAGCTTGTCGTGCTCGCCCAGTAACCGGCGGAAGGTCTCCGCGGCCACCACGACGCCGTCGACCCGGACCATCGCAGTCACCGTGGCCGACCTCGGCGCCCCGTCGAGGCAGGAGAGCTCACCAACCAGTTCACCCGGGCCGCGTAGCGCCAGCAGGCTGGTGTAGCCATTGTCGGAGTCGGAGGTGACCTTGGTCAGGCCGTCGGTTATCAGAATGACGGAATCAGGATGGCCGCCCTGGCGGATCAGCACCTCGCCCCGCTCCCAGGCCCGCACCCGGCCTGCCGCGCGCAGCACGACCAACTCCTCGGGCCCGAAGGGCCCGGGTGGCCCGGATAATCCCGGCGGTAAACGGTCTTCGGCTGTCACGCGACCTCACCCTCCCCCGACGCTGTTCGAGCACATCGTAGAAATAAAACGGGCGCTGTGGGTCAATTGACGCAGAAGTCCCTCAATCCCTTCTGGCACCGTGCTAAGGGAGAGGTCGGGATGCTCGGGGACGGGCAGAGTAAGTGGTGTCGGGGGACTTGATGAGCAACGAAGCGGCCCTGAACGCGGACTGCGAGGCGGAGGTGCCTGACGGGGCCGGAGAGGGTACTGACGGGGCTGGGGAAGGGCCTGAGAGGGTGGGACGTGCCCAGGCTGTCGACACCGCGTGGCGGATCCACGCGTCCCTCGCCGACTGGACCAGCAAGGTGGACGGCAAGGCCGTCTTCGCGCTGAGCATCGAGTCGACGATGCTGGCTGCGACCGCGGCCCTCTCCAGCAATTCCCGCTCCCCTCTCGACGTCAGCACCACGCCAGGTATCTGGCTGCTCCGGACCGCGATGGTCATGCTGGCCGCCGCGGCCCTGTTGTGCATCGGGGTGGTCACCCCCCGGCTGCGGGGCGGTGGAATACGCCAGGACTGGCCCGACAACTTCACGTACTTCGGTCACCTGCGCCTGTGGGAACCGGACGCTCTCGCCGCCCGCCTCCGCGACGCCGACCCCCTCACCTCGCTGAGCCGCCAGATCGTCGCTATGTCCCAGATCGCCTGGCGCAAGTACGTCCTGGTCCGCCTCTCACTGCTGATCGCCGCCATCGGCGCGGCCTGCACGGTGCTCGCGGGACTGCTCGGGTAGCGCGGCGACCAGAAGAGCTCGGGTCTACTGAAGGTTTGGGTGACAGGTTCGATACCAAGCCTCAAACCCAAGAAATCCCGCCCAACTCTGTGAGCTGGACGGGATCTCATGATCCGTTGACGAGCGAACTCGTGAACGGCTTGCGGTGGACCTGTGGGGATTTGAACCCCAGACCCCCTCGATGCGAACGAGGTGCGCTACCAGACTGCGCCACAGGCCCTTGCAACGAGTGAAACTCTAGCATCCCGATCGAGGTGCTCGGAAATCCGTTCCGGGCTGGTCAGCCAGGTCCTCGCGAGCACCCGTCGACACGCCCGTCACTCGTTGGCCGCGCGCGGCCGTTCCCCGTCCTCGTACTGGTCGAACAGCGGCGTACGACCACGCTCACGGGCGCGCCGCGCGGACGCCGCGCGCCGGGCGTCACTGCGAGGATCGTCCGTGGCCTCGGCACTGTCGGCGTTGTCGGAGGGGTGCTCGTCCACCGGCTCCGCCTCGGGCGCGCTCGGCTCGGCCGCGCTGGACCGCGCGGAGCTCCACGCGTCCGGCGCCCCCAGATCGACGCTGGACGTCGCCCGGGGCGCGACCGGTGCGGTCACGTAGGTCGGCAGGGGAACCGGCACCGGGTCCCAGCTGTCGCCCTGGGCGGGACCGCACTGCCGCTCGCGCTGCTGGTCGACCCACTCGGCGTGGTCGGTCTGCTCGACGAGGGCGCGACGGTCGGCGGCGAGTGCCGAGAGGCCGGGATCGGTGTCGGACCCGGGCCTCTCCTCCGGTTCGTCCGCCCCGGGGTCGGCGGAGGGGCGTCGGCGAGGCTGCCGCTCCCGGAGCCGCTGCGCCGCGGCCTCGGCCCGGCGGCGGTCCATGGTGTAGGTGAAGCGGCGTCGCTCCTGGGCGCGCAGGTACACGATGTACGAGCTCAGCATCACGGCCGGTACGCCGGGCGCCCACAGGAAGGCGAGCCCTCCGACGGCCGCCACGACCGCGCCGAGTGTGAAGGCGAGGAAGATCAGAACCGTCGTACGCCGACGGCGCGCGAGGACCTTCGTACGCCGGGCCCGCGCCGCAGCTTCCGCCGAGACTGCCCGGCGCGCGCCCGGCGTGCGGTCCGCCGTGGACGGCGCGGCCTGCTGGGGCGCGGCCTTGGCGGAGGGCCTCGGCGCGGACACGGAAGCGCCCGACTGGTGCGGTACGAACCGGGCGGCGCCCGAGGTCTCGTGCGTGCCGCTCTCCCTGCCGGCCGCGCGGGCGGCCGGCTTCTGTTCCGCCTGGACCGGCTCCGGCACCTGAACCCGTTCCTGTACGTGCGGACGGTGCTGGACCGCCGGCTGGGGCCGGGCCGGAGGCACGGCGAAGGCCCGGACGTCCACCGAATCGGTGACGTCGTCCGGGTCGGCGCTGGGCTCCTCCTCCTCGGCGGAGCGCGCGCGCAGGTCCTTGGCGTATCGACGCTCCATCCCCGCCCGTCCGGACAGCAGCCGGATGGCGGTGCTGAAGCGTTCCGTCGGACGCGCTTCGTTCAGCTCGTCCTGCCTACGGAGCCACATCGGCACCAAGTAGGCGGCCCAGGCCCCGACGATGACTGCGTAGATCAGGCCGCTGCTGCTCACGCCTCACACGGTAGAGGGGTTTGTGTGAGGCCATCTGCCAATTGAGCCGGTGTGTCGCACGATCCGGCTGATATTTCGAGCTTTTTTTGTGACCGATGCGATCAGCGGGCTGCCGCGGGCGTGAATTTAATGCCCTGAGGCGATCGTCCGCCGATCATTTTCGAACACCTATTTCATTTCCCGGTGTTGCCGGGCTTGCCCGAGTTCTGCGAACCGGCCTGCTCCGATCCCACCTGGCCCGAACGGTTCGGCGCCGCACGCGTCCGGCGCCAGCGCGCGAGCAGCCCCTCGGGCACTTCCTCCGCGGTGAGCGCGAAGACGAGATGGTCCCGCCACGCACCGTCGATGTGGAGATAGCGCGGGCGCAGCCCTTCCTCGCGGAATCCGAGTTTTTCCACGACCCTGCGGCTGGGCCCGTTCTCGGGGCGAATACAGACCTCGATGCGGTGCAGTCCGACGGTACGGAAGCAGTGGTCGCTCGCCAGCGCCACGGCCGTCGGCATCACTCCGCGCCCCGCCACCGACTGGTCCACCCAGTAGCCGACGTGCCCGGAGCACATCGAGCCCCAGGTGATCCCGGCCACGGTCAGCTGACCGACCAGCCGCCCCTGGTACTCGATCACGAAGGGCAGCATCCGGCCCGCGTTGGCCTCGGCGCGCAGGTGGCGGACCATCTGCCGGTACGTCGGCCGGTGCGCGATCGGACCACTCGGGGTGGGCGGCGGAATGGTCGCCTCCCAGGGGCGCAGCCAGTCACGGTTGCGCCGGTTCACCTCACGCCAGGCCCGCTGGTCGCGCAGCCTTATCGGCCGGAGGACGACATCGCCGTCCACCAGCTCGACCGGCCAGGATGGGCTGTTCAGCTCGCACCCCCACTGACGCCGGGTCTTGGGTGGTCGCCGCCGCGGATCTGGTCGACGGCGTGGATCAGGAGGGGTTCCAGAACCGCCAGTCCGTCCTTCACCCCGCCGGTGGAGCCGGGCAGGTTGACGATCAGCGTCCCCGCGGCGACTCCGGCGAGCCCCCTGGAGAGCGCCGCCGTCGGCACCTTGTCCCTTCCGAACGCCCTGATGGCCTCCGGAATGCCCGGGATCTCGTGGTCGAGCACCCGCAGGGTCGCCTCGGGGGTTCGGTCCGTGGGCGAGATCCCCGTACCGCCGGTGGTCACGATGACGTCGTAGCCCGCCTCGACTCCGGCGCGCAGCGCCGCCTCCACGGGGTCCCCGTCGGGGACGACCCACGGCCCGTCGACCGCGAAGCCGAACTCCGCGAGGCCCTCGGCGATCAGAGGTCCGCCCTTGTCCTCGTAGACGCCGGCGGCGGCGCGGTTGGAGGCCGTGACCACCAGGGCGCTGTAGAGCGCCGGGAGAGCCCCGCCGATGACGGTGTCGGCGCTCATGCCCGGCTCCAGTGGCCCGACTTCCCGCCTGTCTTCTCTTCCACCCGTACGTCCGTGATGACCGCCCCCTTGTCGACAGCCTTGACCATGTCGATCACGGTGAGGGCCGCCACGCTGACCGCGGTGAGGGCCTCCATCTCGACGCCCGTGCGGTCGGTCGTCTTCACGGTGGCGAGGATCTCGACGGCGTCGTCCGCGACCGACAGATCAATCTTGACACCGGACACCGACAACGGGTGGCACAGCGGGATCAGGTCCGGGGTGCGCTTGGCTCCCATGATCCCCGCGATGCGCGCGGTGGCGAGGGCGTCGCCCTTGGGGACTCCCTCGCCGCGCAGCAGCTCCACGACGCGCGGCGAGACCAGGACACGGCCGCTCGCTCGCGCGGTGCGGGCGGTCACGTCCTTCCCGGACACGTCGACCATGCGGGCGGCGCCGACCTCGTCGATGTGCGTCAGTCGGTCCTGCACAGGGGGTCCGGAGGTCTCCCCCCGGGACGGAACAGTCATGTGCGTGGGCGCTCCCGGTCAGGGCCCTTCGCGGTGCGGCGCGTGGGCCTGGTGTGCGCGACACGTTACCGCCCGTCCGTCCGCCGCTACGCCTCCGCGAGGAGCTGTGCGCCCCTTGCGCGATCCGGGCGCCCGGTGGTGGGCGTCCTCCCCGCCCGGCCGCTCAGCCGAGCAGGACGACCTCGACCTCGGCGCCGGGCTCGACCGAGGTGTCCTCCTCGGGGACGACGATCAGCGCGTCGGCGTGCGCGAGGGCCGCGACCAGATGGGATCCGGCGCCGCCGACGGGCGTCACGGCGCCGTCCGCGTACGTTCCGCGCAGGAACTGCCGACGGCCCCTCGGAGAGGTCAGCGCCTTGTCCGCGGAAAGCGTCGCCCTGGTAGTGGGCCGGTGGACGTCCCGCAGTCCCATGAGGGTGCGGATCGCGGGGCGCACGAAGAGCTCGAAGGAGACGTACGACGACACGGGGTTGCCCGGGAGCGCGAGCAGCGGTGTGTGGTCGGGGCCGATGGAGCCGAAGCCCTGGGGCTTGCCGGGCTGCATGGCGAGGGTGCGGAAGTCGATGCCGCTGCCCGCCTCGTCCTCGTCGCCGACCGACGACAGCGCCTCCTTGACGACGTCGTAGGCGCCGACGCTCACTCCGCCGGTCGTGACCAGCAGGTCCGCGCGGACGAGCTGGTCCTCGATGGTCGAGCGCAGTGTCTCGGCGTCGTCCGCGACCGCGCCGACCCGGTAGGCGATGGCTCCCGCGTCGCGGGCGGCGGCGCACAGGGCGAAGCTGTTGGAGTCGTAGATCTGGCCGGTGCTCAACTCCTCGTCGGGCTGGACGAGTTCGCTGCCGGTGGAGAGGACGACCACGCGCGGGCGGGGGCGCACCCGTACGGTGCCGCGGCCGATCGCGGCGAGCAGGCCGATCTGCGGCGGGCCGAGGACGGTGCCCGCTTCGAGGGCACGGTCGCCCGCCTTCACATCGCTGCCCTTCGCGCGGACGTGCGCGCGTGCTTCCGCCTGACGGTGGACGTGCACCTGTCCGTAGGAGCCCTCGGGGGACGCGCTGTGCGCGCGCATCCTGGAGACCGGGCCCTCGCCCAGGCCTCCGTCCGTCCACTCGACGGGGACGACGGCTTCGGCGCCGGGCGGCAGCGGGGCGCCGGTCATGATGCGGGCGGCCTGGCCGGGGCCCACGTAGGGCTGCTCGGCCTGGCCGGCCGCGACATCGCCGACGACCGTCAGGACCGCCGGGAATTCCTCGCTCGCGCCCGCCACATCCGCGACCCGGACCGCGTACCCGTCCATCGAGCTGTTGTCGAACGGCGGCAGGGAGACCGGCACCGTGACGTCCTCGACCAGGACGCAGCCCTGGGCGTCGAGGAGTTGCAGCTCGATGGGTTCGAGGGGGCGGACGGTCGTGAGGATGTCCTCCAGGTGGTCGGCCACCGACCAGAGGTGATCCTGGCCGGTGGTGCGGGTCGCGGCGCTGCTCAAAGTCCCTACATCTCCTCGGCTACGTAACTGCGGAGCCAGGTCCGGAAGTCCGGGCCCAGGTCTTCACGTTCGCATGCGAGTCTGACAATGGCACGCAGGTAGTCGCCGCG
>NZ_JBIAQF010000023.1:0-155037 GCF_042888885.1 Streptomyces sp. NPDC002742
TCGGGGGGAGGTAGACGACGTCGAAGCCCATCTCCGCGATCGCGGGCAGACGTTCGGCGGCCGTCCGGAACGTCCCGTGCACCGCGGGACCGCTCCGACCGCTGCGACCGCTCTCCGAGCGCGGGAAGAACTCGTACCAGGAACCGAACAGCGCCCGCTCCCGCTCCACCAGCAGCGGCAAGGGCTCGGACGAGGTCACCAGGTCACGCAGTGGATGCCGGGCCAGCACCTCGTCCACTTCGGGGGTGAGGGCGGCGGCGAGGCGGGAGGCGACGGGGCGGCCGGTGTCGCGCAGCGCGTCGACGGCCCCGATCAGCGTGTCCCTGCGGCTCCTGCCCTTGGGCCCCTTGGGCAGTTCGGCGACGGCCCGCTCGTAGAGAAGGGCGCCCTCCTCCAGCACCAGTTCCGTGTCCAGGCCGGCCGGGATCTTGATCCCCGCGTGATGCCGCCAGGTGGTGACCGGATCCCCCCACGCCTCCACCGTGTACGTCCAGTGGCCCTCCGTGCCGGCGCTCACCCCGGCTCCCCAGCGGTCGGTGCCGGGGGCCAGCTCGCGCATCGGCGTCCACGGGCCGGGGCGGCCGTCCGGGTCACGCAGGACGACATTCGCGGCGACCGCGTCATGGCCCTCGCGGAAAACCGTGGCCGAGACCTCGAACTCCTCGCCCACCACCGCCTTCGCGGGACGGCGCCCGTGCTGCACGACCGGGCGGACGTCGAGGACGGGGATGCGCCCCACGGCCGTCGCCGGAGCGGCGGCAGGGGCGACGGGGGCGTCGGGGGCGTCGGGGGTGCGGGTGGCGGGGACGGCGGCCTTGCCTGCCCTGGCAGCGGCTTTGACGACGCCGGGAGCGGTCTTGCCCGCCTTCGGAACGGCCTTCCCCGTCTTGGCAGCGGCCTTGCCCGTCTTGGGAGCGGACTTGGCCGTCGTGGGGGCGGCCTTGGCCCCGCCGGGCCGGGACCCGGCCCGCTTGGACTTGGGCGCGGCGCTGCGGGGAGCGGACGCGTCCGGGGCGGAGGTGACCGGAGTGGACGTGTCGGGAGCGGACGCGTCAGGGGTGTACGTGACGGCGACGGAGGCACCGGCCGCAGGCTTACCGGTGGCGGACGTGACGCCGACGGAGGCACCGGCCGCAGGCTTACCGGTGGCGGACGTTCCGGAGACCGACGTACCCGTGACGGATGTACCGGCGACGGGGGTGTCGGTGCCCGGGGCGGTGGAGGCGGCGGTCGTGGAGCGGGCGGTGGAGTCGGCCGGGCCGGGGGTGGCCGGGCTGTGGCCGCCGGGGGCGGCCGACGGTTTCTCAGGGGTACGCGGACCGGCTTCGGCCTTGCGTGTTCGGGGCGTCTCGGGGGTGGTCGTCGGGGGTGGCGACGTGTGGTGCGTGGCGGGCATGACCGCTCCTGTCCGCGTCAACGTGGGTGGGCGGATGAGGGTGTGGGGAGGTGGGGCCTGCGGGTGTACCGGAGGAGCCTTCCCACCCTATGCGGGTGAGCATTCCGGCACTTTGTTAACTACTCACGCGTATGTCTACACACAAGACCGGCCTCGTCCCGGGCAGGCGAGGCCGGTGCGGTGTGGCCGAATCACCCTGGTTGTACCAGCGTCCCACCAGTGTCAGCCGACTTGCAGGAGCCTGTTCGGTGAACCCGGGCCGACGCCCGTCATCCTTCCCCGGACCGCCCGCTTCACCAGCGCCTTCACCACCTGGGCCGGTGCCGCCCCCTGATGGTCCGCCAGATAAAGCGCGGCCGCGCCCGCGGCGTGCGGGCTCGCCATCGACGTACCGGAGTACGTCGCCCTGCCCGAATCGCCGGCGTACGAATCCGACGTGATGTCCACCCCCGGCGCGAAGAGGTCGAGCGACGATCCGGTGTTCGAGAAGCCCGCCCGCGCGTCGGCGCGGTCGCTCGCGCCGACGGTGAGGGCCTGGGCGACCCGGGCCGGAGAGTAGAGCGAGGCCGGCAGTCCGGCGTTGCCCGCCGCGACCGTATACGTCACGCCGGAGGCGATCGAGTTGCGGACGGCCGCGTCCAACTGGGCGTTGGCGTACCCGCCCAGGCTGAGATTGGCCACGGCCGGCCTTCTCGCGTGCCGGGTGACCCAGTCGATGCCCGCTATGACCTGGGCGGTGGAGCCGGCCCCTTTGTCGTCGAGGACGCGGACGGCGACGACCCTGGCCTTCTTGGCGACGCCGTACCCGGTTCCGGCGACGGTGCCGGCGACATGGGTGCCGTGGCCGTTGCCGTCCTGCGCCGTCCTGTCGTTGTCGACGAAGTCCCAGCCGTAGCTCGCCCGGCCCCCGAAGTCCTTGTGCGTGATGCGGATGCCGGTGTCGATGACGTAGACGGTGACCCCCGCACCCGCCGATCCGGGTGCCGTGTACCGCTTGTCCAGTGGCCGGCCCGGCTGGTCGATCCGGTCCAGGCCCCACGAGGGCGGGTTCCCCTGGACACGGTCGAACGTCACCCGGGTGTCCTGGACGACCGAGGCCACGCGCGGGTCCGCGGCGAGCCGCCGGGCCCGTCTCTCGTCGACCCGCACGGCGAAGCCGTTGAGAGCCGTGCCGTAGGTGTGGCTGATTCTCGCCCCGTACTGCTCGGCTATGCCCGTCCCGGCCGACGACGGAGCCCGGGTAACCCCTTTGAGTGTCACGATGTAGCTCCCACTGACGGAGCCGGGTTCCCCCGTTCCGGGTATCCGTCCCTCGGGGGCCGCCTGCGCGGGCGGGGCGATGGCCGAAAGCACCGCGGCCGTCGTGACCGCGGTGAGACCCGCCGCCCAGCGCAGACGCCACTTCCTCGTCCGTGCCATGACTTGAGTTCCCCTCCTCAACTCGACGTACCGGGACCGGATCCGACCGTTCCGGGCGGGGTCCGGCCGCACGTCACCCGGTGAGCCTCTCGTGCGGTGCGAAGCACCACAAGGCCGCCCATGAGGGCGGAATCGGCCATGTCGGCCATGGGTGCGGGGAAGGTTGCGTCGATTTCTCGCCGACGTCACACGCTTGGCCCCATCCGGGGCCGTGCCGCGATGCGCCGTGTCGCGAAGGCACCCTCGCCGCTAACGTCGTGGGTGACGAAGGCCGCACAACGCCGTGCGTCCCTCTGCCGCGTACGTCCTGTGTGAAGGTGGAACTCGTGAAGGCGATCCGCAGATTCACCGTCCGACCCGTTCTCCCCGAAGTCCTTCACCCGCTCAGTGACCTGGCCCGCAACCTCCGCTGGTCCTGGCATGCCGAGACCCGCGACCTCTTCCAGTCCGTCGACCCCGAGCGCTGGACCACGTGCGGCGGTGACCCCGTGCGACTGCTCGGCAGCGTGTCGGCCGGCCGGCTCACGGAGCTCACGCGGGACAGCCGCTTCCTGCGCCGTCTCGCCGCGGTCTCCGCCGACCTGCGCGAGTACGTGACGGGTGAGCGCTGGTACCAGACGCAGACCTCCGACCTGCCCGCCGCCATCGCCTACTTCTCGCCCGAGTTCGGCATCACCGCCGCGCTGCCGCAGTACTCCGGGGGCCTCGGCATCCTCGCGGGCGACCATCTCAAGGCCGCCAGTGACCTCGGCGCCCCGCTGATCGGCGTGGGCCTGCTCTACCGGCACGGCTACTTCCGCCAGTCGCTGTCCCGCGAGGGCTGGCAGCAGGAGCACTATCCGGTCCTCGACCCCAACGAACTGCCCGTCGTGCCCCTGAGCGAGGAGGACGGCACGCCCGCCCAGGTCTCCCTCGCCCTGCCCGGCGGCCGCGCGCTGCGCGCCCGGATCTGGCTGGCCCAGGTCGGCCGCGTCCCGCTGCTCATGCTCGACTCCGACGTCGAGGAGAACGACCTCGGCGAACGCGAGGTCACCGACCGGCTGTACGGCGGCGGCAGCGAGCACCGGCTGCTGCAGGAGATGCTTCTCGGCATAGGAGGTGTTCGGGCGGTCCGGACGTACTGCCGGCTGACCGGGCACCCGCAGCCCGAGGTGTTCCACACCAACGAGGGGCACGCGGGGTTCCTCGGCCTGGAGCGGATCGCCGAACTCGGCGACGAGGGGCTGGACTTCGCGTCAGCGCTGGAGGCCGTGCGGGCCGGCACGGTCTTCACCACCCACACTCCCGTGCCCGCCGGCATCGACCGCTTCGACCGGGAGGTGGTCGCCCGCCACTTCGGCGCCGACGCCGAACTCCCGCGCATCGACGTGGAGCGCATCCTCGCCCTCGGCATGGAGACCTACCCCGGAGGCGAGCCGAACCTCTTCAACATGGCCGTCATGGGCCTGCGCCTCGGCCAGCGGGCGAACGGCGTCTCGCTGCTGCACGGCCAGGTCAGCCGGGAGATGTTCTCCGGGCTCTGGCCGGGCTTCGACCCCGAGGAGGTGCCCATCACCTCGGTCACCAACGGTGTCCACGCGCCCACCTGGGTGGCGCCCGAGGTCTTCCGTCTCGGCTCCCGGCAGATCGGCGCGCAGCGCACCGAGGACGCGCTGACCGTCGGCGGCTCGGACCGGTGGGACGCGGTGGCCGAGATCGCCGACCAGGAGATCTGGGACCTGCGCAGGGTGCTGCGGGAACAGCTGGTCCTTGAGGTACGGGACCGGCTCCGGGCGTCCTGGCGCCAGCGCGGCGCCGGCACGGCCGAACTCGGCTGGATCGACGGGGTGCTCGACCCCGACGTCCTCACCATCGGCTTCGCGCGCCGGGTCCCCTCGTACAAACGGCTGACCCTCATGCTGCGCGACCGCGACCGGCTCATGGACCTGCTGCTGCACAGCGAGCGGCCGGTCCAGATCGTCGTGGCGGGCAAGGCGCACCCCGCGGACGACGGCGGGAAGCGGCTGATCCAGGAGCTGGTCCGGTTCGCGGACGACCCCCGGGTGCGCCACCGGATCGTCTTCCTGCCCGACTACGGCATGGCGATGGCCCAGAAGCTCTACCCGGGCTGCGACATCTGGCTCAACAATCCGCTGCGCCCGCTGGAGGCCTGCGGCACGAGCGGGATGAAGGCGGCGCTCAACGGCTGCCTCAACCTCTCCGTCCTGGACGGCTGGTGGGACGAGTGGTTCCAGCCCGACTTCGGCTGGGCGATCCCGACCGCGGACGGCACCGCGACCGACGACGACCGCCGGGACGAGCTGGAGGCCGGTGCCCTGTACGACCTGCTCGAACAGCGGGTGGCCCCGCGCTTCTACGAGCACGGTCAGGAGGGCCTGCCCGACCGCTGGATCGAGATGGTCCGCCGGACCCTGACCCACCTCGGCCCGAAGGTCCTGGCGGGCCGGATGGTGCGCGAGTACGTGGAGCGCCTGTACGCGCCCGCGGCCCACGCCCACCGTTCCCTCACCGCCGACGCGGCCCGCGAACTGGCCGCCTGGAAGTCGCGCGTCCGCGCCGCGTGGCCGCGGATCACCGTCGACCATGTCGAGGCGTCCTCGGCCACCACGACCCCCGAACTCGGCACGACCCTGTCGCTGCGCGTCCGCGTCGGCCTGGGCGACCTCGCCCCCGACGACGTGGAGGTCCAGGCGGTCGCGGGCCGCGTCGACACGGACGACCGCATCGCGGACGCGGTGTGTGTCCCGCTGAAACCGACCGGCGGCCCCGATCTGGAGGGCCGCTGGGTGTACGAGGGCCCGCTGTCTCTCGACCGCACGGGCTCCTTCGGCTACACGGTCCGCATCCTGCCTGCTCATCAACTGCTCGCCTCGGGAGCAGAGCTGGGGCTGGTGACGGTTCCGTCGGAAGGGTCGCAAGAGGCGGCGGGAGTGCTGATGCGGTAGCAGTTGACGTGGTCTGCACCACGAATCCGGCCGGCCCCAAACGGGTGACGAAGGATAGTTGTTCGCGGGTCGGAGTCCGTGGAGAACTGTCAAGGGCTCCACCGAAGGAACGGCTTCGGTGGAGCCCTTGGAGTTTCGTCGCAGTCCGCCGTGGAATGCGGTTCACTCCGTTGCGTATTCGGCGCACAGCCGCTTGAGCACCACCCCGCACCGTCGGGCATAAGCACGCTGAAATCCCCGCGTCGCCGCCCCGCCCGCGCGGGCGTACCACCTGGCGGCGCGGCTGAAGGCGGAGACGGTGAGCCAGACCGTGCCGTCGCCGGTGCGGGAGACCACGAAGGCCTCCTCGCCGCACTCGGGATGGCCGGAAAGCGTTCCGTAGGCCCAGGCGGTGCGCCGGGGTTCCTCGGCGGTCCAGACGATGCGGCAGGGGGCCTTGATCGGGCCGATGCGGACCGTGACGTCGACGCCCGGCGCCGCCTTGTCGGCGTCGGTCACCATGCCGATTCCCATGGTGCGGTGGAGCTCCCAGGTCATCAGGGCTTCGGAGGCGCGCCGGAAGACGGCCTCGCCCTCGCCTATTCGGGAGCGGACGTGCAGTCGGTGGAAGCCCGGGGGGCAGCGGTCCTCGCGGGTCGCGCCCACGTCCTCGTACGTGTAGGGCATGGGGGCAAGAGTAAGGCGGCACCCGGCACTGTTCCGTGCCGGGTGCCGCCTCAGTTCGATTACGTTCGTACTAGCACTAGCTGACGTTGACCGCGGTCCAGGCCGCCGCCACCGCGTTGTACTGGGTGCTGCCGGAGCCGTACAGCGCGGCCGCCGCCGAGAGGGTCCCCGTGCGGGCGGACTTGTAGTTGGTGGTGGACGTGAAGTACGTGGTCAGCGCCTTGTACCAGATCTGCAGCGCCGCGGCCCGGCCGATGCCGGTGACCGTCGTGCCGCTGTAGGTCGGGGAGTTGTAGCTGACTCCGTTGATCGTCTTCGCGCCGCTGCCCTCCGAGAGGAGGTAGAAGAAGTGGTTCGCGACGCCGGACGAGTAGTGCACGTCCTTGCTGCCGACCGAGGAGGACCAGTAGTCCGCCGAGCCGCCGTCCTTGCTGGGCTTGTCCATGTAGCGCAGCGGGGTGCCGTCACCGTTGAGGTTGATCTTCTCGCCGATGAGGTAGTCGCCCACGTCGGAGGAGTTCCCCGCGTAGAACTCGACACCGGTGCCGAAGATGTCGGAGGTCGCCTCGTTGAGACCGCCGGACTCGCCCGAGTAGTTCAGGCCCGCGGTGTTGGCGGTGACGCCGTGGCTCATCTCGTGGCCGGCGACGTCCAGCGAGGTCAGCGGGTGCGTGTTGCTGGCGCCGTCGCCGTACGTCATGCAGAAGCAGCTGTCGTCCCAGAACGCGTTCTCGTACGAGCTGCCGTAGTGGACGCGCGAGTACGCTCCGACGCCGTTGTTCTTGATGCCGCTGCGGCCGAAGGTGTTCTTGTAGAAGTCCCACGTCTCCTGCGCGCCGTACGCGGCGTCGGCGGCCGCGGTCTGGTCGGTGGTGGAGCTGGAGGCCGCGCCGGTACCCCACACGTCGTCCGCGTCGGTGAACAGCGTGCCCGCGGAGGAGGTCGTGGTGTGCGACTTGTTGTACGTCTTGTGGCTGCCGCGGGTGCTGTCGGTCAGGCTGTACGTCGAGCCCGACAGGGTCGAGTTGAGGGTGACCGTGCCCGAGTAGAGGGTCTTGCCGGTACCGGTCTCGATGCCCTGGTACTCGTAGAGCTTCTTGCCGGTGGCCGCGTCGGTGATGACGTGCAGCTCGTTGGGGGTGCCGTCGTCCTGGAGGCCGCCGACGACGGTCTCGTAGGCGAGGGTCGGCTTGCCGGCGGCGGCCCAGATCACCTTGCGGGGCGCCTGGTCGGCGGCGGTCTTGGCCGAGCCCGCGGTCTTGGCGGCGGTGAGCGCCTGCTTCTCGGCCTTGGCGGTCGTGACCAGCGGCTTGAGCGAGGCGACCTTGATGGCCGCCTTGTTCGCCTTCGTCACACCCTCGGTCCTGCCCGCCTTGGACTCGTGGACGACGAGGTCGCCACCGAGGACCGGAAGTCCGTTGTACGTGCGCGCGTAACGGGTGTGGACGGTGCCGTCGGCGTCCTTGACGACGTCCTTGACGACCAGCTTCTCCTTGGCGCCGAGGCCTATCTGCTGGGCCGTCTCCGCCGTGGCGGCGTCGGCCTTCTTGATGAGCGCGGTGCGCGCGGAGTTGGACAGCAGGACGGGCGAACCGGCGAGGGGGGTGGTTTTGCCGGCGGGGAGTGCCGCGGTCTGGGCGGCGGCACCGGTGGTCAGACCGGTGGCGAGCAGTGCTCCGGCCGCGACGGCGGTGGCGATGGCCAGAGTGGTGCGCTTGTGACGCGCGTAGAGGGGGGTCACGCAAGCTCCTTCTTGTGGGGGCGACCGAACGGCGTGGGGTGGCCGGACGGACGGTTGTGAAGTTGCGGTGCGGGTGAGCCGTGCGGGTGAAGCGTGCCATCCCGGACGCGTACATGTCAGGAGGCCATAAGGACCTTGGCCGAAAATCGTCGATCAGGTGAACAGTTGGGTGCCCGAGGGCCGTGTGAGGCACAGGCAAGGGCGGGTCAACCCAAACCCCCTGGAGGGCAAAGGAGGGCGCCGTCCCGGGGGGTCGAACCTCCGGGACGGCGCCCTGGCACCCAGTCCGCGCGCGGACTTCCGCCGCGGTTTACGGGAAGGTCAGCTTCCAGCTGTTGATGTAGCCGGTGTCCTGGGCCGCCTGGTCCTGGACCTTGAGTTTCCAGGTCCCGTTGGCGACTTCGGAGGACGCGTTGACCGTGTAGGTCGCGTTGACGTTGTCCGCCGAGTCGGAGGAGCTGAAGTTCTTCAGGCGGTACGTCGAGCCGTCCGGGGCGACCAGATCGATCACCAGGTCACCGCGCCAGGTGTGCACGATGTCCACGGCGACAGCGAGGTTCGACGGGGCGTTGCCGGTGCGGCCGGTGACCGTGATCGACGAGGTGACCGCCGCACCGTTGTCCGGAATCGATACGTCGGCCGTGTTCTCGAACGACGTGCCGCCACCGCCGCCACCGCCCGGACGTGAACCGACGTTCACGGCCGCCCAGGCGTTCTGCACCGCCGTGTACTCGGCGCTCGTCGTGCCGTACAGCTCACCCGCCGCCGCGAGCGTGCCGGTGCGGGCCGACGCGTAGTTGGTGGTCGAGGTGAACTTGGTGGTGAGCGCGCGGTACCAGATCTGCAGCGCCTTGTCGCGGCCGATGCCGGTGACCGGAAGCCCGTCGGAGGTGGGCGAGTTGTAGCTGACGCCGTTGATGACCTTGGCGCCGCTGCCCTCGCTCAGCAGGTAGAAGAAGTGGTTGGCGACACCCGACGAGTAGTGCACGTCGAGGTTGCCGACACCGGAGTACCAACTGTCCGCGGAACCGCCGTCCTTGCTCGGCTTGTCCATGTAACGCAGCGGTGTGCCGTCGCCGTTGATGTCGATCTTCTCGCCGATGAGGTAGTCGCCCACGTCGGTCGAGTTCGCCGCGTAGAACTCCACGCCGGTGCCGAAGATGTCGGAGGTCGCCTCGTTGAGACCGCCGGACTCGCCCGAGTAGTTCAGGCCCGCGGTGTTGGAGGTGACGCCGTGGCTCATCTCGTGGCCGGCCACGTCCAGCGCCGTCAGCGGGTCGTTGTTCCCGGACCCGTCGCCGTACGTCATGCAGAAGCAGCTGTCGTCCCAGAACGCGTTGACGTACGAGTTCCCGTAGTGCACCCGGGAGTACGCTCCGACGCCGTTGTTCTTGATGCCGCTGCGGCCGAAGGTGTTCTTGTAGAAGTCCCACGTCACCGCGGCGCCGTAGTGCGCGTCGGCGCCGGCCGTCGCGGCGTTCGACGTGGTGCCGTTGCCCCAGGTGTCGCTGGTCTGCGAGAACAGCGTGCCGGTGCCCGACGTCCCGTGGTTCAGGTTGTACGTCTTGTGGGCGCCGCGCGCACCGTCGTTCAGCGTGAAGTTGGAGCCCGACTGCGTGGTCGTCAGGGTCACCTGGCCGCTGTACTGGGTGTTGCCGATGCCGGTCTCGATGCCCTGGTACTCGTAGAGCTTCTTGCCGGTGGCCGCGTCGGTGATGACGTGCAGCTCGTTCGGCGTGCCGTCGTCCTGGAGGCCGCCGACGACCGTCTCGTAGGCCAGGGTCGGCCTGCCGCTTCCCGCCCAGATCACCTTGCGGGGCGCGCGGTCGGCGGCGGTGCTCTTCGAACCGGCGGCCTTAGCGGCGGACAGGGCCTGCTTCTCCGCCGTGCCGGCGGCGACCGCGGGCTTGAGGGTGGCGACCTTGAGGGACGCCTTCGTCGCCTTGTAGACGTGCCCGGTCCTCCCGGACTTCGCGGTGTCGACGACCAGGTCGCCGCCGAGGACCGGCAGTCCCTGGTACGTCCGCTCGTAGCGGGTGTGGACGGTGCCGTCGTGGTCCTTGATGACGTCACGGGCGACGAGGCTCTCGCCGGCGCCGAGACCCAGGTCCTTGGCGGTCGTGGCCTTGGCCGCGTCGGCGTCGCGTATCAGCTCGGCGCGCTGCGAGGGGGTGAGCTTCACGGCGACGGCGCCCGGGTTGACCCTGCCCGCCCGGGGGGCCTGCTCCGGGGTGGCGCTCGCGGCGCCCGACTGGACGGCCGCGGCCAGCAGGGCGGTGACGCCGACGAGGGCGACACCGGAAACGCGGCGCTTGGTGATGTGGGAGGTGCGTCTGTGGGGAGAACTGGTGCTCAACACTGACTCCTTCTGCATGGCCGCGGGTCGCGCGGCCAGGGGAGACCGGACGATGGATGACCCGTCCGGGCAGAACTGGGCGTTACGCGGAACCAGGTGCATGGGGTCGTACGGCTCAACACGGCGGACGTAGCTGTGAGGTTGCTGTGAAGTAGCCGTGGGAAGAGTGGCAGGAGATAACCCTTTCTGTCAGGACCGCGTCACCAAAATGGCCTGAACCGGTTCGTTGTCCGGTTAGTCGTGTTCGCTATACGGACCGTCCTTCGGGTGTTCGTCCTGGTGTGAACCGGACAGCCGGACGGGAGGACGGACCGCCTCGGAACGCGCCCGGCGCGAGGTGCCGGCCGGGTGGCGCGTACCGCCAGATGACCGGCCCGCCAGCCGCAACGGAATGAAGCCCAGACCCTTTCGGGCGCGTTCCGGCACGTCCGCTCGCCCGCGTCCGTCCCCTGCGGTTTGAGTGATCCCGACATTCCGGCCCGCTCCCGGCACCTTCAGCCGCGCGAGGCGGTGCGATCCGGACACGTATTCCCTCAGGAGGTTTGGTGAGAAGGTCACATTGGTGTGCGAGCCTGGCGGCTCTGGGAGGCCTGACCGGCTCCCTGGCACTCGGCGCTTCCATCTCGTCCGCGGCGTCCGCGCCTTCGGACGACAGCCGTACCCGCGGGGTCGCGCAGGCTCTGTCCGCCACCCCGGCCCCGAAGCCGGCGCCCGGGCACGTGAAGCCCGGGGACGTGAAGCCCGGGGACGTGAAGCCTGGGGACGTGAAGCCCGGGGACGTGAAGCCGTGGCACGAGCACGGCGGGTACGACGAGCCGCGGGAGTGCAAGGGCCTCGTGCCGGACCCCATCCCGCCGAGGCTGGAGCGCCTCTACTTCTGCGGTGACTGGCGGCTGGGCCCCAGGCGGCTGCCGAACAGGGGCGCGCTGGGGCGCGTCCTCCGCGGGTACGACCGGCTCGGCGGCCTCACCGCCGTGAAGTTCCTCGACAAATGGTGGGACCCCACCCTCGACTCGGGCCAGGGCGACTGGCGCTACCCGCCGGACGACGGCTTCACCCACCGGAACCAGACGGTGCTCGCCGCGCCCCTGGTGCTCCACGCCGGCCTGAAGCTCGACCGTGTCGGCAGCGAGGCGGGCCGTTTCCTCGCCCCCCTCGGCACCAAGTACGGGAAGCGTTCCATCCCGCCGTCGAGCCTCGACACCATGGACCCGCGCTACCCGTACAACTACCACACCTACCGGCTGGCCAAGGATGTGACGGTCTGCGCGGGCAGGACCGCCCCGGGGTTCGAGCAGCCCGGCCTCGGCACCCAGTACGTGACGTCGAGCAAGTTCTGCCCGGACATTCCCCGCACCACCGTGGGCGACCTGGTGAGCAATGGCACGCTGGTGCGGATCGGCAACTGACCACGCCCCCTTCCTCGGTGGCGCGCGACTCCGAGCGGAAGCCGGACCCGGCCGTGACCGGCCCGGCTTCCGCCCCGGCGGAAGGCTGACGGCATGGACCGGTTCGCGTTGTGCCGGGCCCTCGAAGCGGCCGGCGTTCCCGCCGCGTCCTACGAGATCGCGGGCTGCCCCGGCGGTCTCCGCGCGGCCGAGCGCTACTTCCTCGAAGGACATGACGGGGACTGGACCGTGGGCGTCCACGAGCGCGGGACGCACGAGGTGTTCGAGCGGTTCGCCGACGAGGGCGAGGCCTGCCGGTGGCTCTACGACCGGCTCATCGCGGAGTCGTCCGCCCCGGCGCCCGCGACCGAGGCGCCGGCCGATCCGGGGGGCGACTCCGAGGCTCTGCAACGGCAGGCCGACGAGGAGCTCGAACAGGCCCTCGGCGAGATGCGCCGCCGAGCACGCGAGAGGTCCGGCGAAAAGCCCCGGGAGGCGCCCCACGAGGGGCCGGCCGAAAGGGACGGTCCCGCGTAGCCCGAACCCTGTCGCGTCACACCGTGACGACGACCTTCGCCCGGGCGTGCTCCACTTCCAGATAGCGGATGGCCTCCGGGACCTCGCTCAGGGACGCGTACGTCCGGTCGACGACCGGGGTGATCTTCCCGGATTCGACGAGTTCCCGCAGGGCCGCGAGGTTCTCCGCGCACTGTTTCGCGGTCAGGGTGAGGATCCGCTGACCGACGAAGCGCGACAGCGCCGGTCCTCTCAGAATCAGCCCCATCGGCCCGAAGAGACTGCCGCCCTCGGACACCCCGCCGCCGGACAGCACGAGCGTCCCCGTGGGTGTCAGCGCCCGCCGGAACGCGGTCAGGGAGCGATTGCCCACCAGGTCGAGCACGACGTCGTAGCGTTGCCCCTCGCGGGTGAAGTCCACCGCCGCGTAGTCGATGGCGCGGTCCGCGCCGAGGGACCGCACCAGATCCGTGTTCCGCGCGCTGCACACGCCGGTCACCTCCGCGCCGTACGCCTTGGCGATCTGCACGGCGAAGGTGCCGACACCCCCCGAAGCGCCGTTGACGAGCACCCGCAGTCCCGGCCGCAGCGGTGCCACGTCGCGCAGCCCGATGAGGGCGGTGTTCCCCGCCAGCGGCAGTGCGGCGGCCTGCTCGAAGGTCAGACCCGCCGGCTTTCTCTCCACCACGTCGTCCGGGGCGCAGACGTACTCGGCGAACGCCCCGTCGGCCTCGCCGAACACCTCGTCACCGGGACGCAGCCGCTTCACGTCGGCGCCGACCGCCTCGACGAGTCCCGCGAAGTCCCGCCCCCGGACCCGCTGTTTCGGCCTGCGGGCGCCGAAGGACAGCCGGGCCAGATACGGGTCGCCGCGCATGAGGTGCCAGTCGTACGCGTTGAGGGAGACCGCCTTCACCCGCACGAGCACCTGGTTTCCCGTCGGCACCGGTGTGTCGAACTCTCTCAGCTCCAGTTCGTCGGGAGAGCCGTACCGGTCCTGGGCGATCGCTTTCATGGGAACTCCGTAAAGCACCCGTGGGGTGCGGGAATCGATCGGCTGGCCGAGGGAGCGCCACTGCTCGCGAGGCTAGCCGGGCACCGGCTCCACGGGAATCGGGGAGAGGCCCTAGGGGACAACCGGAGGAACCGCCGGCCGCCCCGGCGGTCCGGTGTACCCGGATCCGCGTACGTGTCGATCACGGGCTCTCTCCGCCCTCTCCGCCCTCTTCGTCCTTTCCGCCCCGAAGTCCGTCGGTCCGCCCGTCCGGCGCCAGGACCTGTCCTAGACGAGGCTGTCGCGCCAGGCCCGGTGCAGATCCGCGAACCGGCCGGTGCCCACGATGAGTTCGGCGGGTGTGCCGTCCTCGACGACCCGCCCGTGCTCCATCACCAGCACCCGGTCGGCGATCGCCACCGTCGACAGCCGGTGCGCGATGACCACCGCCGTACGGCCCCGCAGAACGGTCGACATGGCGCGCTGCACGGCCCGTTCACCCGGGATGTCCAGGGAGCTGGTCGCCTCGTCGAGGATCAGGACGGCCGGGTCGGCCAGCAACGCCCGCGCGAAGGCGACGAGTTGGCGCTGACCCGCCGAGATGCGGCCGCCGCGCTTGCGTACGTCCGTGTCGTAGCCGTCGGGCAGGGCGCTGATGAAGTCGTGCGCGCCGATCGCCTTCGCGGCCCGCTCGATCTCCTCGCGGGACGCCTCGGGGCGGCCGATCGCGATGTTCTCCGCGACCGTGCCCGAGAACAGGAACGCCTCCTGGGTCACCATCACCACCCCGCGCCGCAGTTCGGGCACCGACAGCTCGCGCAGATCGACGCCGTCGAGCAGGACCCGGCCGTCGGAGGGGTCGTAGAACCGGGCCAGTAGCTTGGCCAGCGTCGACTTGCCCGCGCCGGTCGAGCCGACCACGGCCACCGTCTGTCCGGCGGGCAGCCTGAGCGAGAAGGCGGGCAGGACCTCTCCACCAGTGCGGTACGCGAAGCGGACCTCGTCGAACACGACCTCGCGACCGGGGTGTTCGGAGGCGAGTGACGGCAACCGCCGCGGTACGGAAGGCTCCGGCACGGACGGCGTCTGGGCCAGCAGACCGGCGATCTTCTCCAGCGAGGCCGCCGCGGACTGGTAGGAGTTCAGGAACATCCCGAGGCGGTCGATCGGGTCGTAGAGCCGGCGCAGATAGAGCACCGCCGCGGCGAGTACGCCGAGCGCCAGCGAACCCGAGGCCACCCGGTAGGCGCCCCACAGCACGATGCCCGCGACCGCCGTGTTGGCGACGAGCCGGGAGCCGACGACATACCGGGCCATCTCCAGCAGGGCGTCGCCGTTCGTCTTCTCGTGCCGCCGGTTGAGCACCCCGAACTCGGCTTCGTTGGCGGCCTCCCGGCGGAACGCGCGCACCGGCCGGATGCCGTTCATCGTCTCCGCGAACTTCACGATCACCGCGGCGATCGTCGTCGAGCGGACGGCGAAGATCCGGCCCGCCCGGCGCTGGTAGCGGCGGATGAGCAGGTACAGCGGCACGAAGGAGACCACCGCGACCGCGCCCAGGCCGGCGTCCAGCCAGAGCAGCATCGCCGAGATGTAGACGAAGGACAGGATGACCGTGACGAGTTCCTGGAGGCCCTCGCTGAGCAGTTCGCGCAGCGACTCGACATCCGTCGTGGAGCGGGAGATCAGCCGGCCCGAGGTGTAGCGCTCGTGGAAGTCGACGCTGAGCGCCTGGGCGTGCCGGAAGATCCGGCCGCGCAGATCGAGCAGCACGTCCTGGTTGACCCGGGCCGAGGCGATGATGAAGGCGTACTGGAGCAGGCCGGAGGCCGCCGAGCACAGCAGGTAGGCGACGCCGACGGTGATCAGCGGCCCGTGGTCGTCCTGCCGGAACGCCGGTACGGCGCGGTCGATGGCGTACGCCACCAGGAGCGGGCCCGCCTGCACCGCGGCCTGCTGGAGCAGCAGCAGAACGGTGCTCAGGGCCACCCGGGCCCTGAGCGGGGCGAGCAGCGAGCGGAGCAGCGTCGCGGTCGCGCCCGGGGGAGTGGGAAGCGTGTCGCGGTCGAAGGGGTCCTGGTACGGCTCGGGCTCCGGGGCTGCCCGGCCCTTTCGCCGTCCGGCGTCCCGTCCGGCGTTCCGCCCGGCGTCCCGTCCGGCGTTCCGCCCGGCTTCCTGTCCGGCGTCGCGGTCCTCGTACGGTCCGGCGGCGGGTTTCCTGTCCGGTCCCGTGTCCGGCTCCTTCTCCGGCCCCTTCTCCGGTCCTTCGTCGGGTTCCTTGTCCGGCGCGGTGGTCGTGGGCGCCGCTGTCATCGGCCGTCCTCCTCTGCACCCGACATCAGGTGGGCGTATTCGGCATGCGTGCGCAGCAGTTCGTGGTGGGTGCCGACAGCCGTGACCCGGCCGCCGGAGAGCAGGGCCACCCGGTCGGCCAGCAGGACCGTGGACGGGCGGTGCGCCACGATCAGCGCGGTCGTCTCCGCGAGCACCCGGCGCAGGGCGGCCTCGACCGCCGCCTCCGTGTGCACGTCCAGCGCCGACAGCGGGTCGTCGAGCACCAGGAACCGGGGCCTGCCGACCACCGCGCGGGCCAGCGCGAGCCGCTGGCGCTGCCCGCCGGAGAGGCTGAGCCCCTGCTCGCCGACCTGCGTCGCCGTGCCCTGGGGCAGCGCGTGCGCGAAGTCGGCCTGGGCGACGGCGAGGGCACGGTCCAGCTCCGCCCGGCCGGCGCTCTCCGCGGCGCCCATCAGGACGTTCTCGCCGACGGTGGCCGAGAAGAGGGTGGGTTCCTCGAAGGCGACGGCGACGAGTTCGCGCAGCTCCTCGCGGGGCATCTCGGTGATGTCCCGGCCGTCCAGGGTGATCCGGCCGGACGTCACCTCGTGGAGGCGGGGGACGAGCGCGGTGAGGGTGGTCTTGCCGGTACCGGTGGCGCCGACCAGGGCCATGCTCTCGCCGGGGCGGATGTGCAGGTCGATGTGGGCCAGCACGGGTGGCGCGTCCACCGGCGCGTCGGGATACCGGAACCCGACACCGTGAAACCGGAGCCCACCATCGGCCTCGGCCCCGGCCCCAGCCCCGGTCTCGACCCCGGCTTCCTCCCCGCCCCCGGCTTCCTCCCGGGCCGCGGTCCAGGCCGTCCCGCCGTCGCCCTGGACGGCCGCGTCGGCCCGTACCCGCGCCGAACTCGGGGCGGGCCCGGCCGCGACGGCCGACGCGGACGTGGCCTCAGACGTGACCTCCGGCGTGGCCTCAGACTCCGGCGTCGCGTGCATGACCTCGAAGTACCGCTCCGTGGCCGTCCCCGCCTCCTGGCTCATCGCGAGGAGGAAGCCGATGGAGTCGACGGGCCAGCGCAGGGCGAGCGCGGTCGAGAGGAACGCGACCAGCGTGCCGGCGGAGAGGCGGCCGTCGGCGACCTGGACCGTGCCGAGGACGAGGGCGGCGCCGATGGCGAACTCGGGCAGCGTGACGATGACGCCCCAGATGGCGGCGAGCAGACGGGCCTTGACCAGCTCCGTGCCGCGCAGCGTCCCGGACAGCTCGCGGAACGCGCGCGCCTGGCTGCGATGGCGTCCGAACCCCTTGATGATCCGGATGCCGAGCACGCTCTCCTCGACCACCGTCGTGAGGTCGCCGACCTGGTCCTGCGCCCGCCGCGCCACCTCCGCGTAACGCCGCTCGAAGAGCCAGCAGACGATCATGACCGGGACGGCCGGGGCCAGCAGCACCAGCCCGAGGGTCCATTCCTGGGCCAGCATGATGGCGATGCCCGCGGAGATCGTCACGGCGTTCACCAGCAGGAAGGTCAGCGGGAACGCCAGGAACATGCGGACCAGCATCAGATCGGTGGTCGCCCGGGACAGCAGCTGGCCCGAGGCCCAGCGGTCGTGGAAGGCGACCGGCAGCCGCTGCAGATGCCGGTACAGATCGGCCCGCATCGCCGCCTCGACCCCGGCCAGCGGGCGGGCCACCAGCCAGCGGCGCAGCCCGAACAGACCGGCCTCGGCGACGCCGAGCAGCAGCAGATACAGCGCCCCGAGCCAGACACCCGCCGGATCGTGCCCGGTGACCGGACCGTCCACCATCCACTTCAGGATCAGCGGGAACACGAGCGCGAGACAGGACGCGACCACGGCGACGAAAGCGGCGCAGAACAGCCGTGTCCGCACCGGGCGTACATACGGCCACAGGCGCAGCAGGCTGCGTACGGTCGATCGGTCGGGGTGGTCCAGGGCGGCGGCATCTGGTGTGGACATCACCTGCGAGCCTACGTTTCACCACTGACAGTGCCCACCGGGTTTTCGGCGTGCCTGAATCGTCCGAAGGCCCGGGTGCCCCGGCTCGCGGCCACCGCCTGGGCGGGTGTTCGAGGGGTCGGGTCGTACCGCGGCATCAACCGATCGGCTGATGCCGGTTCGAGCGCGATGGCCGATGCGCCCGCCCGGGCCCCGCCGGGATCCTCGGACCATGTCAGTCATCGAAGTGAGCGGACTGCGCAAGTCCTACGGCGGCCGGGCCGTCGTCGACGGTGTCTCCTTCACCGTCGAGGAGGGCGAGATCCTCGGGATCCTCGGCCCGAACGGCGCCGGCAAGACCACCACCGTCGAATGCGTCGAGGGTCTGCGGCTCCCCGACGCGGGCCGCGTCCGGGTCGCCGGTCTCGACCCCTTCACCGACCACGAGGCCACCAGCCGCGTCCTCGGAGCCCAGCTCCAGCAGAGCGAACTCCAGGCGAAACTCACCGTGCGCGAGGCACTGGAGCTGTACGCCGCCTTCTACCCGGCGCCCGCCGACTGGCGCCCGCTGGCCGAACGCCTCGGACTGACCGACCGGCTCGGCACCGGCTTCGGCAAGCTCTCCGGCGGCCAGAAGCAGCGCCTGTTCATCGCGCTCGCGCTCATCGGCAACCCGCGCGTGGTCGTGCTCGACGAACTGACCACCGGGCTCGACCCGCGGGCCCGCCGCGACACCTGGGAGCTCATCGAGGACATCCGCGCCCAGGGCGTCACCGTCCTCCTGGTCACGCACTCCATGGAGGAGGCGCAGCGGTTGTGCGACCGGATCGCGGTCATCGACAAGGGGCACGTCGCCGCCCTGGACACCCCGGCCGGTCTGATCCGCCGCTCGACGGGCTCGACCGTCATCAGCTTCACACCGTCGGCGCCGCTGGACGAGGGTGACCTGGCCGCGCTCCCCGCGCTCGCGTCCGTCGCGCGCAAGGACGGCCGTATCACGCTGTCCGGCACCGACGAGACCGTCAGCGCCGTCATCACCCTGCTCGCCCGGCACCGCGTCACCGCCCACCAACTCCGCGTCACCGACGCCACCTTGGACGACGCGTTCCTGGATCTGACGGAGGTCGCGGTATGAACACCGCCGTTCTGCGTACCGAGTTGCGCCTCTTCCGCCGTGAACCGGGCTCCGTCTTCTGGATCCTGCTGTTCCCCACCCTGCTCCTGGTGATCCTGGGCTCCGTCCCGTCCTTCCGCCACCACCAGGCCGACCTGGGCGGCCTGCGCACGATCGACGCGTACGTCCCGATCGCCGTGCTGCTCGGCATGATCGTCGGCGGGCTGCAGTCGATGCCGCAGACCCTCACCGGCTACCGCGAACGCGGCATCCTGCGCCGGATGTCCACCACGCCGGTACGCCCGTCCGCCCTGCTGTCCGCGCAGATGCTGGTCTACGGTGCGGCTGCCCTGCTCTCCGCCCTGTGCGCCCTCGTCGTCGGCCGCCTCGCCTTCGGCGTACGACTGCCCGAGCAGCCGTACGGCTATCTCCTCGCCCTGCTCCTGGCGGTCCTGGCCGCGCTCGCCCTGGGCGCGGTGGTCTCCGCGCTGTCCCGGACGACGAGGATCGCGGGGGCGATCGGGTCGGTCGTGTTCTTCCCGATGATGTTCTGCGCGGGCGTGTGGATTCCGGTGCAGGCCATGCCCGACACGCTCGCCCGGATCGTCGGCTGCACGCCGTTCGGCGCCGCCGCACAGGCCCTGAACCGGGCGGCGGCGGGGAACTGGCCGGGCTGGACGCACCTGGGAGTGCTGGTGGCCTGGACCGTACTGCTCACGGCGGGCGCCTCCCGCTGGTTCCGCTGGGAATAGGAGAGCGTCCGTGCAGACTGGGGAGATGACCGCGGCGGACGGGCAGATCGAGCGACGCATGGAGCAGGTGCACGCCTGGGGGCCGTACGGGCTGCTCGGCATCAGCGTCGTCCTCGCGGCCGTCAGCACCGGCCAGATGGACGGAGCCGCCGAGTGGGAGATGGACGCGGGCCTGGTCGCCGCCGCGATCGCGCTCCAGCTCTGGTGGAACGGCACCCGTTCCCGCCGTCCCGCCCGCGGCCGGACCCCGTCCCGCGCCGGGACGGCGTACTACGTCGTGCGCTGGGCGATCGCCTTCACGCTCACCTGGAGCAGCGGTCTCTTCGCGTTCTACGCGGCCACCGGCTACATGGACGCCGACGAACTGATCCCGGGCATGTGGCGGCGGCTCGGGCTGTTCGCCTCCGCGATCACCGTGGCCGGCGCGCAGTGCGGCGGGCTGCCGCCGAAGGGCGTGACCCAGTGGATGGCGTTCGCCGGGCTCCTGCTCGCCAACTCGGGCCTCCAGATCATGGTCGCCCACTTCACCGAGCAGGAGGAACAGCGCTCCCGCGAACGGGCCGAGACCATCTCGGAACTCGAACGCACCAACGCGGCGCTCCAGCAGGCACTCGACGAGAACGTCGCCCTGCACACCCAACTCGTCGTCCAGGCACGGGAGGCCGGGGTCGCCGACGAGCGCCGTCGGCTGGCCGCCGAGATCCACGACACCATCGCCCAGGGCCTGACCGGCATCATCGCCCAGCTCCAGGTCGTGGCGAACGCCCCCGACCTGGCCGTCTCCCGCGCCCATCTCGAACGGGCCTCCGCGCTCGCCCGCCACAGTCTCGGTGAGGCACGGCGCTCGGTGCACAACCTGGCGCCCGTGGCACTGGCGGACGACGGTCTGCCCGAGGCGCTCAAGAAGACGGTCGCCGAGTGGGGCGAACGCACCGGCATACGGGCCGAGTTCACCGTCACCGGTACCGGCGAGCAGCTCCACGACGAGGTCTCGGCCACCCTCCTGCGCATCGCCCAGGAGGCCCTCTCCAACGCCGCGCGGCACGCGGCCGCCGCCCGGGTCGGCGTGACGCTGAGCTTCATGGGCGACGAGGTCACCCTCGACGTGCGCGACGACGGCCGGGGCTTCGACCCGCTCGCCGTCCCCGCCCGCACCGGCACCGGCGGCTTCGGTCTCGACGGCATGCGGGCCCGCGCCGAACGCATCGCCGGCTCCCTCGCCGTGGAGTCCGAACCGGGCCACGGCACGGCGCTGTCGGCTCGCGTACCGTTGGTACGCCATGACCGATGACACCGGTATCTCGCTGCTGATCGTCGACGACCATCCCGTCGTACGCGACGGTCTGCGCGGCATGTTCGAGTCCGGTCCCGGTTTCACGGTCGTCGGCGAGGCGGTGAACGGGATCGAGGCGGTCGAGCGGGCCGCCGCCCTCGACCCGGACGTGATCCTGATGGACCTGCGCATGCCGGGCGGCGGGGGAGTGGACGCCATCGCCGAACTGACCCGCCGCCGCGCCCGCGCCAGGGTCCTCGTCCTCACCACCTACGACACCGACTCCGACACCCTGCCCGCGATCGAGGCGGGCGCGACGGGCTATCTGCTGAAGGACGCGCCCCGCGACGAGCTGTTCACCGCCGTGCGCGCCGCCGCCGAGGGCCGCACCGTCCTCTCCCCGGCCGTCGCCTCCCGCCTGGTCAGCGCCGTCCGTGACTCCGGGGCTCCCGGCAACGAGCCCCTCTCCGCCCGCGAACGCGAGGTGCTGGCCCTGGTCGCCAAGGGCACCTCCAACCGCGAGATCGCCCGCGAACTGTTCATCAGCGAGGCGACCGTGAAGACCCATCTCACCCACCTGTACGCCAAGTTGGGCGTCAAGGACCGGGCGGCGGCGGTGGCGACGGCGTACGAGCGGGGGATCCTCGGCTGACCGGGCCGCCTCTCGGCCGCCGAGGCCGCGCCGGGCTGCCGTGAGCGCGCCCAGGCCGCCAGGACAGCGCCGGCCGCTGTGGGGCCGCGCCCTCAGCGGACCCTCAGCAGCAGCACGGACCGCGCCGGCACCGTGATCGCCGTGCCCGCCCGGTGCGTGAGCGCGGGCGCCTCGGTCTGACTCTCCCGGGAGGTGTCCACGACCACCTCGTACCGTTCGGCCCAGGGCGCCCCCGGCAGGTCGAAGGAGGCCGGACGGTCCCCGGCGTGCAGCACGGCGAGGAAGCTGTCGTCGACGACCGGCGTGCCCCGCGCGTCCCGGCCGGGGATGTCCCGGCCGGACAGGTACATGCCGAGCGTCGCGGCGGGCGCGTACCAGTCCCGTTCCGTCATCTCGGTGCCCCGCGCGGTGAACCAGGCCAGGTCCCGCAGTCCGTCGACCGAATGGGCCCGCCCGGAGAAGAACGCCCGGCGGCGCAGCACGGGATGCTCGTGCCGCAGCGCGATCAGACGGGACGTCAGCTCGAACAGCGCCCGCCAGTGGGGATCGTCCAGCTGTGACCAGTCGACCCAGCTGATCTCGTTGTCCTGGCAGTACGCGTTGTTGTTGCCCCGCTGGGTCCGCCCGAACTCGTCCCCCGCGACCAGCATCGGCACCCCGGTCGAGAGCAGCAGTGTGGTCAGCAGGTTCCTCAACTGCCGCCGCCGCAACGCCTGTACGCGCTCGTCGTCGCTCTCGCCCTCCGCCCCGCCGTTCCAGGCCCGGTTGTCGTCGGAACCGTCCCGGTTGCCCTCGCCGTTCGCCTCGTTGTGCTTGCGCTCGTAGGACACGAGGTCCCGCAGGGTGAAACCGTCGTGCGCGGTCACGAAGTTGACGGAGGCGTACGGACGCCGTCCGCCCCAGGCGTACAGGTCGCTCGACCCGGACAGCCGGTAGCCCAGGTCCCGCACGTCGGGCAGCGCGCCGCGCCAGAAGTCCCGGACGGCGTTGCGGTAGCGGTCGTTCCACTCGGTCCACAGGGGCGGGAAGGCGCCCACCTGGTAGCCGCCGGAGCCCACGTCCCACGGCTCGGCGATCAGCTTCACCCGCCGCAGCACCGGATCCTGCGCGATGACGGCGAGGAACGGCGACAGCATGTCGACGTCGTGCATGGACCGGGCGAGGGCGGCCGCCAGGTCGAAGCGGAAGCCGTCGACGCCCATCTCGGTCACCCAGTAGCGCAGCGAGTCCGTGATCAGCCGCAGCACCTGCGGCTGTACGACGTGCAGGGTGTTGCCGCAGCCCGTGTAGTCCGCGTAGCGGCGGGCGTCCGACTGGAGCCGGTAGTAGCCGCGGTTGTCGATGCCGCGCAGCGACAGCATCGGGCCGAGTTCGCCCGCCTCGGCGGTGTGGTTGTAGACCACGTCGAGGATGACCTCGATCCCGGCCGCGTGCAGCGCGCGCACCATCCGTTTGAACTCGCCGACCTGCTGTCCGGTCGTGCCGGAGGCGGCGTAGCCCGCGTGCGGGGCGAAGTAGCCGATCGAGTTGTAGCCCCAGTAATTCTTCATGCCCCGGCGCAGCAGGTGGTCCTCGTGGGCGAACTGGTGGACCGGCAGCAGCTCCACCGCCGTCACCCCGAGGCTGACCAGGTGCTCGATCGCGGCCGGGTGCGCCAGTCCCGCGTAGGTGCCGCGCAGGTCCTCGGGGATCCCCGGGTGCAGACGGGTGAATCCGCGCACGTGCAGTTCGTAGATCACCGAGTCCGCCCACGGGGTCTTCGGGCGGTGGTCGTCCGACCAGTCGTCGTCGTCCTGGACGACGACTCCCTTGGGGACGAAGGGCGCCGAGTCCCGGTCGTCGCGCACGGTGTCGGCGACCTGCTGCTGGGGCCAGTCCCGGACGTGCCCGTACACCTCCGGCGGCAGGCTGAAGTCGCCGTCCACGGCACGGGCGTACGGGTCGAGGAGCAGCTTCGCCGGGTTCCAGCGGGCGCCGGTCCACGGGTCCCAGCGGCCGTGCACCCGGAAGCCGTAGCGGCGGCCGGGGTGCACGCCGGGCACGAAGCCGTGCCAGATCTCGTGGGTGAGTTCGGTGAGCGGGACGCGGGTCTCGGCGCCCTCCTCGTCGAAGAGACACAGGTCGACGGCCTCCGCACCGCCGGCCCACAGCGCGAAGTTGGTGCCCGTGGTGCCGTCCGGCCCGACCCGGAAGCGTGCTCCGAGCGGAGTCGGGGCACCCGGCCACACGGAGACGGGGGGCGCCGCGGGGCGCCGCCGCGCGCCGTTCACCGCGGGAGCGGCCGGCTCCACCGCCGGTTCCGCGGCCGCCGGTGCGGCGGCGGACGGCCCCGCCGGGTCCGTGGCGGTCTGCGCGGGCAGCCCGCCGCCCGCGGCACGTCCCTCCTGGACCGCCTCCTGCTCGGGTGCGCTCGACACCGGTCAGCCTCCCACGGCTCGTGGAACGGCACGAAAAAGGGTGCGCGGCGTCCCGGCCGCAGCTCCTTGTCGCGTCGTCCTCCCCACTGTTCTGCCCAGAGCGTGGCTCGCACTCACGTTTCCCCGGAGGGGCGGCGTCGTTGGGTCACTTGTGAAGCACGTACACACGCGCGCGCGGCGCGCAGGGGCCGCGCTGGCCGCCGTACTGACCTGGGCCGGCCTGCTGGCCGGAGCCTCCGGCTGTTCCTCCGACGGGATCTCGAAGGGGATCGGAGAGGCGTTCGGCAAACCGCGGTCGCCCGAGGACGTCATCCATGTCTCGCCCGACGACAACACCAAGGGCGCACGCCCCGAGGAGCCGCTGCTGGTACGGGTGCCCAGCGGGCGCCTGGAGTCCGTCAAGGTCGTCAGGTCCCAGGACGCCGAGGAGTCCCCGGTGCCGGGGCGTATCAGCGACGACGGCCTGTCCTGGAGGCCGGACGGGACGCGGCTCGCGCTGGCCGCCGAGTACACCGTCGACGCGGTGGCCCTGGACGGGAGCGGGCACCGCTCGGCACGGCACACCACGTTCACCACGGCCGTCCCGGACGAGCGGTTCATCGGATACGTCATTCCGGAGGACCGGTCCGTCGTCGGCACCGGAATGATCGTCTCCCTCTCGTTCAACCGGGAGATCGTGAACCGGGCCGCCGTCGAGCGCGCCATCCAGGTGCGGGCGCGGCCGGCGGTGGAGATCCGCGCGCACTGGTTCGGCGACGGCCGCGTCGACTTCCGTCCCGAGCGGTACTGGAAGCCGGGCACGAAGGTCACCGTGGAACTGCGGCTGCGTGACGTCGAGGCTTCACCGGGTGTGTACGGACTCCAGTCCAGGACCTTCTCGTTCACCGTCGGCCGAAGCCAGACGTCTCTGGTCGACGCCCGCGCTCACACCATGGAGGTGCGGCGCGACGGCAACCTCATCGCCACGGTTCCCATCACGGCGGGGGCGCCGAAGACGACGACGTACAACGGGAAGATGGTCGTCACCGAGATGCTCGAAGTGACCCGGATGAACAGCCGGACCGTCGGTTTCGGCGGCGAGTACAACATCCCCGACGTTCCGCACGCGATGCGCCTGACCGACTCCGGAACCTTCCTGCACGGCAACTACTGGGCGCCGGACGCCTTCGGCAACGTCAACGTGAGCCACGGCTGCGTGGGTCTGCGGGACGTGAAGGGCGGCAGCTCGGACACCCCGGCGGGCTGGTTCTTCGACCGCAGCCTCATCGGGGACGTCATCGAGGTCGTCCACAGCAAGGACAAGCTGGTCGCCCCCGACAACGGACTCGGTGGCTGGAACATGGGCTGGAAGGCGTGGAAAAGGGGTGGGGCGGTGAAGTAACCCGATATACGGGTATGTGCACTGCGGGCTCCAGCCGCGCCCCGTACGGCCGAAGTTGGGACTGAACGGTGACCTTCCCGGGGAGCCATCACTCCAGGTCGTGTGATTAATTAGCGCGATACGCGCGTGGGACGCGCCGGGGTGCGGGCCTGATCAGGCCGTGCGAGGGGAGAAGACCATTTTGAACGGGCGACCGATATCGGGGGCGTCGGTTGGCGCGCGGTCACGGGGGAGCAAGGGAATCCTGGCGCTGCTGCTGGGAGTTCTGCTGCTCGCCGTGACCGCCTGCGGCGGGGGAGGGAGTTCGGACCAGGGGTCCGGCTCCGGCGACGGCAAGGGCAAGGGCTCCAGCGGCACGGCGGACACCAAGGTCTCGCAGGCCGTGGTGACCATCGCCCCGAAGGACGGCGCCGCCGACGTGAAGACCAGCGGCGCCCTCAAGGTGACCGCGGCCAAGGGCAAGTTGACCGAGGTCGCCGTCGAGGACACCAAGGGCGACGCGGTCAAGGGCAGCATCACGGACGGGGGCGCCACCTGGACGCCCTCGACCCACCTCGCCGCGGCCACCAAGTACAAGGTCCACGCGGTGGCCAAGGACGCCAGTGGCCGTGAGGCGGCCGAAGAGGCCGCGTTCACCACGCTGACCCCGAAGAACACGTTCGTCGGCATCTACACGCCCGAGGACGGGTCCAAGGTCGGCGTCGGGATGCCGTTCTCGATCCACTTCACCCGGGGCATCACGCACCCCGGCGACGTCAAGAAGGCCATCACCTTCAAGACCGAGCCGGCGGTCGACGTCGAGGGTCACTGGTTCGGCAACGACCGTCTCGACTTCCGCCCCGAGAACTACTGGGCGGCCGGTACGAAGGTCACCGTCACCTTCGACCTCGACGGTGTCGAGGGCCGCCCCGGCGTCTACGGCAAGCAGGCCAGGACCGTGAAGTTCACGATCGGCCGCAGCCAGGTCAGCACCGTCGACGCCAAGACCCACAAGATGACCGTCAAGCGCGACGGGAAGGTCCTCAGGACCATCCCGATCACCACGGGCAAGCCGGGCTACGAGACCTGGAACGGCCAGATGGTCATCAGCGAGCGCCTCAAGGTGACCCGTATGAACGGCGAGACGGTCGGCTACGGCGGCGAGTACGACATCAAGGACGTGCCGCACGCCCAGCGCCTGACCAACTCGGGAACCTTCATCCACGGCAACTACTGGGGTGGCGGCGCCTTCGGCAACTTCAACGCCAGCCACGGCTGCGTCGGTCTGCGCGACGTGCGCGGCGGCTACGACAGCAAGGTGCCGTCGGCCTGGTTCTTCGACAACTCGATGATCGGCGACGTGGTCGTCGTGAAGCACTCCCACGACAAGACGGTCGCCCCGGACAACGGCCTCAACGGCTGGAACATGTCCTGGTCGGACTGGACCAAGTAACCGCGGGACCGGATCGGGGCAACCGCGCCGGACCGGACCGAACCACCGCTCCTCACCGGGCCGGGTGCGCTGTGACTCAGCACACCCGGCCCGTTGCCGTTAACGGCCACTAACCTGCTTCCATGACTGTGCATCTCGAAGTGGCCGAAGGCGTGGGCACCATCCGCCTGGACCGCCCTCCCATGAACGCCCTGGACGTCGCGACGCAGGACCGCCTCAAGGAACTGGCCGAGGAGGCCGCGATCCGGCCGGACGTCCGCGCGGTGGTGCTGTACGGCGGGGAGAAGGTGTTCGCGGCGGGCGCGGACATCAAGGAGATGCAGGCCATGGACCACGCCGCGATGGTCGTGCGGTCCCGGGCCCTGCAGGACTCCTTCACCGCCGTCGCCCGCATCCCCAAGCCCGTCGTCGCCGCCGTCACGGGATACGCGCTCGGCGGCGGCTGCGAACTGGCCCTCTGCGCCGACTACCGCATCGCCGGGGACAACGCCAAGCTGGGCCAGCCGGAGATCCTGCTCGGCCTGATCCCCGGTGCCGGCGGCACCCAGCGGCTGTCCCGGCTGATCGGCCCCTCCAAGGCCAAGGACCTCATCTTCACCGGCCGTATGGTCAAGGCCGACGAGGCCCTCACGCTCGGCCTGGTCGACCGGGTCGTGCCCGCCGCCGAGGTCTACACCGCCGCGCACGCCTGGGCCGCCCGGCTCGCGCAGGGCCCGGCCATCGCGCTGCGCGCGGCGAAGGAGTCGATCGACGCGGGCCTGGAGACGGACATCGAGACCGGGCTGACCATCGAGCGGAACTGGTTCGCCGGCCTGTTCGCGACGGAGGACCGCGAGCGGGGAATGCGGAGCTTCGTGGAAGAGGGCCCCGGCAAGGCGAAGTTCCTCTGACCCGTCCGCCGCGCCGGCCCGGGGACCCGCCTTCCTGGCTCCCCGGGCCGGCCGACGGCCGCCGACGCGGCCGATGTCACCCTCGTGATTCCCGCTGATCCGCTCACAGTTGACGCGATGTCTTACCCGGTGTCCCCCGTTGGAGCGGTTTATCCCAGGCTTAAGGCAGCCTTAAGCGCACCTTGTTCCGAAGCTCTGGTGATTGCCCTCGAAGGGCCTGTTCCGGCAGGTCGGACGGGTCCCCGCCCACCCCGAACTGCCTTTGGCATATGCCGATCGGATGGTGTGGAATGTCGCGTTCCGGGGGGCGTATTCCTCCGGAACGGCCCCGAAGGGGGCTCTTGGCGGCCATGATGGGGGCATGGCGGGGCTGGAGGGTATCGAACAGCCGCGGCGGCACGGAAGTGCGACCGCGGCGCGCTGGACGCCTGCGGTCGAGGACGAACGGGCGCTCAAGGCATTGGAGTTGTTCGGCAACCCCACCGAGGCGGAGGTGCCGTTGCCGTCCCGCCCGGAGTCCGCGGCCACCGCGCGGCGGCTCACCCAGGTCGTGGTGCTGCGGCACTGGGGCCTGTCACCGAAGATGACCGAGGACGCGGTCTTACTCGTCTCCGAACTCGTGGGCAACGCCGTACGGCACACCGGCGCCCGCGTCTTCGGACTCCGTATGCGCCGCCGCCGCGGCTGGATCCGCATCGAGGTCCGTGATCCCTCCCGCGGCCTTCCCTGTCTCATGCCGGTCCAGGAGATGGACCTGAGCGGCCGGGGACTCTTCCTCGTCGACAAGCTCTCCGACCGCTGGGGCGTCGACCTGTTGCCCCGCGGCAAGACCACCTGGTTCGAGATGCGCGTCGTCGACCGCTGACCCGCCCCGGCCGTCGGCCCCGTCCCTCCCGCAGACGCGTCCCTCCCGCAGACCCGTTCCGGCCGCCGACCGGTCCCGGCAGTCAGCCCCGTTCCGACTGCTGCCCCGTCCCGGCCGTCGGCCCCGTTCCGGCCCGTACGTGAGAACCCCGTACGTGAGAGCCCGTACAGGCGAGTCCCGTATACGAGGACCCCGTACGCGAACCGACTGATCCGGAAGCGGGGGATGCCGCTCCGCTCACGGGCTCCGCCGCCCCGTGCGACCCGGTGGCCGGGAGCCGCGAAGCGACCCGCACCACCACCCGGCCGGACCAATCGCCGGTTTTTCGGCCGATTCACCCTTAAATGGTCCGGTGACCACGCCCGCCGAAGACCACGCAGCCCCCGCCCCGCCCCGGCGCGCGGCCCTGCTCACGGGACTCGCGCTCACCGCAGGAACCCTCGCCGCCGGAGTGACCGCAGGCTGCTCCGCCCCGCCGTCCACCCCCCACAACCTCACGACACCCCCGGCCGCGCCCAGCGCGCCCCCCGCCCCCGCGACCCGCGCGGTTCCCGTACTCGCCCCCGCCCCCCGCCGCTACCCCGCCCAGCCCTCCGAAATCACCCACGGTCCCCGCGGCCACCCGTCCAAGGTGGCCCTGACGTTCCACGGCCAGGGCGACCCCGCCGTCGCGAACTCGCTTCTCGGTGAGGCAGAGAAGGCCGGCGCCCGGGTCACCGTCCTCGCCGTCGGAACCTGGCTGGACGAGCACCCGGACGTCGCCCGCCGCATCCTCGACGGCGGCCACGACCTCGGCAACCACACCCTCCGCCACCTCGACATCAACGCGATGTCGGCGACGGAGGCCGCCGCGGAGATCCGGGGCTGCGCGGACCGCCTCAAGCGGCTCACCGGCTCGATCGGCACCTGGTTCAGGCCGTCCCGCAGCCCCCGGGCCTCGCCCCTGGTCCAGCGCCTCGCCCGCGACGCGGGCTACCCGCACACGCTCTCCTACGAGGTCGACTCCCTCGACTACACCTCGCCCGGAGCCACCGCGGTCACCCGCAAGGTCGTCGCCGAGGTCCGCCCCGGCTCCGTGGTGAGCATGCACTTCGGATACGCCGACACGGTCGCCGCCCTCCCCGCCCTCCTGCACGAACTCGACCGTCGCGGCCTGCGCGCGGTCACCACCACGGAGCTGCTGAGCTGATGCTGACGCCACCCTCCTCCCCGTGCCGGGTCCTGATCGCCGGCGCCGCCCTCACCGCGCTCGTCGCCCTCACCGGCTGCAGCGGCCCCTCCCGGTCCCACGCGAACGAAGCCCTCGGCACCAAGGCCGCCGCCGTCCAGCCCGCCCAGCCGAAGCGGCTGACGGTCCAGGGCCTGCCCGGCATGCCCCCCTTGCTGGACCCCGCGGACGTCTACGCCGCCGACCGCCCGAACCGGCTCTCCCCGGTGGTGAAGGACTTCCCGTCCCGCGTCTACGTGCCGAACACCAACTCCAACACCGTCTCGGTCATCGACCCGAAGACGTACAAGGTCATCGAGACGATCCCGGTCGGTGTCCAGCCCCAGCACGTCGTCCCCTCCTGGGACATGAAGACCCTGTGGGTCAACAACGACCGGGGCAACACCCTCACCCCCATCGACCCGAGGACCGGCGAGGCGGGCAAACAGGTCGACGTGCACGACCCGTACAACCTCTACTTCACGCCCAACGGCAAGTACGCGATCGTCATGGCCTCCCTCGACCGCGAGCTGGTCTTCCGCGACGCGCACACCATGAAGACCGTCAGGACGGAGCCGGTCAGCTGCTACGGCGTCAACCACGCCGACTTCTCCCCGGACGGCCGCTACTTCATCGTGTCCTGCGAGTTCAGCGGCGAACTCCTGAAGGTCGACACCGAGCGGATGAAGGTGATCGGCCAGCAGAAGCTGCCTTTCCACGGGGCGATGCCGCAGGACGTGAAGATCTCCCCGGACGGCAAGAGGTTCTACATCGCCGACATGATGGCCGACGGCGTGTGGGTTCTGGACGGCGACAAGTTCACCCGGCCGACCCTGCTGCACACGGGCAAGGGCACGCACGGCCTCTACGTCAGCCGGGACTCGCGCGAGATGTACATCTCCAACCGCGGTGAGGGCACCATCTCCATCTTCGACTTCACCCAGAACAGACTCACCAAGAAGTGGCACCTGCCCAACGGCGGCAGCCCCGACATGGGCGGTGTCTCGGCGGACGGCAAGGTCCTGTGGCTCTCCGGCCGTTACAACTCGGAGGTGTACGCCATCGACACCCGCACCGGTGTCCAGCTCGCCCGCATCAAGGTCGGCAGCGGTCCGCACGGCCTCGCCGTCTACCCTCAGCCGGGCCGGTACTCGCTCGGCCACACCGGCATCTTCCGCTAGGGCGGCGCCCGTCGACCGGCCACGGCTGACCCGGCGTCGTGCGCGCGACGCCGCACGGCCCGTCGCCGCAACACCGTGATCGTCTTCCGTGATCACAACCCACCCGCGACGACGGGCCGTTGCCGTCACCGGCTCGCCGTCGAGGTGCCGAGCCGCCGCCCCGAGCCGGTCCGGCCCTGTCCTCGTCGGTGAAGACGACGGAGTGGCGGTGAGGGTGCGGCCGTCAGTGTCGCGGGGGGAGTGCCGGTGTACCTGGGCGGCACGTCGGGCGGCGGGAGGACTCCACCGGCCACCGGGTCCGGAACGGCGCGCACGGGGCCGGGCACGACTGTCCCCATGACGCTTGAGTCTCCACCCACTGGAAGGCCCAGACTCGGGGACATGATCGAAGACGGCACCGGCCTTTTCACCATCGGCCAACTGTCCCGGAGCACCGGCCTGTCCGTCCGCACCATCCGTTACTGGTCCGACGAGGGCGCGCTGCCCCCGGTCGCCCGCTCGGCGGGCGGCTACCGGCTGTACGACGCCGGGTCCGTGGCCCGTCTCGATCTGATCCGCACCCTGCGCGAACTAGGACTTGGTCTCGGCGACGTGCGCAGGGTGCTGGCGGGCGAGACGACGGTGGCGGAGGTGGCGGCCGCCCACGTGGCCGCGCTGGACACGCAGATCAGGTCACTGAAGGTGACCCGGGCGGTGCTGTCGACGGTGGCGCGACGCGGCTCGACCGCGGAGGAGATGACACTCATGAACAAGCTGGCGCGGCTTTCGGCCGCCGAACGCGGACGCATCATCGACGACTTCATGGAGGAGACCTTCGGGGGTCTGGACAACGCGGACCCCGACATCCGTACCCGGCTGCGGTTCAGCGTCGGTGACCTGCCGGACGACCCGACACCCGGGCAGGTGGACGCCTGGGTGGAGCTGGCGGAGCTGATCCAGGACCCGGGGTTCCGGGCGCGGATGCGCGAGATGATCGAGTTCAACGCGGCGGACCGGGGGCCGGACGTACCGCCGGGCACGTCCGTGTGGTTCATGAGCCGGCTGGTGCAGCTGGCGGGCGAGGCGCTGGGGCGGGGTGTCGACCCCGGGTCGCCGGAGGCGGACGACGTGCTGAGCGGCCTGCTCGGCGACGCCGACCGGGCTGCCGTACTGGCGCGCATGGAGTCCGCCGCCCATGCCGAGATGGCCCGCTTCCGGGAGCTGAGCACGCTGGTCCGCGGCATGGAGCCGCTCTCGGCGCACCGCGAGGAGTTCGCCTGGGTGGTCGCCGCACTGCGCGCCCGCGCGGACCGTTAATCTGACCTCCGTACACAAAGCAGCAACGCACGCAGTGATGCACGACGAAGGGGCGGGTCGGTGGCCGACATCGAGGAAGCACGCAAGCAGTTCGAGCGGATCGATACGGACGGTGACGGGTTCATCACCGCAGCCGAGTTCAAGACCGCTCTCGCCCAGGGCGGCGACTGGAACGTCACCGAGTCGGTGGCGGAGGCCGTCATCGCCAGCCGTGACCTCAACGGCGACAAGGTTCTCTCGTTCGACGAGTTCTGGACCCACCTGAGCAAGTGAGGCCGGCGAAGGGGCGCCCACCGGAAGACCGGCGGGCGCCCCTTCGGCGTGACGGAACCCTTGGCAGGGCGGCCAGCCGGGGCAGGGCAAGGGCGGGCAGCCGGTCCGCGCGGACCCGGGGCGGCGGGCCCGGCGTTCCCGGTACCGGTCACCCGGACGCCGTACGTCCCGGAATAGGTCGTCCGCCCCCGGAGTTGGTGTGCCCATCAGGAGCATCCACCCCAGAAGGGTCTGTCTCTCATGAAGATCGGCATCATCGGCGCGGGCAACATCGGCGGCAACCTCACCCGGCGGCTCACCGCCGTCGGTCACGACGTCTCCGTCGCCAACTCGCGCGGTCCCCAGACGCTCGGCGCGCTCGCCGAGGAGACCGGGGCGACCCCGGTCACGGTCGAGCGGGCGGCACAGGGCGCCGACGTCGTGATCGTCACGATCCCGCTCAAGGCCGTGCCGGACCTGCCGGACGGCATCCTGGACGGGGCCGCCGAGGGCGTCGCCGTCATCGACACCGGCAACTACTACCCCCAGCAGCGAGACGGCAGGATCGCCGGGATCGAGGACGACGGCCTCACCGAGAGCCGCTGGACCGCCCGGCAGATCGGCCACACGGTCGTCAAGGCATTCAACGGCACCTACGCCCAGGACATCCTGGACCGCGCCCGCCCGGCCGGCGCCCCCGACCGCATGGCGCTCCCGGTGGCCGGCGACGACGCGGCGGCGAAACGGCGCGTGCGCGACCTCATCGACGAGATCGGCTTCGACACCGTCGACGCCGGCGGCCTGGACGACTCCTGGCGCCAGCAGCCCGGCACCCCCGTGTACGGCCTCCAGGAAGGCCTCGACGCGGTCACGAAGGCACTGGCGGAGGCGTCCCCGGAGCGATCGGCCGACTTCCGCGGGTGACCGGTCCGCGACGAGCGATCTCTAGACCGCCGGGCTCAGCGCGGTCGCCGGGTCCTCCGGAGCGTGCGGGTAGGCGGCGGACCGGTGCTGGAAGGAGAGGATCTTCGGGTTCTGGACGACGCCGTCGCGGATCTCGACGGCCTTCCTGACCGTGACGTCGGCGTCCCATGCGGCGGGGCCGCTCATGACCTTGCGCAGGTAGGGCAGGAGCGCCTCACTGATCTCCCAGGTGGCGGAGTTCCACAGGTGGGACGGGCTGTGATCCACCGCGTAGTAGTGGCAGCCCGGTCCCACGGTGGGCATGGGGTCGCCGAAGGTGGTCGGGCGGGCCCAGGCGAAGCCCATGCCCTCGTCGCAGGCGACGTCGATGAAGAACGTCCCCGGCCGGAACCGGGCGAGTTCCTCGTCGGTGACGAACATGAGCGGCGCGTCGGTGTCCTGAAGGATGCAGTTGACGACGATGTCGAACCCGGCCAGGTACTCAGCCAGCGGCACGGGCCCGGCCGGAGTGGAGGCCTGCAGGCGTGACGGGTCGTCCTCCCGCTCCTCGAAGTGGCCCATCACGACCGAGGGCATCGGCGAGGCCACCGCCGCGGCGGCGCGCTGCGTGAGCACCGTGACATCGGACACCCCCATGGCGCCCAGCCCCGTGACCGCTCCGCGCGCCGTGGCGCCGAAGCTGATGACCACCGCGCGCAGACGGCGCCCGTAGCTGCCGGTCAGCCCGCCGAGCTGGAGCGCGTGCAGCACCGAGCAGTAGCCCGCGAGCTCGTTGTTCTTGTGGAACACATGGACGCTGAAGGCGCCCGAGGAGGTCCAGTGGTTCATGGCTTCCCAGGCGATCAGCGTCAGCCGCCGGTCGATGCCGATCTGGGTCATCTTCTCGTCCTGCACGCAGTGCGGCCATCCCCAGAGGACCTGGCCCTCGCGCAGCTCGGCGACGTCCTCGTGGATCGGCTTGGGCAGCAGCATGATGTCGCACTCGGCGACGAGGTCCTCGCGGGAGCGCAGTCCGGCCACGAGGGGCCGCAGCGCGTCGTCGGACACGCCGAACCGCTCGCCGTAGCCCTGTTCGAGGAAGATCTTCTCGCGTATGTCCGGGGCGATCCGGTCGAGGTGGCGGGGGTGCAGGGGAAGGCGGAACTCGTTCTCCTTGCGGGAGGAGGCGAGTACTCCGAGACTCATCAGGCTCATGTGGGGCGGCTCGTTTCCGGCCGGACGCGATGTGCTCCGGCCTTGCCGTTCCCCGAGGGCGACGCCGCGACGGATGGCGGCGTGCGAGGTGCGCTCGGTATCGCCACCGTACTCCGGTCCCGGCCGGGGAACCCCCGCCGCTCGTTTGAGCCGGGGAGCCGGCCCGGCGTTCAGGGTGACGTGGGTGCCGGCGGGCGCGGGCGGACGGCGGAGCGCCGGCACCGGTCACCGGGCGGACGGCGGTCCGCCGGTGATCCTCAGGCGCTGCCGGCCCAAGCGCGCAGGGCGGCCTCGCTCTCGAAGTCCGCGACGTCCCTGTCCACCGACTCGTCGGTGTACTGGTGGAAGCGCCACTTCGCCTTGATGCGGGGTTTTCCGGCGGTCACGTAGTCGGCGATCCAGAGGCCGTCGCCGGCGTACGAGGTGCTGTCGACGTTCAGCCAGAAGTCACGGCCGGTGTAGAGCACCACGCGGTTGTCCGGGCGGAGCTCCTTCACCTTGCGGATGAAGCGGTCTTTCTCCGCGTTGCTCGCGTGGGTGCCGTCGCCGGTGGTCTCCCAGTCGACGGCGAGCAGGTCGCCCGCCTTCTCGGGGGCCTTGCTCACGAAGTACGCGGCCTGGGCGGTGATGTTGCCGGGCCACAGGAAGTGGTAGAAGCCCACGACGCAGCCGGCGTCGCGGGCGGTCTTCACCTGTGCGGTGAGTTTCGGGTTGACGTACGAGCGGCCTTCCGTCGCCTTCACGAAGACGAAGGAGAGGCCGGCGGTGCCGTACGCGGACGACTGGTAGGAGCTGACGTCGATACCTCGCAGCATGGGTGGAGCCTCCGTGCATGGGGGACGGGCCACGCGGGGCGGTGCCCCGGTGTCCGTGGCGAACGACTGTCTCTGTCCGTGGGGGACAGTTCATGCGGACAACTGCTTTTGGAATTCCCCCACTTCGCCCCCTCCACGCTCGCCCGTCCGGCCGGCACACCCGTCCGGGCCGAAGTCGTCCTCGAAGCCGGTGACTTCGGACGACCGACGAGCCCCGACCCCAGTCCCCAGTCCCGAGACCCCTAGCCCTAGCCCCAGCCCCAGTCCTTAGCCCGAGGCCCCTGGCTCCAGCCCAGTCCCCAGCCCGAGGCCCCTGGCCCCAGCCCCAGTCCTTAGCCCGAGGCCCGAGGCCCCAGTCCCGTGCCGGGCCGACGCACGCGCACCGTTCGGGCGCCGCCCGGCCCATGCGGCTCGGACGGTTCGCCATGTCGGCTTCCCCGAACAGCACCTGACGTTCCGTCAGGCCGACGGGCCGGTCAGCCGGACGCGGACGGTGTCTCGGCGGGGTCCGGCGTGCCGGTCGGCGTGCCGGCCGGCACGGGGGGCCGGCGCCGCTCCACCGCGTCGGCGAGCGAGCGGCGCACTGCTCGCGTGCCCGCCCCGTACCCGATGCCCACGAGGGCCAGCACCAGCCAGAACAGGGGAAGCGCTCCGTGGCCGGCGGCCAGGTCGAAACCGCCGCCGACGAAGCCGCCCAGCATGCCGCCGACACCCCAGGCCATCGTGGAGTAGCCCAGATAGAGGCCGGTACGGCCCTCGGTGGCGAGGCCCGCGACGACCGCGTCGACCACGCCGCAGAACAGCGACTCGCCGATCGAGGTGACGATGACGGCGGCGACGATCGGGCCGATCCCGTCGACCGAGCACAGCAGCCACCCGCCGCCGAGCAGCACCCCGGACCCGATGAACAGGTCGAGGCGGCCGACCGTGGAGCGCTTCTCGATGCGCGAGCCGAGCAGCCACACGGTCAGCATCACCACGACGGCGTTGGCCGCGGTGAGCGGGCCGACCAGGTCGGAGGAGAGCTTCTGGTGGACGACCGTCAGCGGCAGCGCGACCCGGTACTGGGTGATGAGGAACCAGCCGCCGACCGCGAGCGAGCAGAAGATCATCAGTGGGCGGTCGCGCAGCGCCTCGGCCATGGCGGCGGCCTTGACGGGCGCCGCGTTCGTGGCGTGCAGGCCGCGCAGCAGCACGGCGGAGGTCACGGCGAAGGCCAGATGCAGAGCGGCCGCGATCAGGAACCCGGCCTTCATCGCGCCGGCCGCCATCAGCGCGGTGCCGATCAGGGGGCCGATCAGGGCGGCTCCGTTGATGGACACGTAGTAGCGGCTGAGGTCGGCCGCGACCCCGCCGGACTTGCTGGAGGCGAGGACACTGCGGGCGCCGTTGTTGTTGAGGGAGCCGCCGATGCCGAGCAGCGCGACCGCCGCGCCCCAGACGACGACGCTGCCGCCCGCCACGGTGAACACGGCGTACGCGCACGCCTCGACGGCGAGACCCAGGGTCAGGATCCGGGCGGCGCCGAAGCGGTCGCTGACCCAGCCGGACGGGATGCCCAGGCCGCGCCGGGTGAATTCCATGACGGCGAAGAGCAGACCGGTCTGGAAACTGCTCAGGCCCTCGTCCTTGGTCAGGTGCACCGCGAGGAACGGCACGACCATGAAGAAGCCGATGTTGGTGGTGAAACGGCCGAGGATGACGACGTACGCCGGACCCCGGCCCGTGACGAAACGGCCGGTCCTCGCCTTCGGGGTGGCCTCCGCCGCCCCGGAGTTGTCGGCGAGCTTCACCCCGTCTCCCTTCTCGGGTGTCACCGCGCCACCTCTTCGTCGGTGCGTATGACGATCCGGGCGGCCGCCGCGTCGGCCGCGTCGGCGGCGGCCTTGGGGTCGGGACCCGCGGCGACGACATGTCCCGCGCGGTTCCAGGAGTCGCCGAGCGACATCAACTCGTCGCCCACCTCGGGTAGTTCGCCGAGACGGATCACTCCCTCCACGGCCCGTGCCTCGGCCGTGCCCGTCACCTCGGTGACCTTGCCGGGACGGGGGGTGAGGTAGCGGATCGAGGCGCCTCCCGCGTGGCCCGCGCCGGGACCCGGCAGCACGCCGTGGGCGAGGGCGAGGACGGCGCCCTGCAGCATGTCGATGCCGGTGACGTGGTGGACCAGCTCCCAGATCTGGTCGCCTCCCTGCCGGGCGTTGATCTCGACGACGGTGGCGCGGTCGCCGTCCTCGGAGAGCATCAGCTCGGTGTGGCAGGGTCCCCAGGCGTAGCCCACGGCGTCCAGGGCGTTCAGCGCGGCGTCGACGACGGTCCGGTACCGGTGGGCCGGCAGCGTCGCGGGCAGGTCGTGGCCGGTCTCCACGAAGTGCGGGCCGCCCGAGGTGTGTTTGCGGGTGACCGCGAGGACCTGGTGGCGCCCGGCGGCCGAGAGCGACTCGACGCTGAACTCCTGGCCGGTGAGGAACTCCTCGGCCAGCACGGGGGACGCGGACCCGCCCTGCGGCCAGGCGAAACCGGTGCCGGCACCGCTGGTCCAGGCCCACGCCTCGGCCAGTTCCCCTTCCGTACGCACAAGATGCACGCCCGTTCCGCCGTTGCCGTCGACCGGCTTGAGGATCACGCCGGCCGGGCAGCGGCGCAGCAGCGCGCGGGCCTCGTCGACCGTGGCGCACACCCGGTGGGCGACCGTGCCCAAACCGCGGTCCCGCAGGCGCCCGCGCATGGCGGCCTTGTCCTGGGTCAGGGCGAGCGTGGTGGGCGGGTTGCCGCGTGCGCCCAGGGCCTCGGCCACCACGCTCGCCGGACGCAGGGAGAGCTCGGTGAGCCCGAGCACCGCGTCCACGGGACGCCGGGCATGGACCTCGCGGGCGACGGTGAGCAGCGCCTGCGGGTCGGTGAAGTCGGCGTCGACCACCGCGAGGGCGAGGGACTCCTCCAGCTTCCGGTCCCCGCCGGGGCGGTGGACCACGGTCAGGGCGACGGGCAGGCCGACGAACTTGCCCAGGATGTCGTGGCGCGGACAGATGAGCAGAAGGTGGGGCACCTGGGCCCCGTAGCGCTGGCCCGGCATGTCAGACGGTCCCCCCGGTTCGGCCGCGTTCCAAGCTCGTTCCAGCTCGCGGATGCGGGCCGAGTCCTTTTCGATCGCGTCCCGGTCGGCGGCGCCCTGGATGACCCAGCCCAGGCTCGTGGTCACGTCGTTGGTGACCGGCATGTCCCGGCCCTCGGGCGGGATCGACATGGAGAACGTGGTGGGCAGTTCGGCGATCGCCCGGAGGATCTCCATGTTCCGCACGGGGCCGGCCCGGTCCGAGCAGAGCCAGAGCGTGCGGACCTCTTCGACGAGCTCGAAGGACGGCACGAACTCCCCGTCCAGGACGTGCCGTACGGTGCGCTCGATCTGGTTGTCGCCGGTGGCGAGGGACCCGGAGATCGTCATGCAGCTGCCCGAGTAGCGGGCGGCCAGCTCCACCAGGCGGGGCCCGTCCGCCGTCATGATCGCTTCGGCGTGGGTGGAGCCGTTGCGGATGCCGACCGCGTCGGCGGCGCGCATCACGTAGGGGGCGAGGACCGCCACGTCGGGGTGGTCGGGGGCCAGGAAGTCGGCGGCGTCGTAGATGCCGATGCGGGGGCCCCGGTCGTGTTTGGCGTAGACGCAGGTGTCGACCAGACCGTGCCGCCCGTCCACCGAGTACAGGTCGACGATGTACTCGGGCCCCTCCAGGAACTCCTGCACGACGACGGTGTCGTTGCGGAGCTCGAACCCGTTGACCTGGCCGAGGATGTGGGTGAAGTGGCCGAGCCACTCGCCGCCGGTCGGCACGAAGTGCACGTTGTCGGTCCCGGCGCTGTGCGGAGGCTTCAGGACGATCGGCCGGCCGGTGAGGCCGTTGTCCTCGATCCACGCGGCGGCCTCGGCGGGGTCGGCGGTCGACAGGGTGCGCGGCCCCGGAACTCCGGCGCGCTCCAGGGCGAGTGCCATCTCCCCTTTGTGGCGTTGGCACTTGGCGCTGCCGGGCACGTTCTGGAACCGTGGCATGAGGCGTTCGACGAGCCGGGCGGCGAATTCCACGCCGCTCTCGTTGCCGGTGACGATGCCCACCGGGTCGTAGGAATCGACGAGTTTCACCATGGCCTCGAAGTCGCCGTCGTAATGGTGCACGGCCTCGAAGTCGTCGGGGTGCCAGATGTTCTTCCTGACGAATTTCGCCAGAGGCCGCGGAGTGCTCATGACGGTGACCGGCAGTACGCCCCGGGCCCGGAAGGCGCTGGCGAAGCCCCGGTCGTCGCCGTCCCTGATGTGGTAGCCGTCTACGACGATCACGTGCCGCCGCCCAGTGGACTTCATGGCTCAACTCTGCTGGCCGTAGCTCCCGCGGCGACAGTGGCGGAACTGACACACAACCACGATTTACTGCCAGCCGGTGCCCCGGGAGCGAGAGTGGCGCCGGCCTGGTGCCGGGGCGGCCGCAGGGGTGTCGATCCGCTGTCCTCCGACCTGCGCCCGTGCCGGTGACGAGGACTCCTTCGGCCTGGGGGACAGCGGAGAGACTGTCAGAACACCGTGCATTACTGCCACATTGGAAGACATGCTGAAGAACGTTGCCGCGGTCCTGCTCGAGAACGTCCATCCCTTCGAGCTGGGTGTCGTATGTGAGGTGTTCGGGATCGACCGCCGGGAGGAGGGACTGCCCGGGTACGACTTCGCGCTCGTCGCCGCGGAATCCCCTTCGGTCCGGGCGGTGCCGGGCTTCACCATCAGCACGCCCTACGGGCTCGACCGGCTGGAGGAGGCCGATCTCATCGCCATCCCGGTGGGGGACGACTTCCACACCCGGGACTTTCCGCCCGCTCTTCTCGAGGCCCTGCGCCAGGCGGTGGCCCGGGGGGCCCGGGTGGTCAGTGTCTGTGTCGGCGCCTTCGTCCTGGGCGCCGCGGGGCTGCTCGACGGACGGCGTTGCACCACGCACTGGCGGTACGCCGACGCGCTGGCCGAGCGCTACCCGAAGGCCCGGGTCGATCCGGGAGTGCTCTACGTCGACGAGGACCCGATCCTCACCTCGGCCGGCACCTCCGCGGGGATCGACGCCTGCCTGCACCTGGTGCGCAAGCTCCAGGGCAGCGACGTCGCCAACGCCATCGCCCGGCGGATGGTGGTGCCCCCGCACCGGGAGGGCGGCCAGGCCCAGTACGTCGAACGGCCGGTGGCACGGTACGGGGAGGACGGTGTGCGCGAGGTGCTGACCTGGGCCGAGCGGCATCTGGACCAGGAGATCAGTGTGGAGCAGTTGTCGGCGCGGGCCTGCATGTCGCCGCGCACGTTCGCCCGCCGCTTCCGGGCGGAGACCGGGACCACGCCCTACCGGTGGCTGCTGGCCCAGCGGGTGCTGAGCGCCCAGCGACTGCTGGAGAACACCGACGAGACGATGGAGGCCGTGGCGGCCCGTACGGGATTCGCCAACGCGGCCGCCCTGCGGCACCAGTTCGTGCACTTCCTCAACACCACGCCCAACGCGTACCGGCGCGCCTTCCGGGGCCGGTTACCCGGCACAACCGCGCACTGAGCCCCGGCGCGGGGCGACAGGGTGAGGGGAATGACGCGCGTCGCGGTAGCCGGCCCACCGGAGCGGTGGGCCGGGAGTGCCCCGGCCCGGCCCGACGGCGGGATCGTGCACGAGGACAAGCGGCCGGACCGACGGGGGCGGGGCGGCGCAAGGCGGGGCAGACCGGCCGACCGGGGCCGCCCGGTCCGGGCCGACCGGTCAGGCCCGCTTCCTCAGCACTCGATGATGTTGACCGCAAGACCGCCCCGGGCCGTCTCCTTGTCGCGTACAGCCGATCCTCGGCGACGAAGTCGAGGAAGGCGCCGGTCTGTTGAGGCGTCCAGACCATCACGGGCGACGGCTTCTCGCCGGTCTGCTTCCACTTGGCGACGCGCTCGTCCGTCCACACCAGGTCTTTCGGCTTGCGTTCGGGGTCGATCTCGACGTGGGCGGCCCGGGTTGAACGTGAGGATCTGCTGCCCGATCGCGTCGTTCAGGGACGCGCGGGGCGTCGCCTTGACGTGCAGACGTGTGGCGGGGCCGGTGATGCGACGGAAGGGCGGCCTCTCGTCGATCGCTGCCTTCATGGCCTTGCGTCGGGCCCGGTTCTCGGCGCCCTTCGAGGGCACGGTCGCCAACTCGTGGATCGCAGCTCGCCGTTGGGCGTCGTCCTCCAGGACCTGGACGTTGACGTCGCGGATGTCCGTGAACATCGCGCTGAAGGTGTCGCCGCTGCGGCGGTTGAACAGTGCCGGGACTTCCAGTTCGAGGAACACGCCAAGCCATGCGGCGGACCACTCATCCACGGGAACTTCGCGAGGAAAAGCAGGAGTTGGCTGCGAAGCATCGCGGAGGTCGCTACGCTCACAGCGTTGACTTGTCTAACCTGAGCGCAGAGGCTCAGGAGCTCCGACGTATGGACACCGGCCACAACCGTCGTCTCACGGGTGTATGCGCACTCACTCTGCGATAGCAGTGCTGTAGGCAGAATTCTTGGCGTCCAACTCAAACGCCGACCGGTGCGGTGAGTGAGGGTTTTGGCGTGCCAAATTCTGTAAAGAAGCGAGCTGCACACACACGCAAGGCGTATTCGGGCGAGATTTACGAAGCTGCGCTTGCGGGGATCCCGAACGATCGCACCCATGGGTTGGATTCGTGCGCGCCGGGACAGCGGAAGATGAACGCTTTGCTTGCTCTCGGTCTATTCAACCGTGGCGAAGACGGTGCACCTCCTGCGAAGTGGTTGTTGAGCACCCTTACCTGGTACACGATTACCGTGTCGCCCCGGTGGAATCAGATGGTATTCATCAGCGATGCCCCGGATAACGTCACCAGGTATCTGGTGCCGCATGGTGACAGTACCCCTAGGCTTCCCGGAATTCGATTGCGGGCCATCCACGACTATCGGACGTATGCATTGGAGCACGTCCCTACAGGGGCGCGATTGGTAGTCACGAGCCGACTGGATGGAAAGCTGCAGGGGGTGCGAGAAGGTTCGCACTTCGATTTTCGCACGCTTGATGACCCACTTGATTCGGTAGAAGAGCGCCAGCTTGCCGACGTTCCGCCGATGGGTGAATCAGCCCAGACCCTGTTGGCTGGCATGGCTGCCCGTATGTCGATGACCGACCCTAAGGGGCGGTGGGCTACGGGGAACTGGTACTGGGACCCGTTGCGACGCGATGATGGCAGGGGGCGCGATGACGATTCGGGTCCCCAGCGCAGGCTTTGGGGAGCAGGAGATGAATGGGAAGCCCAGTGGACAGGGCTTCCCTATCCGGAAGATGTCGCGGCAGCACTAACGGACCCTATGGTCGGTATTTCTGGAGCGAGGTTCGCGAAAAGCAAGAGGGCGTACGACGTGACTTTCGGCGATTCGGTTCTCAAGATTCACATTTAGTGGAGATTTCAAGGACGGGTCCGCAAGTCGCCTTCGTGTAGAGAGTCATCGTCGTGTTTGAAATCCCCCAGAGTGCTCTTGCTGGAATGCCGTGGTGGGCTGCATTCTTCCTGATTCTTCCGTTTTTCGTGCTGCGCTTTGCCCGCACTGTCCTTCCAAAGGACTCGCGTGACCTCTATATGTGGTGGGTTGCCTTTTGGGAGCACCGCCGCAAGCGTGCGGCCTTAAAAAGGAGGAGACGGGAGCGCCGTCGAGCCGTCACGGAGGAAATAATGCAGGATCAGGAACCAGAACCCCCTTCTCCTTGAGGGCGCGGGTGACCTCGTCCCAGATCTGCTCGTCGAACCCAATCCGGATGCAGCGTGCGGAACTTGGCGTCGGTGCTTGCCGCTTCCGCTTGCACCAGGAGTGCGAGATAGCGCACGACGGCTTGCAGGTCTTCGCTCACCGCGCAGTCCCGAAGCGCACCGGGGGCTGTGCTCGGTGTTCATGGTGGACCGAACCAAGGGGAACCGTCGAGGTGTAGCAGGTGGTGGAGAACGCCGACGAGGGGCCCCACCCGATAGCTCGAATTCCTGTCTCAGGTGATTATGCTGCGCCGTTCGTGGTCGGTGACTTCTGTCGCAGTGACAGGCGCGGTGTCGGCAGGCGCGAACGCGCTGGTCAGCAGGTTCTTCTGTGCGAGCCATGCGTGAGCGGATGGTGGAGCACAAGTCGTCATGAGGTGGCTCGCGCCTCCCGGCAGATGTGTTCTGACCGGGTGGTTCCGGAGGCCTGGTAGGTCGGCCGGGCCCGGTTCACGACCAGGTGAGGGTGGCCGCGTTCCATGTACGGGTGGCGGCATCGCCCTCAAGGAGTGTGTCTGCGAAGGCGGTGACCTGTCGGACGACGTCGGTGAAGCGTCCGGGGTAGCCGGTTGCGGCGGGGCCTTGTCGGCGGCGCCAGGCGGCGTAGGAGGTCTGGCGCCGCTCGCCGAGGTCGGTGATGGTGGCGCCGAGGGGTTTCAGGGTGATGCCGTGGTGAGTTCCCGGCCGTCGAGGTCGTTGAGGGTGAGTAGGCGGTAGAGGTCGCCGTAGTCGCGGTCGCGGGTGTTGAGGTCGCCGAGTGAGACAGCGGTGGAGAGTTTTTCGGCGATGACGGTGGCGAGCGGGTAGCCGAGGATCTGGAAGCTGTCCGTCGTGAGTTGCTGCGGGTAATCGATGATCCGGGGGCCGGGGGTGACAGGGCCGCCGAAGCTGACATCCAGTTGGAGCTTGAGTCGGGCCCTGGCGATGGAGGCGACCATGGACAGGCGTACGCCGTGGTACTCGTCCTCCTCGCGGATGGGGACGGTCTTGAGCGTCGTGGGATCGAACGCGACTCCGTCGTCGATCTCGGTGACGGCGATGCCGGCGATCCTGTGGATGATCTCGGTTTCGGTGCCGGGGAACGAGCGGCCGAGGATGTCGATGTCGCGGGTCGTCCGGCGTGCGCCGAACTGAGCGAGGAGCAGGCCGCCCTTGAGTACGAAGTGCTCCCGGCCGAGGGGCGATGCGGCCAGGCGATAGAGGAACCGTTCGAGGACGTACCCGACCATGATCTCGTCCGTGGACCGGCTGGTGCGGCGGGCCAGGTTGCGCAGGTCGTTGTAGACGCGGGCGGCGGTGGTGTCGCGTGTGGGGTCGGCCATCAGGCGAGCAGCGCCTCCACTGCGGGGCGGACGACGGAGAGTGCACCCAACTCGCGTGCGATGTAATGCAGTTCGGTGACTCCGCCGCGTCCGTTCCGGCGCACGTAGCGGCCGAGTGCGGACAGGGCGAGGGTCTCGCCGATGCGGCTGCGGTGGCGCATCGCGTCGACGACGCTGCGCGCTGCGTCGTACACGGGGACGGTCTCTCCCGGGGCTGCTGCGAACCGTTCGACGCCGAGGGTGAAGGTCTTCGAGGTGTACTGCGCCACCACGGTCGGCGGGTAGGCAATCGTGGGGCGGCGTGTACCGCGCGGCACGGCGATGTGCACTGCTGTGGGGATGTCGTCGATCAGCTCATGCAGGGCCAGGGCGGACTCGCCGCACACGACGGCGCGAGGAGCCCGTGTGCACACGGCCAGCAGATCCGCGTGCGCGGTCTCCGGTGCGTCTGCTCGTCGATAGACCCCGCGGGAGAGTTCGTCTATCTCGCCTTCCGTGACCAAGTACGCCAGGTCACGGGGGGAGAGCAGGGCCTGGCGTGCTTGTCCCGTCGTGAACGTAGGGGAGAGGCTGGTCAGCCGCTGCTCCAGGCGCGAGTTTTCCGCAGCGCTCATGTATCGAATGGTACCCCTCAAGCGAGGTCAGGGGATCGATTTGATACATCCTGGCGACGGTCGGCGGTCAAGGTGGATCGGAACAGTGATCGAAGGTGCCATGAAACCCCCGGTCAGGTGCCCATTCCAAGGGATTTCCGGGGACTTCTCGGGGGACTTCCGCGCTTGTCCCAGGGACTCCTCGGGGACTTTCTGCCGCGTAAGCAGCGAAGGCCCTGACAGCGCTGAAAGTGACGAACGCGCTGGTCAGGGCCTATTTCATCAGCACTCGATGATGTTGACCGCAAGACCGCCCCGGGCCGTCTCCTTGTACTTGACGCTCATGTCGGCGCCGGTCTCCTTCATGGTCTTGATGACCTTGTCGAGGGAGACCATGTGCGAGCCGTCGCCGCGCATGGCCATCCGGGCCGCCGTGACGGCCTTCACCGCGGCCATGCCGTTGCGCTCGATGCAGGGGATCTGCACCAGGCCGCCGACCGGGTCGCAGGTCAGGCCGAGGTTGTGCTCCATGCCGATCTCGGCGGCGTTCTCGACCTGCTCGGGGCTGCAGCCGAGCACCTCGGCGAGCGCGCCGGCCGCCATCGAGCAGGCCGATCCGACCTCGCCCTGGCAGCCGACCTCGGCGCCCGAGATGGAGGCGTTCTCCTTGAAGAGCATGCCGATCGCCCCGGCGGCGAGCAGGAACCGTACGACACCCTCCTCGTCGGCGCCCGGCACGAAGTTGATGTAGTAGTGCAGCACCGCCGGGATGATGCCCGCCGCGCCGTTGGTGGGGGCGGTGACCACCCGGCCGCCCGCCGCGTTCTCCTCGTTGACCGCCATCGCGTAGAGAGTGATCCACTCCATGGCGTGGGCCAGCGGATCGCCCTCGGCGCGAAGCTGGCGGGCCGAGAGGGCGGCGCGGCGGCGGACCCTGAGGCCGCCCGGCAGGATGCCCTCGCGGGCCATGCCGCGCGAGACGCAGGCCTGCATCACGCGCCAGATGCCGATGAGCCCCTCGCGGATCTCCTCCTCGGTGCGCCAGGCCCGCTCGTTCTCCAGCATCAGGGCGGAGATCGACAGGCCGGTCTCCTTCGTGAGCCGCAGCAGCTCGTCGCCCGTGCGGAACGGGTACTTCAGGATCGTGTCGTCGAGCTTGATGCGGTCCTCGCCGACCGCGTCGTCGTCGACCACGAAGCCGCCGCCGACCGAGTAGTACGTCTTCTCCAGGACGAGCTCGCCCGAGGAGTCGTACGCGAAGATCGTCATGCCGTTCGCGTGGTACGGCAGGGCCTTGCGGCGGTGCAGGACCAGGTCGTCGTCGAAGTCGAAGTCGATCTCGTGCTCGCCGAGCAGGTTGAGCCGGCCCGAGGACTTGATCTGCTCGACCCGCTCGTCGGCACCCTCCACGTCCACCGTCCGGGGTGAGGCGCCCTCCAGTCCGAGCAGCACCGCCTTGGGGGTGCCGTGGCCGTGGCCGGTCGCGCCCAGCGAGCCGTACAGCTCGGCGCGTATCGCGGTGACGGGGGCGAGCAGCTCTTCGTTGCGCAGCCGCCGGGCGAACATGCGCGCGGCGCGCATCGGGCCCACCGTGTGGGAGCTGGACGGGCCGATGCCGATCGAGAACAGGTCGAAGACCGAGATGGCCACGGGAACTCCTTGGTGGTTTCGCCGGACGCCGTTGTCCGGCGGAGGTGGTGCGGGACCGCATGGAACGGGGCACCGCGCTCTTCCAGTGTGCGCGGTGCCCCGGATGTCCGTACGAAAGGAACCGTACGGGTGAATACAACGTATGACAGAAAGCCTACGGAACTACTTCAGGCCGGGGTACAACGGGTGCTTGTCGGCCAGAGCGGACACGCGGACCTTCAGGCCCGCCGCGTCGTAGGACGGCTTCAGCGCCTCGGCGATGATGTCCGCGACCTCGGTGAAGTCCTCGGCCGTGAAGCCGCGGGTGGCGAGGGCGGGTGTGCCGATGCGCAGGCCGGAGGTGACCATCGGCGGGCGGGGGTCGTTCGGGACGGCGTTGCGGTTGACCGTGATGCCGACCTCGTGGAGGCGGTCCTCGGCCTGCTGCCCGTCCAGCTCGGAGTTGCGCAGGTCGACCAGGACCAGGTGCACGTCCGTGCCCCCGGACAGGACGTCCACGCCGACGGCCTTCACGTCGTCCTGGACCAGGCGCTCGGCCAGGATGTGCGCGCCGTCCAGCGTGCGCTGCTGGCGCTCCTTGAAGCCGTCGGTGGCGGCGACCTTGAAGGAGACGGCCTTGGCGGCGATCACATGCTCCAGCGGACCGCCCTGCTGACCGGGGAAGACCGCGGAGTTGATCTTCTTGGCCAGCTCGGCCGTCGAGAGGATCACGCCACCGCGGGGTCCGCCGAGGGTCTTGTGGGTGGTCGTCGTGACGACATGGGCGTGCGGCACCGGGTTCGGGTGCAGCCCCGCGGCCACGAGGCCCGCGAAGTGCGCCATGTCGACCATGAGGTACGCGCCGACCTCATCGGCGATGCGGCGGAACTCCGCGAAGTCCAGCTGCCGCGGGTAGGCGGACCAGCCGGCCACGATCAGCTTCGGCCGGGACTCCTTGGCGAGGCGCTCGACCTCGGCCATGTCGACCTGACCGGTCTCGTCGCTCACGTGGTACGCGACCACGTTGTAGAGCTTGCCGGAGAAGTTGATCTTCATGCCGTGGGTGAGGTGCCCGCCGTGCGCGAGGTTCAGACCCATGATCGTGTCGCCCGGCTTGAGCAGCGCGAACATCGCGGCCGCGTTGGCCTGGGCGCCCGAGTGGGGCTGCACGTTCGCGTGCTCGGCGCCGAACAGCGCCTTGACCCGGTCGATGGCGATCTGCTCGACCACGTCGACGTGCTCGCAGCCGCCGTAGTAGCGGCGGCCCGGGTAACCCTCGGCGTACTTGTTGGTCAGGACCGAGCCCTGGGCCTCCATGACCGCGACCGGAGCGAAGTTCTCCGAGGCGATCATCTCCAGGGTGGACTGCTGGCGGTGCAGCTCGGCGTCGACGGCGGCCGCGACGTCCGGGTCCAGCTCGTGAAGGGGGGTGTTCAGAAGCGACATGCGGTGACTCCTCAGCCGGCGGTGAAGGCGGTGTACTCGTCGGCGGACATCAGGTCCTCGGGCTCGCCCGCGACGCGGACCTTGAACAGCCAGCCGCCCTCGAAGGGCGCGGAGTTCACGAGCGACGGGTCGTCCACGACGTCCTGGTTGGCCTCGACGACCTCGCCGCCGACCGGGGAGTACAGGTCGCTGACCGACTTGGTCGACTCCAGCTCGCCGCAGGACTCGCCCGCGGTCACCGTGTCACCGACCTCCGGGAGCTGGGCGTAGACCACATCGCCGAGCGCGTTGGCCGCGAACTCGGTGATGCCGACCGTCGCGACGCCGTCCTCGGCGACGGACAGCCACTCGTGCTCCTTGCTGTAGCGCAGCTGCTGGGGGTTGCTCATGGCCTGAATTCTCCTGTACGCGGTGGAGTGCTGATGGAGGGAAGCGTGGGTGACCCGGGCGGATGTGCGCAGGGTCACGTCCGGCGCCCGACGGGATCGCCCGTCAGCGCCGGCGTCCGACGGGCAGCCGTGTCATGTCCGGCCCGTGCGGACCGGTGTCACGTCCGGCCCGTGCGGACCAGTGTCACTTCTGGCGCTTGTAGAACGGCAGCGCCACGACCTCGTACGGTTCGTGGCTGCCCCGGATGTCCACACCGACACCGGCGGTGCCCGGCGCGGCGTGCGCGGCGTCGACGTACGCCATGGCGATCGGCTTGCCCAGGGTCGGGGACGGGGCGCCGGAGGTGACCTCGCCGATCACCTGACCTCCGGCGACGACCGGGTACCCGGCGCGCGGCACCCGACGCCCCTCGGCGATCAGGCCGACGAGCACGCGCGGCGGCTTCGAAGCGGCGCGCTCGGCGGCTTCGGCCAGGGCCTCGCGCCCCACGAAGTCGCCGTCCTTCTCGAACTTCACGACCCGGCCGAGACCGGCGTCGAAGGGGGTCAGCGAGGTGGTCAGCTCGTGCCCGTAGAGCGGCATGCCGGCCTCCAGGCGCAGCGTGTCGCGGCACGACAGACCACAGGGGACCAGCCCGGCCGGGGTGCCGGCGTCGGTCAGCGCCTGCCACACCTTCTCGGCGTCGGCGGGGGCGACGAACAGCTCGAAGCCGTCCTCACCGGTGTAGCCGGTGCGGGCGATCAGGGCCGGAACACCGGCCACCGTGCCCGGCAGGCCCGCGTAGTACTTCAGGCCGTCGAGGTCGGCGTCGGTGATCGACTTGAGGATGCCGGGGGACTCGGGCCCCTGCACGGCGATGAGCGCGTACGCGTCACGGTCGTCGCGCACGACCGCGTCGAAACCGGCCGCGCGCTCGGTCAGGGCGTCCAGCACCACCTGGGCGTTGGAGGCGTTCGCGACGACCATGTACGTGTGCTCGGCCAGCCGGTAGACGATCAGGTCGTCCAGGATGCCGCCGTCGGCCTGGCAGATCATCGTGTAGCGGGCGCGGCCGACGCCCACGGTGGCGATGTTGCCGACCAGCGCGAAGGCGAGGAGCTCGGCGGCCTGCGGGCCCGTGACGGTGATCTCGCCCATGTGGGAGAGGTCGAAGAGGCCGGCCTTCGTGCGGACGGCGAGGTGCTCGTCGCGCTCCGAGCCGTAGCGCAGGGGCATGTCCCAGCCTGCGAAGTCGGTCATCGTCGCGCCCAGCGAGCGATGCAGGGCATCGAGCGCGGTGTGACGGGGTGCGTTGCTGCTCATCGGTCTGGCTCCCAAGGCATGACGGCGAGGTCGTTCCTCCCCATCTGTCATCGGAACCTGAGAGGTTCATCAGGACCCCACGAAACGGTGGTCCTGATTTGCACCTTGGGTGGAGCCACCGGTGAGCGGCCCGCTTTTCAGATGTGCCTCGCCCGCGCGGTAACGGGGCCTGAGAGATTCAAGGGAGGGACTTGCTCCTTCGGCGCCCGGGTACACGTACCCAGGACTCTCCCGCGCGGATTCAAGCGGCCGGTATGCAGTTGGCGCGGCCATCATCGCACGCGCCGTCCGATCCCGGCAGCCCGGCATCTGTGACCGGGCTGTGGCAGTCCGCGCATGAAAAGGAGAAGCGCCGGGCATTACCTTCTCTTTACACTCGACGGGGATGGGACTCCACGTCCAAGGGGAGGACGGTCACGGTGAACAGGACCACGGCGTACGCGACGACCTCCGGTCTCGCGCTGCCCGAGCAGACCGGCGCACCGGCCCGGAAGGGGCGAGGACCGCTTCCGGCCGGCGTCGTCCGGGACCTCCGCGACCGGGTCGGCCACAGCCCGCACGGTCTCCGCTTCGGGGCGCGCGACCTCGTCGTGGTCACCGGACTGCCCGGCAGTGGCAAGTCGACGCTGATGCGGCGGGCCGTGCGGGGCGCGCGCGTCGACTCGCAGGACACCCGCGACCGCTGGGACGGCCGGATGGCCCGCCTGCTGCCGTACGCCTTCTACCGTCCTCTCGTCCGCCTCGCGCACTACGCCGGCCTGCGCCGCGCGCTGCGGGGCGGCGGCGGGCTCGTCGTGCACGACTGCGGTACGCAGGCCTGGGTGCGCCGCTGGCTCGCCCGCGAGGCCCGGCGCCGGGGCGGCGCGCTGCACCTGCTGCTGCTCGACGTCACGCCGGGAACCGCGCTGGACGGCCAGCGCGAGCGCGGCCGGGGCGTCTCGCGCTACGCCTTCGCCCGTCATCGTGGCGCGGTCGCCCGGCTGCTGCGCTCCGCCGAGCAGGGAGACCTGCCCGAGGGGTGCGGTTCGGCGGTGCTCATCGACCGGGACGCGGCGGACGTACTGCGCAGGATCGACTTCGGCCACTGACCGGTTGCGGTGGCCCACTAACCTTTCCAGCCGGAACAGTGGTTCGAAGCGGGCGGTAGACAGATGGACTTTCCGGCACAGGCACACCCCCATCCGCACGGCGGTTGGCCGGGCAACGAGCTGGAGGAGGTGTTGTCCTCCTCCTTCGGCATGCCCGCGGGCCCCTCGTCGGCCGCTCGTATCGTCGAGGTGCTCGGCCGTAGCTTCGTGTGGGTGCCGCTGCCCAACGGCGGCGGCCCGCAGAGCGGTCCGCTCGATCTGCCCACGATGGATCTCGGGGGCCAGGTCTACGTCCCCGTCTTCAGCTCCGAGGAGCAGTTCCGCCAGGTCACCGGCGGCCACATGTCGTACACGATCGCTCCCGCCGCGGAGTTCGCCCGCGGGCTTCCGCCACAGGTGGGCATCGTGGTCAACCCGGACGGCGTGGTCGGCGTACCGCTGCCGCCGATGGCCGTCGCCGAGCTGTGCCGGGCCGGGCGGACCCCGCTGGACGGGTCGGCCAGTGGTGGCCGGGTGCGGCTCTTCGAACCCGACTGGCAGGAGGAGCCGATGGACTTCCTCGCCGCGGCCTCGGCCGAGTTCGCCGGGACCGGCGTCGTCCTGAGCGCCCGCCGCTGCCTGGCCAGCATCGAGGGCGACGATCCCGTCATGTTCATCGGTGTCGAACTCTCGGTGTGGGAGGGCGAGGCCCGCAACCTGCCCCTCGACGCCCTGGGCCGTGCCCTCGGCCGCGTCCCGATGAACATTCCGGTGAACCTGGTGCTTCTCGACGTGACGCAGGACCCGGTCGCCGACTGGATGCGGGCCCAGGTGCGCCCCTTCTACCAGCACGGTCACTGAACGGCGCCCGTATCGAGGGGGCCCGGGAACCGGGTGACCGGCCCCGTACGGCCCGTGGGTCCCCTCGCGCGGTGGGCCCCGGCTGTCGACTGCTTCCCCCGGCGGAGCGCGAACGCCGCATAAGCTGGTTTCATGGCCTGGTCGAGGTGTTGACGAATGTTCGTAACCGGCGCCTCGGGCGTAAGGGATGAGTTCGTCGTGAATTGTTCGCGAAGGGGCGGTTGAGGGTGAGCGCGTCGGGCACGGCCGCGGCCGGGCAGGTCGAGCACATGCTGCGCCAGGTGACTCCCGGGCGTTACGACGCCTACGAGGCGCTCCTTCGCGCGCTCGCGACCCCGTCGTCCGGCCAGGTGTGGATGCTGCTGTGGCACGGCCAGGCCGGCTCGCCGGACGCCCAGTACGGGAACATGCAGGTGGAAGGCTTCGGGTACGCGCCCTGCGTCACCTCCGCCCAGGAACTCTCGGCCAGCGGCTGGAACCGCTCGTACGAGGTCGTCGACGGGCTGGACGTCGCCCGCACCCTGTACCCCGACCAGTTCGGCCTCTGGCTCAATCCGCACGCCCCCGGCGGCGGCCTCGGCATCCCCTGGCTGGATCTGCGCCGGATCGCCACGGGCCTGGAGCGGCAGCCCGCGGGCCCGCTCCGGCTCTCCGAGCCCGGCATCGAAATCCCCCAGTTCTACGCCCTGTTGACCCAGAACGCGCATCTGACCCCGGCCGTGCGCTCGCTGCGCCGCGCCTGGGTCCAGCCCGCGCTCGGGGCGCCGTATCTCGCCATCGGCCTTGACGTGTACGACACTTCACCGCCCGCCGTGGACTCGGTGCGGGCGATGATGCAGCAGTCCATCGGCGCGGTCCCGGACGGGCTGCCCGTCTCCACCGTGGCGATGTCGGACGAGTTCGACCCGGTGGCGATGTGGCTGCGCGCCAACGCCCGGCCGTTCTACGACCGTGAGGCGCACGCGGCCCCGGTCCGCGGATACGGTGGCCCGTCGCCGCGCGGCGCCGCGTACTGACCGGACGGCGCCCGAGGCGGACCTCTCGACGCGACCGGCCCGGCACCGGAACAAGAACGCCGCCTCCTCGATGAGGTGAGTGCCGTGGCTGCCCGCGGAGCGACGAAGCCTGCTTTGGGCTGACTTGTCCGATTCGGGCCTCAGTGGTGAGTTCCGTCTCTTTCGCGGCTTCGAGGGCCCTCGAGTGGTGAAGGTGGCCGATCCTGATCCGTGGGTGGCCGGAAGAGACCTTGTGGCGATTTGGTGCAAACGTGACCGATATCGTCCGCCTGTGCTCGGGGATGTCCTGGTTGCGACAGTTCGCTCCTTGATATCCACCGTCCGAATAACGGAACCTTCCAGATGGCGTCACGTTTACGCATCCATTCACCGCCAGGTCTGGCAACGGATCACCTAAGCATTGAAGACTTCCGGTCTCCAGGGGTTTAACTCCTGAGTACTACGGACTGATCACGCCGCTACAGCGGCAAGCGCGGGCCGGCTACCGCCGGTTGAGAGGGGTCCCTGCCAGATGACGGCACCACTGCACGAGCCGACCGCGGAAGCGGCCCCGAGCGCGGCCGAGGAAGCGGCGGTCGCCACCGCCGGCGAAAAGGCCGTACAGGGACGTTCCCTGGGCCGGATCGCCTGGGAGCGCCTGAAGCGGGACAAGCTCGCCCTGACGGGCGGCGTGGTCGTGCTCGTCCTCATCGTGATCGCCCTGCTCGCGCCCGTGCTCACCAACCTGGTCGGGCAGGATCCGGACGCGTACCACGAGAACCTGATCGATCCGCTCTTCGGTACCCCCACGGGATCGTTGGGCGGCGTCAGCGGTGACCACCTGCTGGGCGTCGAGCCCGTCAACGGCCGTGACATCTTCGCCCGTATCCTCTACGGCGCTCAGATCTCCCTGCTCGTCGGCTTCCTGTCCGCGGTCGTCGCCGTCGTTCTCGGCACCGTCCTCGGAGTCCTGGCCGGCTTCTTCGGTGGCTGGGTCGACTCGCTCATCAGCCGCGTCATGGACGGCCTGCTGGCCTTCCCGCAGCTCCTGTTCATCATCGCGCTGGTCTCCGTCATGCCGAACGACATGCTCGGCCTGACCGGCTCCAGCGTGCGGGTGTTCGTGATGATCCTGGTCATCGGCTTCTTCGGCTGGCCCTACATCGGGCGCGTGGTGCGCGGCCAGACGCTGTCGATGCGTGAGCGCGAGTACGTCGAGGCAGCCCGATCCCTGGGCGCCGGGCGGCTGTACATCCTCTTCAAGGAACTGCTGCCGAACCTGGTCGCCCCGATCATCGTCTACACGACGATGATGATCCCCACCAACATTCTCACCGAGGCGGCACTCAGCTTCCTGGGCGTGGGCGTCAAGCCGCCCACGGCTTCCTGGGGCCAGATGCTCTCGAACGCGATCGATTACTACGAATCGGACCCCATGTACATGGTGGTCCCGGGTGTGGCGATCTTCATCACCGTTCTTGCCTTCAACCTCTTCGGCGACGGCGTGCGGGACGCGCTGGACCCGAAGGGTTCCCGCTGAACTGCCGTACCCCAAGCCTCCCGTGGCACCTACACGGGGTCTCTCATCAAAACCGGAGGATCCGAGATCGTGACTACCCAACGCACCTCAGGGCGGCGTAAGCAGGCGCTGGCCGCCGCTGTCGCGGTCGCCGCGCTGCTGACCACGGCTGCGTGCGGCGGCGGCAATGACACCAAGGACGGCGGCTCCAAGAACGGCGCGGCCGGCTTCGACGCCGCCAACAACAAGGTCGCCCAGGCCTCGCTCGTCAAGAAGGGCGGGACGCTCCGGTTCGGTGGCGCCCAGGACGCCGACTCGTGGGACACCACGCGTGGCTACTACGGCTTCATGTGGGACTTCGCCCGCTACTACAGCCGCCAGCTCGTCACGAACAAGACGGAGCCGGGCAAGGCCGGTGCGGAGATCACCCCGGACCTCGCGACCGGTGTCGCCAAGGTCACCGACGGTGGCAAGACCTACACGTACACCCTGCGTGACGGTGTGACGTGGGAGGACGGCCAGCCGATCACGTCCAAGGACGTCAAGTACGGCATCGAGCGCGTCTGGGCGCAGGACGTGCTGTCCGGCGGTCCGGTGTACCTGAAGGACGTCCTCGACCCCAAGGGCGAGTACAAGGGTCCCTACAAGGACACCTCCAAGGACAAGCTCGGTCTGAAGGCGATCGACACGCCGGACGACAAGACCATCGTCTTCCACATCCCGAAGGCCAACTCGGACTTCGAGGAGATGCTGGCCCTGGTCTCGGCCTCGCCGGTCCGCCAGGACAAGGACACCAAGTCCAAGTACGGCCTGCACCCGTTCTCCTCGGGCCCGTACAAGTTCGAGTCGTACAGCCCGGGCAAGGACCTGACCCTGGTCCGCAACACCTCGTGGAAGGCCGCCTCGGACCCGCTCCGCAAGGCCTACCCGGACAAGATCACGGTCAAGTTCTACTCGAACGCCAACGACCTGGACCAGCGTCTGATCAACAATGACCTGGACCTGGACATCAACCAGACCGGCATGTCGCCGCAGGGCCGCACCACCGCCCTGAAGCAGCACAAGGCCAACCTGGACAACCCGGTCTCCGGCTACGTCCGTTACGCCGCCTTCCCGCAGAGCGTCGCGCCGTTCGACAACGCCGACTGCCGCAAGGCCGTCATCTACGGCGCCGACCACGTGTCGCTGCAGACCGCTCGTGGTGGCCCGGTCGCCGGTGGCGACATCGGCACCAACATGCTGCCGCCGTCCGTCGCGGGCGCCGAGGGCCAGCAGTACGACCCCTACGGCATCTCGGGCGAGAACAAGACCGGCAACGTCGCCAAGGCCAAGGAAGCCCTGAAGGCCTGCGGCAAGCCGAACGGCTTCTCGACCACCATCGCCGTGCGTAACAACAAGCCGGTCGAGGTGGCCACCGCCCAGTCGCTGCAGGCGTCGCTGAAGAAGATCGGCATCACCGCGCAGATCGACCAGTACGACGGTTCGCAGACCACCGGCATCATCGGTAGCCCCGCCAACGTGAAGAAGAAGGGCTACGGCATCATCATCATGGGCTGGGGCCCGGACTTCCCGTCCGTGCAGGGCTTCGGTCTCCCCCTGTGGGACAGCAAGTACATCCTCGACAGCGGTAACTCGAACTACTCGCTGATCAAGGACAAGGCGATCGACGGTCTGTTCGACAGCTACGTCACGACCCTGGACGCCGCCGGCAAGACCAAGATCTCCACGGAGATCAACCACAAGGTCATGGAGGGCGCGTACTACCTGCCCTTCACCTTCGAGAAGTTCATCAACTGGCGCGGGAACAACCTGGCGAACGTGTACACCACCGATGGCTACAGCGGTACGTACGACTTCGTCAACCTCGGCCTGAAGTCCGCGAAGTAAACCCGGCACACCCGCCGTACGGCACGAAAGGCAGGTGAAGGCCGGCGCGGCGTGACCGCGGGCCATCGGACGACCTCCGATGGCCCGCGGTCCCGCAGCGGGCCGTAAGCTGTGCTCGCTTATCTCATCAGGCGGCTGTTCGCCGCCGCAGTGATGCTCGCGGTCATCATCATGGTGGTCTTCTGCATCTTCTTCCTCGTCCCCAAGTGGGCGGGCGTCGACGTCGCAACGAGCTTCGTCGGCAAGCAGGCCGACCCTGCCGCCGTAGAGGCCGTCCGGCAGAAGCTGGGCCTGGGCGACCCGATCTACCAGCAGGTCTGGGCGTTCTTCAAGGGCATCTTCGCGGGTCGCACCTACGCGGGCGGCGGTGACGTCACCCACTGTGCCGCGCCGTGCTTCGGCTACTCCTTCCGCAGCGAGCAGGCCGTCTGGCCGGTGCTGACCGAGCGCTTCCCGGTGACCCTGGGACTCGCGCTCGGTGCAGCGGTGCTGTGGCTCGTCTTCGGTGTCGCCGCGGGCGTGCTCTCCGCGCTCAAGCGGGGCACCCTGTGGGACCGCGGTGCCATGGTCGTCGCCCTGGCGGGTGTCTCCCTTCCCATCTACTTCACCGGTCTGCTCAGCCTGGCGGTCTTCGTCTTCGGTCTGCACTGGATCGACGCGGACTACGTGCCTCTCGGCCAGAGCTTCACCGGCTGGCTCGGCGGCATGATCCTTCCCTGGATCACCCTCGCGTTCCTGTACGCGGCGATGTACGCCCGGATCACCCGCGCCAACATGCTGGAGATCCTCGGCGAGGACTACATCCGCACCGCCCGCGCGAAGGGCCTGGGTGAGCCGGTCGTCATCGGCAAGCACGCCATGCGCTCCACGATGACGCCCATCCTCACCATGCTCGGCATGGACCTCGGCGCCCTCATCGGCGGCGCGATCCTGACCGAGACGACGTTCAGCCTGCCGGGCCTCGGCCAGGCCGTGCTCAGCGGCATCAGGAACCAGGATCTGCCCATCATTCTGGGCGTCACCCTGATCACTTCTCTCGCGGTACTGATCGCCAACCTCGTGGTGGACGTCCTGTACGCGGTGATCGACCCCCGAGTGAGGCTCTCATGACGGAACTCAGCAAGAGCGGAGCGGTGGTGGGCGAGCCCGTGGCCGCCTCGCCCGCTCCGACCGCCTTCCTCGAAGTGCGTGACCTGAAGGTGCACTTCCCGACCGACGACGGCCTGGTCAAGTCCGTCGACGGGCTCAGCTTCAAGCTGGAGAAGGGCAAGACGCTCGGCATCGTGGGCGAGTCGGGTTCCGGCAAGTCGGTCACCTCGCTCGGCATCATGGGGCTGCACACGGCCGGCCAGTACGGCAAGCGCAAGGCCCAGATCTCCGGTGAGATCTGGCTGGACGGCACCGAGCTGCTCTCCGCCGATCCGGACCACGTGCGCAAGCTGCGCGGCCGCGAGATGGCGATGATCTTCCAGGACCCGCTGTCCGCGCTGCACCCGTACTTCACGATCGGTCATCAGATCGTGGAGGCGTACCGGATCCACCACAACGTCGACAAGAAGACGGCCAAGCGCCGAGCCGTCGAGATGCTCGACCGGGTGGGCATCCCGCAGCCGGACAAGCGGGTGGACAACTACCCGCACGAGTTCTCCGGCGGTATGCGCCAGCGCGCGATGATCGCGATGTCGCTGGTCAACAACCCCGAGCTGCTCATCGCGGACGAGCCGACGACCGCCCTGGACGTCACCGTCCAGGCGCAGATCCTCGACCTCATCCGCGATCTGCAGAAGGAGTTCGGCTCCGCGGTCATCGTCATCACCCACGACCTGGGTGTCGTCGCCGAGCTCGCCGACGACATCCTGGTGATGTACGGCGGCCGCTGCATCGAGCGCGGTCCGGCGGAGAAGGTGTTCTACGAGCCCCGCCACCCCTACACGTGGGGCCTGCTCGGCTCGATGCCCCGGCTCGACCGTGATCAGCAGGAGCGCCTCATCCCGGTCAAGGGCTCGCCGCCCTCCCTCATCAACATCCCGTCCGGCTGCGCCTTCAACCCGCGTTGCCCGTACGCGGACCTGCCGAAGGACAACGTCACCCGCACGGTCCGCCCCGAGCTGACCGAGGTCGGCAGCCAGCACTGGGCCGCCTGCCACATGACGCAGGAGCAGCGGGAGCGTATCTGGACCGAAGAGATTGCGCCGAAGCTGTGAGCGAGAACAAAGCAGTGAGCATCCCCGCGCAGAGCAAAGGCCCCCGGCTCGCCGGTTCCGGCGAGACCCTGCTGAAGGTGACCGGGCTCCAGAAGCACTTCCCGATCAAGAAGGGCCTGCTCCAGCGGCAGGTCGGCGCCGTGCACGCCGTCGACGGGCTCGACTTCGAGGTCAAGGCCGGCGAGACGCTCGGTGTCGTGGGTGAGTCGGGCTGCGGCAAGTCGACGATGGGCCGGCTGATCACCCGGCTGCTCGAACCGACCGGCGGCAAGGTCGAGTTCGAGGGGAGGGACATCACGCACCTCGGTGTGGGCGCCATGCGTCCGCTGCGCCGGGACGTGCAGATGATCTTCCAGGACCCGTACTCGTCGCTGAACCCGCGGCACACCATCGGCACGATCATCAGTGCTCCCTTCAAGCTCCAGGGCGTCGAGCCCAAGGGCGGAGTCAAGAAGGAAGTGCAGCGGCTGCTTTCGGTGGTCGGTCTGAACCCCGAGCACTACAACCGCTATCCGCACGAGTTCTCCGGCGGTCAGCGCCAGCGCATCGGCATCGCCCGCGCGCTCGCGCTCAACCCCAAGCTGGTCGTGGCCGACGAGCCCGTCTCGGCGCTGGACGTGTCGATCCAGGCCCAGGTCGTCAACCTGCTGGACGACCTGCAGCAGGAGCTCGGCCTGACGTACGTGATCATCGCGCACGACCTCTCGGTCGTCCGGCACGTCTCGGACCGGATCGCGGTGATGTACCTCGGCAAGATCGTCGAGCTGGCGGACCGTGAGTCGCTGTACAAGGCGCCGATGCACCCGTACACCAAGGCTCTGATGTCGGCGGTGCCGATCCCGGACCCGCGGCGCAGGAACGAGAAGAGCGAGCGCATCCTGCTCCAGGGCGACGTGCCCTCGCCGATCTCCCCGCCGACCGGCTGCCGCTTCCACACGCGGTGCTGGAAGGCCACGGAGATCTGCAAGACGACCGAGCCGCCGCTCCTGGAGCTGAAGCCCGGTCAGCAGGTCGCCTGCCACCACCCGGAGAACTTCGAGGACCAGGCTCCGCAGGACACGGTTCTGCTGACGGTCGCGAAGCAGGCGGCCGAACTCGTGGCCGACGAGGTGCTGGCGCAGTCCGCCCAGACGTCGGCGGCGGTGGCCGCGGAACGGCAGACCGGCGAGACCCCCGCCGAGGCATCCACGGAGGACGTGGCCGGGGAGTCGTCCGGCGCGGCCGGTTCCGACGGTCCGGGCGCGTCGGAGGAATCGGCGAGCGACCCCGAGAAGTAGTCGGACGCGGTATCGAAGACGGCGCGAACGTGCCGGCACGTATGCCCCGGCAGCCAGTGAACTGGCTGCCGGGGCATACGTTTTGGTGAGTTCCGGACCGGTCGGGCCGTGAAGCTCCGTACCGCCGACGGCGCGGAAGCCCGATCGTCAGGAGTCAACCGACGGGTAGGCCGTGACGACTTGGCAAAGTCATGAACATGCTCGAACGGGAGAGTGCAGAGTCCTGCGTGTCCGTCTGATCGGAAATGATCGGCACACGTACGAAAGGGACGTTGATGGCACTCTCCCGTTCGGCACGTTCAGGGGCTCTCGCGACCGCGATGGCCTCCTTATGGCTCATCGCCGCCTCCTCCGCCCCCACCCCGGGCGGCGACGGCATCGGTGACGCCTACTTCCCCCAGCTGGGCAACGGCGGCTTCGACGCCCGCCACTACGCCCTCGACGTGGCGTACGACCCGGACACCGACCGCCTGGACGGTCGTACGACACTCACCGCCCGCGCCACCCAGAACCTCTCCGCCTTCGACCTGGACCTCCAGAAACTGGACGTCACGGGTGTCGAAGTGAACGGCAGAGCGGCCCACTTCACGCGGGAGGGCGACGAGATCCACATCACCCCGCGCGGCCCGCTGGCCAAGGGCAGGACCTTCACGGCGACCGTCACCTACGGCGGAGTCCCCGACCCCCTCAACGGCCCGATCGTGTTCGGCTCGGACTACGGGTGGATGAAGACCGCCGACGGCGTCTTCGTGGCCTGCGAGCCCAACGCCGCCTCCACCTGGTTCCCCTCCAGCGACCACCCGTCCGACAAGGCGACCTACGACATCCGCATCAAGGCGCCCAAGGGACTGACGGCGGTCTCCAACGGGCGCCTGATATCGACCCGCGACAAGGGCGCCGTCACGGTCACGCACTGGCGGGAGAGCCGGCCCATGGCCACCTATCTCGCGACGGCGACCATCGGGAAGTTCGACGTGAAGACCGGCAGGACCCCCGCCGGGACGCCGATCTACGTCGCCATCGACCCGGTGCTCGCGAACAGCAACAGCGTCGACGTGTACGCGGTCACGGCCGAGGCCACCGACTACTGGTCGCAGGTCTTCGGCCCGTACCCGTTCGAGGAGACCGGCGCGATCGTCGACGACATGCCCGAGGCGGGCTTCTCGCTGGAGGTGCAGTCCAAGCCCGCGTACTCGGCGGTGCGTTCGGAGTCCACCATCGTGCACGAGCTGGCCCACCAGTGGTTCGGCGACTCCGTCTCGGTGGCGCACTGGAAGGACATCTGGCTGAACGAGGGCTTCGCGACCTACGCCCAGTGGCTGTGGGCGGAGCACAAGGGCATCCGCTCGGCGCACGACTCGTTCGTCGCCGGGTACGACCAGCGGCCCGCCGACTCCGCCTTCTGGCAGGTCACGGTCGCCGATCCGCAGCGGGACACGATGTTCGCCTCGGCGGTCTACCAGCGGGGCGCGATGACGCTCCAGATGCTGCGCGAGCGCATCGGCGACACCGCCTTCTTCAAGCTGCTGCCCGCGTGGACGAAGCTGCACAGGTACGGCAACGCCAGTACCGCCGACTTCATCGCCCTCGCGGAGCGGATCTCCGGCCGGCAGCTCGACGACCTCTTCCAGACCTGGCTGTACACCACAGGCAAGCCCGCCGCCTAGACCTTCCTTCGTAAGGCGCACAGCCCGCGACAGGTGAGAATGTGGGGGTGTTCCAGCAACTGTTCAACTCCTCCGTCCAGCACACGATCGACCTGATCGGCATTTTCGTCTTCGCGATCTCCGGCGCTCTGCTGGCCGTCCGAAAGAACTTCGACGTCTTCGGCATCGCCGTCCTCGCGGAGATCACCGCGCTGGGCGGAGGGCTGCTGCGCGACATCATCATCGGTGCGGTACCCCCGGCGGCCTTCACCGACCTGGGGTACTTCACCACACCGCTCGTCGCCGCCCTGCTCGTGATCTTCCTGCACCCGCAGGTGGAGCGCATCCAGGTCGGCGTGAACGTCTTCGACGCGGCCGGGCTCGGACTGTTCTGTGTCACCGGCACCGTGAAGGCGTACGACTACGGGCTCGGCCTGACGGCCTCCGCCGCCCTCGGCCTCGCGACAGCCGTGGGCGGCGGTGTGCTGCGGGACGTCCTCGCCAACGAGGTCCCCTCCCTGCTGCGCTGGGACCGCGACCTCTACGCGGTCCCGGCGATCGTCGGCGCCACGATGGTGGTGCTCTGCATCCGCTACGACGCCCTCACCCCGTTCACCAGCGGCCTCGCCATCGTCACGGCCTTCGTGCTGCGCCTGTTCGCGATGCGGTACCACTGGCGAGCTCCGCGGGCCTGGAACCGCCGCTCGACGGTGCGAGAGGAAGGGAACTCCTGACCCGGCCGGCGCCGACCGGGCCGCCGACGCCTCGGGGGCTGCGCGTGGCGTCGCCTCCGGGAGTGCCGCCGGAGCCGGGCGTGCCCGCCGCGCCGGCCGCACCTCCCGTCCCGCCCGTCCCCGTGTCGAACTGCAGGGTCAGCCAGCGGAACACCTCGGGCAACTGCGGCCGCCACAGCCCCATGTCGTGGCCGCCCGCGCTGCGCGGCAGCAGCACCACGTCCACGTTCGTCGGCGGTTTCGCGACCGCCTGGATCGCCGCGCCCGCCTCGTAGCCGTCACCGGACTCGCCGGAGAAGTAGAGGGCGATCCGGGGGTGGATCCGGTCGGCGCGCAGCAGCAGGTAGGGATTGTTCCGGCGGCGCAGTTCCAGGTTCCGTCCGGCTAGTGAACTGCGTTCGCCCTTGGGGTCGTTGTAGCCGGACATGCTCACCGCGGCCCGGTAGCGGTCGGGATGCGCGACGGCCAGCTTGGTGGCGCAGTGCGCCCCCGCCGAATACCCGGCCGTGGCCCAGCCGTTCGGGGCGGACTCGGCGCGGAAGTTGTCCGTGACCATCCTCGGCACGTCGATGCTGAGCCAGCTCTCCGCGTTCACCGTGCCCGGGATGTTCGCGCAGCCGGTGTCGGCGCGGGCCAGCAGATTGGTGCGCGGGGCGACCAGGATGAACGGCGCGACCCGCCCGTCGGTCATCATCGGCAGGAGCTGCTCGTGCACCCGGAGCGATCCGAACCACGCCTTCGCGGAGCCCGGATATCCCGGCAGCAGTTCCACGACGGGGAACTTCCGGTGCCGGTAGGCGGGTTCGTGGTACTGCGGCGGCAGCCAGACGTAGACCTCCGCGTCGACCCCCGACACCCGTCCCTTCAGGTCGGTGACGCGCACGCCGCCGGCCTGCCGCATCCGCTTCCCGTCGGCCGGCCGGAAGGTCTGCCGCATCCTGGGCAGGCTCCGCAGCGAGATCCCTCCGGTGCCGTCCGTGCCGAGGTCGGCGGCCTGCTGGACATGGTTGCCCGTGCCGAGGAGGTCGGCCCAGTTGTCGTACAGGTTGTTGGCGTTGTTCACGAGGACGAACACCAGGCTGATCGCCGTCCCCTGGGCGAACAGCAGCATCAGGAGCCGTGCCGCGCCGCGCACCGGCGCCGGTCCGCGCACCCGGGACCACAGGGCCAGGGGCAGCAGGAGGGCGACGGCGCACAGCACGAAGGAGGTCAGGAGGAACGGTGTCCCGGTGAGGCTCATGTCCTTTCAGAGGAGAAGCCGGACCGATTGGTCACGGGTGATTGCGGACACTTGACAAGAAATTGCCGAACTCTCACCTGATTGGCTGGATGGCTGGGGTGCCCATGCGCCCGAAACAGTGAAAGCTACCGCTTAGTAATTTCCTGTTGTACCGTTCACGCATGTCAGAAGCAGCTTCCGTACAGGCCGTACGGGCCACGATCGGCGACAGTGAGTTCGACCGGGACACGGCCGTCACCGCGCGCGGGGCCGGCGTCTACGACGTCGACCTCTCCGCCGGGTGGACGATCATCAACGCCGTCAACGGCGGCTACCTGCTGGCCGTCCTCGGCCGCGCGCTCGCCGACGCCCTCCCGCACTCCGACCCGTTCACGATCTCCGCGCACTATCTGACCGCGTCCCAGCCGGGCCCCGCGGTCATCCGCACGGACGTCGTACGCACCGGCCGGACCCTGTCGACCGGACAGGCGTCGCTCTTCCAGTACGACGACGAGGGCCGCGAGACCGAGCGGATCCGCGTGCTCGCCTCGTACGGCGATCTCGACACCCTGCCCGACGACGTCCGGACGACCGCGCGGCCGCCCGAGATCCCGCCCATGGACCAGTGCTTCGGTCCGCAGGACGCGCCCGCACCCATCCCCGGCAGCTCGGCGATCACCGACCGGCTGTTCCTCAAGCTCGACCCCGCGACCCTGGGCTGGGCGCTCGGCGCGCCGTCCGGGAAGGGCGAGATGAGGTCCTGGTTCGGACTCGCCGACGGCCGAGACGCGGACCCGCTCTCGCTGCTCCTCGCGGTGGACGCGCTGCCGCCGACCGCGTTCGAGATCGGCCTGTCCGGCTGGGTGCCGACCGTCGAGCTGACCGTGCACGTACGGTGCCGCCCGGCACCCGGCCCGCTGCGGGTGTCGATCACCACCCGAAACCTCGCCGGGGGCTTCCTGGAGGAGGACGCGGAAGTCTGGGACAGCGCGGACCGCCTGGTCGCCCAGTCGCGGCAGCTCGCGCGGGCCCGCCTGCGCTGATCCACCGCGGGTGCCACGCCCCTGTCCCGGGGACGGGACACCCGCTGCCGGTGTCCCGACCCCTCCTCGGCGGCGGGCTCCCGGGCCGTCAGGCGGTCACCATCGGCCGGCGGCCCGTCCAGGCCGCCAGTCGCTCGTAGGCGTCGGCGTCCTCGGGGACCCGCACCACCGGTCCGAACGGCAGCTCGGGGTCCTCGCGCCCCTCGTCGGGAAGTACGCGGCCGGCGATCGCGAGCGCGAACTCGGCCAGTTCCGGATCGAGTTCGAGCGGACGGCCGAGCGCCTCGGAGAGGTCCCAGGTGTGCGTGACGGCCTCCATGACGTACCCGGCGAGGGCGATGCGCCCGGGAGCCTCGCCCCACGGCACCCGCACCGTCGCCTCCAGCCGGGCGTCGTCCGCCCAGCCCGCGCGGACCTCCGCCCGGACCTCGTCGTACGCGGCACCCCAGCCGTCGTCCGGCACGCCGTCGGCGAACGGCCGCACCGCGAGCCCGTCGCCCCCCGCCCCGATCACGGCGATCCGCCGGGTGCCGCCGACCATGTGCGACAGCAACAGGCGTACGTCGAACCCGGCGCACGGAGTGGCACCGTCCAACTGCCCCGGCCGCACGGTCCCGATCAGCGACGCGATCTGCCGGGCGGCACGGGTGTACAGGGGGCGGGGGTCCATGGCGTTCATGACTACCTCTTCCGTGTGTCGGTGTGCCCCCACTGTCGGCGCGTAACCTGACAGTTCCCGTCAACATTTGCGGGCGGCTTCGGCGGGCGCGATCCTGGGCCCGTGAAGTCCGACCGCCTGCTCTCGATCCTGCTGCTGCTCCAGACCCGCGGCCGCGTCCCGGCGCATGAACTCGCCGACCGGCTGGAGGTGTCGGTGCGCACCATCTACCGGGACATCGAGGCGCTGTCCGCCTCCGGCGTCCCCGTCTACGCGGAACGCGGGCGGCACGGCGGCATCGAGCTGCTCGCCGGATTCCGTACGGACGTCACGGGACTGACCGCCGACGAGTCCCGCTCACTGTTCATCCTGGCCGCGCAGGGCGCCCACGCCGCCCTCGGCCTCGACGCGGCGCTCGGCTCCGCGCTGCGCAAGGTGATGGCCGCGCTGCCCGCGCCCTTCCGGCCGGCCGCCGAGGTCACCAGCAGGCGTGTCCTCGTCGACGCCACCCGGTGGAAGGGCGGGCCCCGGCGGGCCGTCGATCTGGACGTGTTGCAGGACGCCGTCTTCACCGACCGCAGGCTGCGGCTGCGCTACCGGCACGGCGGGGACACCGAACCACGCACCTACACCGTCGACCCGTACGGGCTCGTCTCCAAGGCCGGTGTCTGGTACCTGGTCGCCGACCGGCGCGGCAGCCCACGGCTGTTCCGAGCCGACCGGGTCCGCGCGGCCACCCTGCTGCCGGACCCGGTGCGGCGCCGTCCGGGTGTCGAACTCGCCGACGCCTGGGAGGTGTTGCGCCGCCAGGTCGAGGACCGGCCGGGGGGTGTCGATGTCACGGTTCGGGTACGGCGCTCCCGCCTCGACATGTTCGTACGCCTCCACGCCGCCTCACTCGCGGAGCTGCCCGAGGACGACGGCGCCGACGAGTGGGTGACCGCGCGTCTCTCCCTGGGCTCGGTGCGCGAGACGCGCACCCTGCTGGCCTTCGGGGACGCGCTGGAGGTCCTCGCGCCCGCCGAGGCGCGGGCGGAGCTGGCCGCGACGGCCGCCGCCATCAGCGCGCTGTACGAGGGGGGTTGAGCCCCGGCGACGGCCCGCGCCGCACAGCAAGGCACAGCTCCGGCACAGCGTGGCCCTACGTGGATCTGGTGCTCTGGCTCCCGCTCGTCCGGCGTTCGTCGACCGGCCCACGTGACCTGACTGGGAGTTGCCCCATGAACCGTCGTGCACGACTCGTTCCCTTCGTCGCCCTCCTCGCGCTCTCGCCCCTGCTGGCGGCCTGCGGCTCCGGCGGCGCGTCGTCCTCGGACAGCGGGACCTCCGGCGGGCAGAACTGCACGCGTCCCTCCGGGATGCCGGGCGGCGCCTCCGGACGCCCCGGCGGCGCGCCCTCGGGCATGCCCACGCGGTCGGGTGCCCCTTCGGGCATGCCCACGGGGAAGGCCCCCTCCGGCAATCCCTCCGGCAATCCCTCCGGCATGCCGAGCGGCGGTCCCGGCGGTGGCATGGGCGGCGGCCAGGGCGGTTGCGGGGGCGGCCCAGGCGGCGGGCGGATGGGGCAGGGCCAGGGGCAGGGCCAGTCGGCCGCCGCGCAGGGCTGACGGATCGGAAGGCCCGCTTGCACGCGGCGTACGGCGGTGCCGCGTGCTGCGTGCTGCGTGCTGCGTGCTGCGTGCTGGTGGTGAAGCGTGCCGCGTACGCGTGGTGCCGCGTACGGGTGGTGCTGCGTGCCGCGTGCCGCGTGGTGCCGCGTACGGGTGGTGCTGCGTGCCGCGTGCCGCGTGGTGCCGCTTACGGCGGTGCTGCGTGCCGCGTACGGGTGGTGCCGCGTGCCGCGTGCCGCGCGCGGCCGTCCGTCGGCCTGCCGGGGCGGTCAGTCGAGCCAGTGGCGGCGGCCGATGCTGATCAGCCGCATCTGACGGCTCGCCACCCGGGCCACCCGCTCACGCTCCGCCTCGGAGCCGTCCAGCGCCTCCAGGAACGCCGAGGCCGCCATCAGCATGTGGTCGACATACAGACCCGCGAGCATCAGCAGATCGTCGTCGCTCCACCCCGCAGACTCGGGGTGCTCGGCCAGCGCGTCCTTGACCTCCTCGGCGAACCGGGCCAGTTGCTCGCGGATCGCGTCCCGCACCGGCTGGACCCCGCCGTGCCGCTCGCGCGCGATGAAGCGGACGTGCGCCGGGTGCGTCCCGACGTGATGGACGATCAGCTCCACCGCACGGGTGATGCGTTCGTCGGCGTCGCCGACCGCGGACACCGTGTCCTCGATCATCGGGTGCAGGCTGCCGAGCGCCTCCTCGACCAGCGCCACGCCGAGGTCCGCCGTCGAGCGGAAATGCCGGTAGAAGGCGGTCGGAGCGACTCCGACGGCGCGGGTGACCTCGCGCAGGCCCAGGCTGCTCAGGCTCTGCTCCTCCAGGAGCCCCAACGCCGCGTCCAGCAGTGCCTGTCGGGTCTTCTGCTTCTGCGCCTGGCGGATGCCGAGAGTGTGACTCATGCCATGCAGTTAACAACTGTTCTCTGGAATTTTAAAGCCGTGGAGCGCGCTAGACTCAAGAGTCAGTGAACAACTGTTACTACAACCGTTCACTGAGTCGTCAAGTCCCGGAAACATCGGGGCCTCACCGTTGAGGTCCCGGACGTTCCGGGACAGGACTTCGAGACTTCTTCGAGAGGCATCTCATGCTGTTCCTCGTCGCCGCACTCCTGCTGCTCGGCGTCGTCATGGGTTCCGTGGCGCACGCCCCGCTGCCCGTCAGCCTCGTCGCCGCCGCCGTCATCGGCGTCTGGCTGGTCGTCTTCGCGCTGCGTGAGCGCAGCGCCCGCCGGCGCCACCCCTCCGCCAACTGACCGGTGGTCCCGCACCTTTGCCGACCGGCCGCTGGTCCACACCTTCACCAACTGACCGTTGGGAGCTGACTCACGTCATGGAACTCACCACGCGCACCACCGGCACGACCCGCACCACCGGCACGACCCGCACCACCGCTGTCGACCGCACGGCCGAGGCCGCCCGCGCCGCCGGCACCACGGAGCCCGTCCGTGCCACGCGCCGGACCGTCGTCCAGGACGCGGACGGCATGGCCGTGGCCGCCTTCATCCTCGGTCTCCTCGGGCTGCTGGTACTGAACGTCTTCCTGGGCCCCATCGCCATCGTCCTCGCCTCCGTCGCCCTCTGGCGCGGCACGGCCCGCCGGGGCCGCGCCTTCCTCGGTCTCGGCCTGGGAATCGCCGACCTGGTCGTCCTGGTCGCCTTCATGCAGTTCGACAGCACGGTGTCCTGGAGCTTCTGAGGCCCACGCGACGGCCGGGGCTCCGGTGCGGCCCGCGGCGGAGCCGGAAGCGTCGAGCGAGGGTCCGGGCGCCGTGCCGGGGAGCGCACCAAGACCCCTCCCGCGGTCCGGGGCGGCGGTCAGTCCGGTGGGGGCCGAGGCGAGGGGGGAGCGGGCCCGTAGAATCGAGCCCACCATGGCTTACCTCGACCACGCCGCGACCACCCCCATGCTTCCCGAGGCAGTAGAGGCTCTGACCGCCCAACTGGGCGTTACGGGCAATGCCTCCTCCCTCCACGCCGCGGGCCGCGCTGCCCGGCGGACGGTCGAGGAAGCCCGTGAAACCCTGGCGGACGCCCTCGGCGCCCGGCCCAGCGAGGTGGTCTTCACCTCCGGCGGCACCGAGGCCGACAACCTCGCGGTGAAGGGTCTGTACTGGTCCCGCAGAGGCGCCGATCCGGCCCGTACCCGCGTTCTCGCGAGCCCCGTCGAGCACCACGCCGTCCTCGACGCGGTCCACTGGCTCGGCGAGCACGAGGGCGCCACGGTCGAGTACCTGCCCGTCGACGCGTACGGCCGCGTCCACCCCGACGCCCTGCGCGAGGCCATCGCCCGCGACCCCGACGATGTCGCCCTCGCCACGGTCATGTGGGCCAACAACGAGATCGGCACCGTCATGCCGGTCCGCGAACTGGCGGACGTCGCGGCCGAGTTCGGGATCCCGCTGCATGCCGACGCCGTCCAGGCCTTCGGTCAGATCCCCGTCGACTTCGCAGCCTCGGGCCTCGCCGCGATGACGGTGTCCGGCCACAAGATCGGCGGTCCCTACGGGATCGGCGCGCTGCTTCTCGGCCGCGAGTACAGCCCCGTACCCGTGCTGCACGGCGGCGGTCAGGAGCGCCATGTCCGCTCCGGCACGCTCGACGTGCCCGCGATCGCCTCCTTCGCTGTCGCCGGACGGCTGGCCGCCGAGCGGCGGGAGTGGTTCGCCCGCGAGATCGGCGCCCTGCGCGACGGCCTGGCCGACGCCGTCGTCAAGGCCGTGCCCGACGCGATCCTCGGCGGCGACCCCGCCCCCGGTGGCCGGCTGCCCGCCAACGCGCACTTCACGTTCCCCGGCTGCGAGGGGGACTCGCTGCTCCTGCTGCTCGACGCGCAGGGCATCGAGTGCTCCACCGGCTCGGCGTGCACGGCGGGTGTGGCCCAGCCGAGCCATGTCCTGCTCGCCACCGGCACCGACCCGGACCTCGCCCGGGGCACCCTGCGCTTCTCGCTCGGCCACACCTCCACGGAGGCGGACGTCGCGGCCGTGACCCGGGCGATCGGGCCGGCGGTGGAGCGGGCGCGCATGGCAGGCCTCACCTGACACCGTCGCGCCCACTCGCCGTACCGGACAGGCCCTTGGAGGGGTGCTAGCTCTCCGTCACCATGAGGGCGGCCATCATGCCCTCGTCCTCGTGCTGGAGCAGATGGCAGTGGAGCATGTACATGTAGGTGTCGTCCGTGAAGTCGGTGAACTTCATGGCGATCTTGATGGTGCCGCCGCCGACCACCTCGAACGTGTCGTACCAGCCCAGCTGGACGCCCGTCGGATCCTCCCCGTTGACGGAGATCAGCTGGAACGGAACATCGTGCAGATGGAACGAGTGCTCCAGCTGCGTGCTGTTCTTGACCGTCCAGATCTCCTCGGCGCCCAACGTGGTGCTGATCATCGCCATCGAGGACATGCTCGTCCCGGCGGAGCCGTTGACGGTCATCGTGGTGCCGCTCTGGCCGAGCGTGATCGTCCGGGCGGTGAAGCCGGTGGTGTCGTACCGGGTGATGGTGTTGAGGGCCGGCAGGTCCGCCGGAGTGTCCGAGGCGTCCGGAGTGACGGTCAGGAACTCGTAGGTGCCGCTGCCGCCGCGCACCCAGCCCGTGGTCACCACGGCCTCCAGGGTGACCGCGTCACCGAGCTCCATCACGAACTCGGCGCGCGCGCCCGCCACCAGCCGGATCGACTTCACCTCGGTGGCCTCGGTCAGATACCCCTGGTCGGTGGCGATCTGGGTGAGGGTCCCGCCGTCGCCGCGCTGGACGGTGATGATGTCCGACGGTGAGGCGTTGAGCAGCCGGAAGCGGGTGCGCTTCTTGGTGGCGGTGAAGGAGAGCGTGGTGGCGTCGACGTTCGTGCCGTTGCACAGAAGGGGGAAGTCGAGGCCGTTGGCGAGGTAGCCGGTCAGGTTGTACTTGATCTCTCCGGCGCTGTCGGTGGCCAGACACTGCAGGATGATCGGGATGTCGTCGGTGCCGTAGGTACTGGGCAGGGCCGCGGACGCGGCGGAGTCGTCCTCGACGATGATCATGCCGGCCAGCCCGTGGGTGGCCTGCTCGGCCGTGGTGCCCAGGGCGTGCGGGTGGTACCAGAGCGTCTTGGCCTCGTCCTTGACCGTGAAGGTGGGGGACCAGGTCTTCCCGGAGGCGAAGGCGTTCTGCGGTCCGCCGTCCATGCTCGGTGGAACGTGCGCGCCGTGGAAGTGGACGGTGGTGTCCTCGGTGAGGCTGTTGGTGATGTTCAGCAGGACGGTGTCGCCGGAGGTCCACTTCATGGTGGGGCCGAGGAACGACTGGTTGTAGCCGGCGGTCGTGCTGGTCACGCCGCTGAGCACCTCGCTGGTGCCCGCCTTCGCCTCCAGGGTGATGTCGTGGTGCCGCCCGAGGCGGTCCCCTCCAGGAGGTCGGGGATGGTCAGCGTGGTGCCCGCCGCCCGCGCCTTGTTCTGCGTCGCGTTGGTGAGCAGGGAGATGGCGGTGCCACCGGCGGCCACCGCCGCGAGGGCCGTCCCGGCCATCCCGCCGAGGAACGCGCGTCGGTGCGTGCCCTTGGTCCTGGACCGGCCCTTGTCGTTGCCCGCGCCGGAGGCGGGCTGCGTGGAGTGCGTCATGGCGGTGGACTCTTGACCCGAGGGCTGTGCGAGGAATGGGGCCGACTTAGGAGAACGCCTTCTGCGCTGTGAAAACCCCGATGACTCAAATTCAGGATCAACTGCCCTGAGAACAAGGCGAGTTGGTATCCCGCTGGTCATGGCGGCGAGCCGGGACGCAACGGACATGCGCTTCCCGGACGGGACTCACAGCATCGGATTCGGCGCCCCGGGCCGTCGGCTTCGCCGCCTGTGACCACGCTGCGATCGCGCCCTGCCACCCCTGCGCGACGGTTGTGAGCGCCTGCCGGATCAGGCCCGCGCGACGGTGGTGGGCGCCCGCCGGACGAGGACCTACGGGACGGTGTGGGCGTCGACCGGACGAGGATCTACGGGGCGGTGTGTGCGCCGACCGGACGAGGACCTACGGGACGGAGGTGTGCGCCCACCGGACGAGGGACCTAGGCGACGGCGGCGCGCGCCCGCCGTACGAGCCGTATGTACCGGTTCCAGTCCCAGTACCGTCCGGGATCCGTGTGGTCCGTGCCAGGGACCTCGACGTGCCCGATGATGTGCTCGCGGTCCACGGGGATGCCGTACCGCCCGCATATCCCGGCCGTCAGCCGTGCCGAGGCCTCGTACATCGCGTCCGTGAACGACGAGGCGTGATCGATGAATCCCTCGTGCTCGATGCCGACGCTGCGTTCGTTGTATTCGCGGTTGCCCGCGTGGAACGCCACGTCCAGCTCGCGGATCATCTGGGTGACGTGACCGTCCTTGCGGACGACGTAGTGCGCGGCCGCTCCGTGCTTCGGGTCCTGGAAGGCCCTCACCGCGCTCGCGAAGCCGCCCTGCGTGACATGGACGACCACCCGGTCTATCGGATAGTCGTCGGGGCGGTCGGCCCGCCGCCAGTTCGCCGCCGAGGCCGCCACCCACCGCGCGCCCCGGAAGTCCACCGCTCCGGCGACCCGGGCCTTCTCCACGCCCGGCAGCCGCCACCACAGGTGCGACAGCTTCTCCCGGGCGATCCCGGCCGCGCTCAGGGTGGCCAGCGCGCCGCCGATGAGCAGCACCCGGCGCCCGACCGGCTGGTCCGCGTCCTTGGATCCCGCCCCGGCACCACGGCCCCGCGGCTTTCCCGGCTTCCCCTTTTTCGCCCCCATGCGATCTTCAACGGATACTCGCGAGCTCCGGTTCCCGCGGCCCCGTACTCTGGAGGGGTTATGACTGACACCTCGCAGCGCCCCCTCCGCGTCCTCGCCGCCATGTCGGGCGGAGTGGACTCCGCCGTAGCCGCCGCCCGTGCCGCCGAGGCCGGGCACGACGTGACGGGCGTGCACCTCGCCCTCTCCGCGAATCCGCAATCGTTCCGGACCGGCGCGCGCGGCTGCTGCACCATCGAGGACTCGCGCGACGCCCGCCGCGCGGCCGACGTCATCGGCATCCCCTTCTACGTCTGGGACCTCGCCGAGCGTTTCCGTGAGGACGTGGTCGAGGACTTCATCGCCGAGTACGAGGCCGGCCGCACCCCGAACCCGTGCCTGCGCTGCAACGAGAAGATCAAGTTCGCCGCCCTGCTCGACAAGGCGCTCGCGCTCGGCTTCGACGCCGTCTGTACCGGCCACTACGCGCAGGTGATCGTCCGCGAGGACGGCACGCGCGAGCTGCACCGCGCCTCCGACATGGCCAAGGACCAGTCGTACGTCCTCGGTGTCCTCGACGACCGCCAGCTCGCCCACGCGCTGTTCCCGCTCGGCGACACGGTCACCACCAAGGACGAGATCCGCGCCGAGGCCGAGCGCCGGGGCCTGGCCGTCGCCAAGAAGCCGGACTCGCACGACATCTGCTTCATCGCCGACGGCGACACCCAGGGCTTCCTCGCGGGCCGGCTCGGCAAGTCCGAGGGCGACATCGTCGACGAGTCCGGGGCCAGGCTCGGCACCCACGAAGGCGCCTTCGGCTTCACGATCGGCCAGCGCAAGGGCCTGCGCATCGGCACCCCGGCCGCCGACGGCAAGCCGCGCTACGTCCTCGACATCTCGCCGGTGAACAACACGGTGACGGTCGGCCCGGCCGCCTCCCTCGACGTGTCCGCGCTGACCGCCGTCAAGCCCCGCTGGTGCGGCGCGGCCCCGGCGGGCCCCGGCACCTACACCGCCCAGCTCCGGGCGCACGGCGGCGAGACCGAGGTGAGCGCCGAACTGATCGACGGCTCCCTGGACGTCCGCTTCACCGAGCCGGTCCGCGGAGTGGCCCCCGGCCAGGCGATCGTGCTGTACGAGGGCACCCGCGTGGTGGGGTCGGCGACGATCGCCACGACCACGCGCGCGACGGCCACTGTCGCCTGATCTCAAGGACTCGCCGGCCCCTCCGCAGGCGCGCCACAGGCCGCGCCCGCGGAGGGGCCGCACCACTACCCTGCTCCGGGTCAAGACGGTGATGGCGTCGTCGTCCACGACGGGGGCCTCCCCGTCCGGTCGTGAGGTCGAAGGTGCTGTTCCGCATCGTCCGGCAGGGCGTCCTCGAAGACCTCCTCGCCGGGAGGGTGCGCGTGCCCGGAGTGGCTTCGGCGGAAGCGGAGTCAGGCCGGGGCGGTCTGCGCTTCGATGACGCTGAAGAAGGAGTCCGGGAGCGGAGTGACGTCCGAGACGCGCAGTCCCGCGCGCTGGAGCAGGGACCGGTACTGGTCCAGCGTGCGTTCGCGGCCGCCGAGGACGACCATCATGCCCAGGTCGCTCCACCAGGCCGGATGCGGTTCGCTCGAGTCCGGCAGGAGCATTTCACAGATGAGCAAGCGGCCGTTCGCGGGGAGTGCCTCGCCGCTCCGGGTCAAGATGGTGATGGCATCCTCGTCCTCCCAGTCGTGCAGGACGCTGCACATGAGGTGTGTGTCGGCTCCATCGGGGATCGCCTGGAAGAAGTCGCCTGCTGCCACCTGGCAGCGGTCCCGGAGCGGGGCGAGTTCCCCTGAGAGCTCGGCTCGCTCGACGACGCCGGGCCGGTCGAAGAGGATTCCACCGAGGTGCGGGTTGGCCGTCAGGATCGAGGCGAGCACTGCGCCCTTTCCGCCGCCGATGTCGAGGACGCACTGGGCACCCTTCCAGGCGGGGAGGGTGGCGAGGACCGAGTAGAGGCGGCTTGCCCGTTCCCGCATGCGTTCGTCGAACATGGCGCCCACCTGGTCATCGTGTTCCTTGTGGGCGAAGAATCCGGCCCCGAACTCGGTCTCGAAGGCGGGCCGGCCGGTGGCGATGGTGTCGACCGCGCCGAGCCAGGCCCGATACGATTCGACGTTGCTGAGGGTCGCCCGCATCGATATGGGCGAGTCGGTCTGCAGGAGTTGGCCCAGCCGGGTGAGCGAGAACCGGCCCTCACCCAGGTCGGTGAAGAAGCCACAGCTGGCGAGGGTTCGCAGGAGGCGTTCCAGGGCCCCGGTTGACACCCCGAGTGCCTGGGCAAGGTGCTCGACGCTCCTCGCGGAGTCGGTGAATTCGTCTGCGATCGCGAGATGCCCGGCGACGGACAAGGCGTACGGCAGCACGGCGACGATGCTGTCGTCGGCCATGCGGAGGAAATCGCGGACCACCGGGTCGGTCGCGGTGGCGATGACATTTTCTCTTTCGCTGTTCACCTGGCTGGGCCTTCCGTTCGGTACGTCGGTTCGGTGGCGAACGTTCAGGAGTTGGCGTCGCCCATGGTGTCCGCCAGTCCCTTCGGGCGCATGTCCCGCCACTTCTCGTCGAGGCAGTCGAGAAATGCCTGGCGGGTGCACTTGCCGGGAGTGACGGACGGGCGCGTGACGGAATCGTGCCCCAATGTCCACGGGCTCGCCCGGATTGCATCGGAGTGAATCAGCCGATTCCCCGAGAGGGTGGAATCGAGTAGCCTGAGACGGCCCGGTCGCCTAACTGCACCACAACCGAAAGGGTTCGGTTCATGGGTACTGATTCCACCGCTGCTCTCTCACTGGTGAACATTGTCGTGGCCCAAGCATTCGAGCGCTGGAGCCCACCGCTGCACCAGGAATTCGACACGAACGCCCACCACGACCAGTGCGGCCAGACGTTGTTGCACGACACCCCTGAGCTGCGCATCTGGCAGACCCAGCTCAAACCCGGCGAGCGACTGCCCGTCCACCGCCACGGTCAGGACTATTTCTGGATAGCCCTGACCGACGGCCGGGCACGGCAGCACGAAAGCGATGGGACCAGCCGGGAAATATCCTATGAGCGCGGCATCACCAAATACTTCACTTTAGACGAAGGGCAATATCACCTGCACGACCTGAAGAATATCGGTGAGGACGTCCTGTCGTTTTTGGTCATCGAGACGAACGGGAAGAGGAACGGGACCGGCTGAAGAATTGGCGGGCCCCTGTGTTTCACAGGGCGGCGGTGAGGGCGTCGAGGAGCGCCTCGTTCGCGTGCCTCTCGCCGATGGAGATGCGACAGGTGCCGGGGACCAGGCGCCCGACGTCAGCGACAAGGATGCCCGCGGCGCGCAGCCGGTCCATGACCTGTTCGTGCTTGTGCAGCCGGACCAGCAGGAAGTTGGCCTGCGACGGGAACACCCGGTCCACCGTGGGGTGTTCCGCCAGAAGTGCGGCCATGCGGTCCCTCTCGGCCAGGATGTGGCCGATGCTGTCGCGCACGCGGCGCACGTCGACGAGCCGTTCCCGTACGGCGTGCTGTGAGGCGTCGGTGAACCCGAAGGGCACTTGCACCCGGCGCAGCCCCTCGATGATTCCGGGTTGGGCAAGGGCGATGCCGCAGCGGGCCCCGGCGAGCCCCCACGCCTTGGACAGGGTGCGCAGCACGATGAGGTTGTCGTGCCCGGCGACCAGGCCCGCGTACGAGGGCTTGTCGCTGAACTCGACATAGGCCTCGTCGATCACCACCAGCCCCTGTGTGCGGGCGATGAGCTCATGGACCTGCTCGGGGTCGAGCCGGGTGCCGACAGGATTGTTCGGGTCGCACAGGATCGTGACGCGGGGGTCGGCCGCCAGGATCCGCTCCACATCGAGCCGGTTCACGTCATCGCCGCCGAGCGGAACTTCCACGACGGGAAGGCGCAGGACCTGGGCGAAGTGGGCGTAGAGCTCGAAGGTGGGGGGTGTCACGCAAACCCGGTCGCCCGGCGAGGTCAGTGCGGTGAGGAGCAGCATGACGGCGTCCACCGACCCGCTGGAGAAGAGCAGGTGATCGGTCGTCAGGGCACCGATGCCGTCATGGCCCGGCAGACCGGCCACGGTGGTGAGGTAGGTACGGGCGAGGTCCGTCGTGTCGAGTTCGGGATAGCGGCCGCCGGGGCCCAGTAACGGATTGGTGTTGCTCGACAGGTCGACCAGGTCGAAGCGCGGGCGGTGCCGGAAGCGGGCCGGGCCGGGAACCGCGACGGTGGTGACGGGCAAGGACGCGAACCGGGATATCTCCGGTACTGCGGGCGCCTGTTCCGCGGGCGCCTGTTCGGGGGTCGCGAGGCCGGGGGTACGCAGCCAGTGGTCGAGCGGGACGAAGAGGTCGGCGCCCAGGGCGCGCCCGTGTTCGGCCTCGCCCTGGCCGAGGTGGACCCAGTCGAGGCCGTCACGGCGGGCCTCGACGTACACCTGGTACAGGGAGACCGCGTGGAGGTCGTGGCGGTCGGCGGGATCGTCGCGGTCGGTGGTCAGCGCGAGGCAGTACAGGCCCCGGCCGCTGTGGGAGCCCACGAGGAGTCCGGCCTGGACGACGGTCTCGCCCCGGCGCCGGACGAGCAGCTCGGCGCGGTCCGCCAAGTGGCTCTGTCGGAGCGCCCCCAGAGCCGCTGCGTCGAGGAGGCCGCCGTGCAGGTCCACGAAGGCGTCGCGCGCCCACGGCCTCTCGTCGAGCCCGCTCAGCGGGATCCGCTCCCAGCTGAGGTCGTCGGACACCGCTCGGCTGCGCCGGTGCAGATCGTCGAGGCGCTCGGCACCGATACGGCCGCGCAGCAGCGCGTCCACGTCGCCGCTCAGCCGCACCACGCACTCCGCGCCGGCCGCGACCGGGACGAAGCCGGCCGCGCGAAGCGCCCCGGTGTCGTCGGTGCGGCGGACACGGGGCACGAGGATCTGCGCGGCCGCCGACTCCGCGGCCCTGCGGATGAGCGCGTCGACATCGTGCGCGGCGGGGGCGGGACTCGTCGGGCCGTGACCGGCGGCGCCTGCGACCAGGGTGGGGCGGTGCAGGACATCATCTTCAGTGAACGCCCCTACGCCCAGGCCAAGTCGAGACAGGGCGCACACCGGTTCACGAGACCCGAGGGCCGCGCACAGCACCTGTCGCAACGCGTCGAGGTCAACGGTCCTGCGCATGCCGACTCCCTTCCTGGAACGTCCCTCGGTACGCGTCGATGCGATCGCGGTACTCCTCGAACAGCTCACCGAGGGTGCGGGCGATCCCGGCCTTCCAGCCGATGGTGCAGTCACCGATGAGGCCGCGCCGCACCTCGTGGTCGAAGATCGCCGTCTCCCTGCTGAAGTCGCTGCGCTCCAGGCGCAGCGGCACCCCGGTGAGGTCGGACATGTACTCCATGAGGTCGGTGACACCGACTTCCTCGTCGCCGCCCCAGTTCACGACCCGGGCGGGTGCCTGCGCCGCGCCCCACAGCAGCGGCACCTGACGTACGACGTCATCCGTGTGCAGGAGATTGCAGTGGTTCTGCCCCTGGTGCGGCACCGCCGCCGGCTTTCCGCCGCGCATCTCACGGAAGAGGATCAAGGGGACACCGCCATGACCGTACGGGCCGTAGGCGATGTTGAGCCGGGCGATCACCGACGGCAGACCGAGCGCCTCGGACAGGCCGCGGACGACACCCTCCGCGGAGAGCTTGGCGACGGGGTACGTGGGCAGCCAGGGCGCCGCACCACCGAGCGGGTCGCCCTCCCGGTAGCGGTGGGTGGGCTCGGCACGGTGGTAGACGACGCCGGACGACACGTAGAGGAAGGCCTCGGCGTCGGCGCAGTGCGTCATCAACCGGGCGGTGCCCGTGGCGTTGACGCGCGCGGTCTCCTCGAAGTCGCGGCCGTCGCCCCGGTGCACCGCGGAGTGCAAGACGTGCGTGAAGTCCCGTGGCAGTGCGTTCAGTTCACCGTCCGCCATGTCCCAGGTGGCGGTGCGGGCGCCCGCGTCCTCCAGCGCCTTGCGGGCGCCCGGGTCGCCGAACCGGCCCAGGCACCACACCTCGTTGTCGCGGGCGAGCGCCTCGGCGACGGGCCGTGCGACCTGGCCGGTTCCGCCGGTGACGAGAATCTTCTTGCCGTGCATGATCGGCCGCTCCTGGTTCATCGGTTGAGCGCGCGGGCCAGTTCGCGTCGCAGGGTCGCCTGGAAAGTCTGTACGTGCTGAGGGCTCATCAGGGTGTAGTGCTCCCCGTCGACCTCGATGTACTCGTTGGACCGACGCGTGAACCGGGCCCAGTGGCGCAGCTGTTGGTCCAGCCAGTCCTGCTTGGTGCCCTTCAGCGGGGTGCAGTAGAACACCGTGACCCGCTCGACCGATCCGGAGGGTTCGTAGGTACGGCCCAGGTGGACCATGCTCTGCGCCAGGTGGACCCAGGCGGTGAACCGTTCGATGGTGAGGTCGAGTTCCGTCAGCCGGCGTTTCGGTGCGTGGTCGACGAGATACGCCAACTGGTCGGCCTCCGGCAGGGGGCGCAGGGTCGCGGTGAGGTCCGGGATGTCGGAGGGGTCGATCAGTTCGAGGAACAGGGCGAGATTGATCGCGCCGTCGGTGAAGGTGATCTCGTTCATCCGGCCGGAGATCGACGGCGGCAGATTGAAGATGCCGACGAACTTCACCTCGTCCCCTTCGGCCTCGAGGCGTTTGGCGATCTCGAACGCCACGGCGCCTCCGTAGGAGTAGCCCGCGACGGCGTACGGCCCGTCGGGCTGGGTCCGCCGGATCGCGGCGACGTACGTGGCGACCATCTCGTCGAACGACGCGAAATGAGTCTCGCCCTTGCCGAACCCGCGTGCGCGCAGCGCGTGGAAAGGCCGATCGCCGGTGAAGTACTTGGCGAGGTTGACGAAGACGAGCACTTCGCCCAGGCCCGGGTGCACACAGAACAACGGCGTTCCGTCACCGGTCACCTGGAGGGGCACCAGCGGGTCGTACGCGGCGTCCCCGCCGGCTTCGCGGTCGGCGGTCAGCCGACGGGCGAGCGCGCGCACGGTCGGCGTCTGCAGCAGTGTCGCCATCGGTACGTCATCGATACCGAACGCCTTCTGGATCTGCAGCTTGAGCCGCAGCACGTCGAGGGAGGTGCCGCCGAGATCGAAGAAGCTGGCGGTCGCGTGCACCTGCTCGATGTTCAGCACGCGGGCGTAGACCTCGGCGAGCGTGGTCTCGGCGTCGCCTTCCGGAGCCACGTGGCCGCCGAGGAACCGGGTGTTCACCTCGTCCGCGCGGCGCGCTGCGGCATCCAGGTCACCGGCCTCGACGGCGGCGCGCAGCTGTATCCGCAGGATCTTGTTGAGGTTGCTGCGGGGGATGGACGACTCGGCGACGGGCAGGATCAGATGCGGCCTGAATCCCCAGTGCATGATCGTGGAGCTGCGGATCGCGACGAGCGTCCGGTACAGGGAGGTCTCGTCCGTCGCGTCATCGGCGGGGACGAACGCGACGGCGAGCTGTTCGGAGTCGGCGCCTTCGGGCCGGAACGGGAACGCGGCGATCTGCCCGCGCCGCACGCCGTCCAGTTCGTCGAGGGCCGCTTCCAGGTCGTGGCTGTAGTAGTTGACGCCGTTGACGATGATGGAGTCCTTGGTACGACCGACGAGCGTCAGCCGGCCGTCGGCGTCCAGGAGTCCGAGGTCCCCGGTGCGAAACCAGCCGTCGTCGGTGAACGCCTCGGCGGTGGCCGTCTCGTTCCCGTAGTACCCGCTGGTGACCATCGTGCCGCGCAGTTGCACCTCGCCCGGCTTGGTGCAGCCGGGCTGCCGCGTGGAGGACAGTACGATGCCGTCTCCCCCCGCGACACGGATCTCCAGACCCTCTACGGGGCGTCCGAGCGGCGGGAACTCCAAGGCCAGGTCGCGAGCCGCGAAGTCGCGGTTGAACACGCTGCCCGCGCAGGTCTCGGTCATTCCGAAGGCGGGCACGACCACGTCGCCGCGCAGTCCGTACGGAGCGAGCGCCGCCAGGAAGCTCTGCACGGTGGCGGTCACGGTGGCCTCGCCGCCGGAGATGACGTGGCGTAGCTGCGACAGGTCCCACTCGCCCGCCGTGGGCGGCTGCTTTTCGAGTGCCTGATTCAGCTGCCCGAACAGGAAGTTGGGGGTGAAGGTCACCCGCACCCGATGCGCGGCGACCAGCCGGAGGAACTCCAGGGGGTCGGTGAGGACCGTGGCCGGGTCCGTCATGACCTGGTCCGCTCCGTTGAACATGGGCAGCAGATGGGCCTCGACGGCGGCGATGTGGTCGGTCGAGATCCAGTTCAACGAGGTGTCGTCGGGCCCGAGTCCGAGCGCTCCCGCCTTCCCGGCTTGCGCGGCAAGGAGATTGGCGTGGGTGAGCCGGACGGCCTTGCTCGACCCGGTGGACCCTGAGGTGAGCATCAGCAGGGCGAGGTCGTCCGGGCCGGGTGTGTGCAGCGGCTGTGTCCCGGCCGTCGCATGGCTCAACTCCTCGACGGTCACCGATCGCAGCCCCACATCGGGCAGTTCGCGAGGGGTCTCCTTGGAGCCGATCACCAGCGGGTCGCCGAGCAGCGTCCGCAGATGTTCCAACCGGTCGCGCCACCGAACCGGATCGGCCGCCGGGGCGACCGGGCACGGCACGACGCCGCTCAGCACGCAGCCCCAGAAAGCGGGAAAGAAATGCTCGGGGTCGGTTGCCGTTATCAGCACGCGCTCGCCCGGGGCGGTGTCGTGGTCGCGCAGTCCCTGCGCGATGCGGGCGGCGGACTCCCGTAATTCCGCGTAGGAAAGGAATGGGCCGCCGACGAAGGTTACACCGCGGGACGTGTTGAGCGCCGCTCTTTCAAGCAGGTCGGGAAGCGTCGTGACACGACGTAATTCCGGCATGAAAAGAGGACCTCCGGTCGAAGGGGAGGAGAAGGCGGACAGGGGTGTGCCACGCTTTCCCTGACGTATGGATGCTTGATGAACGTGCTGCGGACGGCCGACGAGGGGCTGCTAAGAGCACGAAGCCGCTCGTTGCGCTCCGCCGGTCACGTTGAATCGGACGATGTCGCGAACCTTCTTCTCCAGTTCGGGTTCGTCCGGGGCGGACACGAGCGCCTGACCGACAAGGCCGTAGGGGCCGGTCGGCGCGTCGGGTGACGAGTCGTAGTGGATCTCGTCGAACTGGAAGGCACGCTCGAAATCTTCCTGGGTCAGGTGTCCGCTGTCGGGACGCCGCAGGAGGATGCATCCATAGAAACGGTCGGGCGCTCCGTCGCGCCCCGTCCGGGTCGGCGGCTCACCGAGCGCCAGGCCGATCTCTGTGTCGAGCAGATCGACACCGTACGTCTTTTCATAGATCTGTGGGGAAAGCCCGCCGGGAAGCCGAATGGCGCACTCGCCGAAGGTGAGCGCCGTTTCTTCCTCGAAAATCTCCAGGTGGAAGACGCAATCGGGAGCACCAAGGCTTCCGAGGACCTGGTGGACGATCGTCTCGGACTGCTGGTACAGCCCGGTGTGGAGCCTTCTGTCCAGCACCCACGCGGCGAGGGTCCCGTCCTTTGCGGCATCGATCGGTGCTTCGTGGTAGCGGCCCATCGACGACCACTGGAGCTCACCAGCTCTCCAGATGCCGTCGATGTAGACCTCCGGCGCGTCGATGAACGACTCGGCGACGATTTCCACGTCCGACGCCCCCGAGAAGAGCGAGAGTGCCTGTTCGTACTCCTCGGCGGAACGGACGATGTTCGTGCGCAGGGCGCCCGCCCCGTCCGCCGGCTTGACTACGAAAATCTTTCCCAGATCGTCGACGAGATCCTGGTAGGAAGCGCCCTTCGGTACATGCCGACAACGCGCTCGCCGGACTTCGGGAGGGAGCCCGCTCTTCTGGAGGTACTTGTCACGGAAGGAGAGGACGGTGCGTGAATCCGTATTACCAGGAAGGTTCAGCTGCTGCCGCAGATAGGCCGCGGTGAACACTCCCATTTCGTGGACGGACAGGACGCCGACCACGTTGTCGAGCCGTCGGGCGAGCACCGCGCGCAGCACTTCCTGGGCATTTTCGAAATCGGTTACCCAGCACGATTCCCGGTCGTCCGGTGCGCCCCTGGGAGCCTGGACCACATAGAAAGGATTCAGGCCTCGGCGTCGCAGCGCCTGGTCGAGATCGCCTCGATATCCGATGACGATCATTGTCGACATATTTGCCCCCGTATTTGATTCAGACGATCGATGGACCGGATGAACTCTTTTTACCTTGCCCGAGGATGGCGCGTTCGTATCGTTTCACAGTCGCCCCGTGATGTGGATACGCACCGGCATGATCATTTACCCTGACGCTGTGACATGGATCACAACATAATGATGTGGGCGCGAAGCTGCAGTCTGCAATTCTGGCCATGAATTCCACTATTACCGGCAAACGCGGCAAGTGACTGTCAGGGCGGCCGGCTCCCCACTGTGGCCGCCGCGGACTCGGCCCTCAATACGAGCACCATCCCGCAACTACCTGGCCTTCTCGGCCTCGCCGCCGCCCTGTGTCGCTACAAACGCGTCGTCCGCCTCGCCGCATAGAAACGGAACTTATGGATGAGCAGGCACCGTTGGCGTAGTCTGAGAGCGCCTGATCGCGCGACAAAACGATTCGCGGCCTTCCGATGAACCCCGTCGACCGGTTCCGTCGACGCTGCGGGCGGTCGTGTTCGCCGACTGCCGCTTTCGGAGGTTCCGGTGAGGAAGTACTGCAAGTCCTACCTGTTGGATTTGGCCGAGTTCGCTGGCAAAAAGGTCCTCATCGATATCGACTCCTCCATCGACCCCCGCTCTACCGCCAAGTCGAGGCGCACCTGGGCATCGTCGGCATCCCCTTTCTCGGCATCGAGTGCGACGGTGCCCCGCTCAACCGGCTCCACCATGTGCCGCTCACCAGGCCAGTGATCAAGAAGTTGAGCAACTCCCGCAAACCGTCCGGCTCCGACGCCGCCCGGGCCGCCGGCATCACCGTCGAGCTCGGCGCCAGGAAGGCGCACGTCCACGCCATGGTCAAGGAGCCCTGACAGGGCCACCTCATGGCGACGACACACCCCGAGGACACGCACCAGATCAAGCGGATCGACGAGTTCACGACCTGGTGCAAGGACCCCGGCATCAAGGCCGGACACCTTTACGGCCAGCAGGAGTGGCGCTGGTAGCCGATCGACATCCCGCCATCGGTCTTTCAGGAGGTACTTCTATGTCGGTGCATGACATAGCGCACGTCGAGCTCTACACGAAAGACGCACCTTCTGCCGTCGATCACTTCGTCGCCGGGATGGGCTTCCTCCGCGTCGCGGACGTCGCGCAGCCCGACCGGAGTTCCATCCTGTTACGGCAGGGCGGGGCACAAGTGATCGTCACCTCGGGCCGGGGAATCTCGAAATTCCTCGACCAGCACGGTGACGGCATCGCCGACATCGGTCTGACCTGCGACGACGTGGCGGAAACCCGCTCCGCGGCACTGGCGGCCGGTGCCAAGCCGCTCGACGCCGAGTACGGCCACCCGGTCGTGTCCGGATTCGGCGACGTCACCCACACCCTGCTGCCGCACCGCGCCGGCGCCGCGGAGCCCGCCCTGCCCCCGGGCCGCTCCTGGGTGGCCGCGCCCCAGCCACCGGCCGGACCCGGGGACCGGATCCGGTTACTCGACCATGTCGCCGTCTGCGTCGAGGGCTCCCGGCTGACCGAATACGCCGACTACTACCGAGACGCCTTCGGTATGGACCGCTACTCCTCCGAGTACGTCGCCGTCGGTGAACAGGCCATGGACTCGATCGTCGTCCGCAGCGCCTCCGGAGGCGTCACCTTCACCCTCGTCGCTCCCGACCCGACGAAGAGCCCCGGGCAGCTCGACGCGTTCCTCGAACGCAACAGCGGTCCCGGCGTCCAGCACCTGGCCTTCCTGGTCGACGAGATCATCCCCACGGTGCGCGAATTCCGGGACCGCGGCGTGGAGTTCCTCGCCACCCCCGGCACGTACTACGACATGCTCGCCGAGCGGTTCGCCGGAATGAGCGGGGAGATCGCCGAGCTGCGCACGGGCCAGATCCTCGCCGACCGCGACGAGTGGGGCTATCTCCTCCAGCTGTTCAGCCGCTCGCCCTACGAGCGCAACACGCTTTTCTACGAGCTCATCCAGCGCCAGGGTTCCCGGGGGTTCGGCAGCGCCAACATCCGCGCCCTGTACGAGGCCGTGGAGCGCGACCGCCTGGCCGTCGGATGACCGGCGTGGACGACCCGGGGGCCCCGCGTGGCCTGTACACGCTGGCCGACTACGCGACCCGGGCCTGTGCTGCCCTCCCCCGCGCCACCTGGGACTTCCTGGAAGGCGGCGCAGGGGAGGAGCGGACGCTGGCGGCCAACACCGACGCCTTCGACCGCGCGCGGCTCCTCCCGCGCGTGCTGTCGGGCGTGGGCCGACCCGACACCGCGACCCGGATCCTGGGGCGGACCTGGGCCGCGCCGCTCGCCGTAGCCCCGCTCGCCTACCACACGCTGGCCCACCCGTCCGGGGAGGTCGCCACCGCACGGGCCGCCGGCCGCGCCGGACTGCCGTTCGTGGTGAGCACCTTCGCCGGGCGCACCTTCGAGGACATAGCCGAGGCGGCGGACGCCCCGCTCTGGCTCCAGGTGTACTGCTTCCGCGACCGCGCCCTGACACGTGAACTCGTCGCGCGTGCCGAGCGGTCCGGATTCGAGGCACTGGTCCTCACGGTGGACGCGCCCCGGCTCGGCCGACGGCTGCGCGACCTGCGCAACGGCTTCCGGCTGCCGGAGGGCGTCACGCCCGCCAACCTCACCGGAGACGGATTCGCCTCGCCCGCGGACCACGCGCGCGCCGCCTTCGACGACACCCTCGACTGGTCGGTCGTCGATTGGCTGCGCTCCATCAGCTCACTCCCGGTACTGGTCAAGGGAGTGCTCACCGCGGCCGACGCGCACCGCGCCCTCGCGGCCGGGGCCGACGCCATCGTCGTGTCCAACCACGGCGGCCGCCAACTGGACGGCGTACCGGCCACCCTGGACGTCCTGCCGGAGGTCGCGGCGGCCGTGGCGGGGGACTGCCCGATCCTCCTCGACGGCGGTGTCCGGCGGGGCCATGACGTACTCTCCGCGCTGGCGCTCGGTGCCGACGCGGTCCTCCTGGGGCGGCCCGTGCTGCACGGGCTGGCGGTGGGCCAGGAGGACGGCGTCGGGCAGGTGCTGGACATGGTCATCGAGGAACTGGCCGAGGCGATGACTTTCACCGGTACCGCCACGGCCGGTGAGGCGGGGCCCCACCTGGTGGCGGCCCCGACGGACTCCCACCGGCCCGCGCCCCACCCGACGGGCGCCGCCCGCGCCGCCCTCCCGCCGCCCGCACCCGTCCGGAGCGGATCCGACGGCTTCGCCCTGAGCAAGGAGGAACTGCACGGCAGCGTCCGTGACCCGGTGCTGGACACCATGACCTTCCTCAACGAGATCACGCACCGCTACCCCGACGCGATCTCCTTCGCACCCGGCCGCCCCTACGACGGATTCTTCGAGGCCGAGCATGTCTTCGAGTACCTGCGCCGCTATCTGGACCATCTGGAGGCGGGCGGGGCGTCACCCGAGCAGATCCGCTCCGCGCTCTTCCAGTACGGCCCCACCAGCGGCCAGATCCGCGAACTGATCGCCGACTCGCTACGCAAGGACGAGGGCATCGACGTGACGCCCGAGTCGGTCGTGGTCACCGTCGGCTGTCAGGAGGCGATGCTCCTGGTGGTGCGGGCACTGGTGTCGGGGCCCGAGGACGCCCTGCTGGTCTCCAGCCCCTGCTATGTCGGGATCACCGGCGCGGCTCGGCTGCTCGACGTCGAGGTGACCCCGGTCGAGGAGGGCCGTGGCGGCTTCGACTGCGCGGTCCTGGAGGCGGCGCTTCTCGCCGAGCGGGCTCGCGGCCGACGCCCGCGCGCCTTTTACGCGATCCCCGACCACTCCAACCCCTCCGGCGCCACCATGCCGCTGAGTACCCGTCGGGAACTGCTGGCCCTGGCAGACCGCCACGACATGCTGATCCTGGAGGACACGCCGTACCGGATGGTCAGCCCCGGAACGCAGCTGCCGACCCTGAAGGCCCTGGACCGGCGCCGCCGGGTCGTGCACCTGGGCTCCTACTCCAAGACGCTCTTCCCCGGCGCACGTGTGGGCTTCGTGGTCGCGGACCAGACCGTCGTGGACGCCCAGGGGCGCACCGGGCTGCTGGCGGACGAACTCACGAAGATCAAGAGCATGGTGACGGTGAACACGTCGCCGGTGAGTCAGGCGGTGGTCGCCGGCATGCTCCTCGCCGCCGACGGCCGGACCTCGCGGCTCAACACCCGGACCGCGGCCCACTACGGCGAGGCCATGCGGGTGACCCTCCAGGAACTCGACCGAAGTTTCCCGGAAAGCGACCGGACCGCGCTGGGCGTCCGATGGAACGAACCGAGCGGCGGCTTCTTCCTCGCCGTCGACGTCCCGTTTCGCGCCGACGATTCCGCGCTCATCCGCTCGGCCGAGGAATTCGGGGTCATCTGGACACCCATGTCGTATTTCTATCCGCGGAGCGGCGGCGACTTCAGCTTGCGGCTGTCGGTCAGCTATCTGACGCACCAGGAAATCTCGGACGGCGTCGAACGACTGGCACGCTTCATCAAGGCCCAGGCGGGATGAACCGGAATCTCACTGCCCGCCGAGCCCGCCCCACCGCTCGGCGGGCAGCCCCCGCACAGCGAAGCGGTGCGCTTCCGTTTTCCGCGGACACATCGCGCAGGTACGCGAATCCGACCGGCTCCGGCGGCCGGGCCGAGCGGGTGCCGCGTACGTCGCGCTCCGCCGCGGCCGCCCGCGGCCCCTGCGCGAACAGCTCCCGCGGCAGGCCGACGCCGGTCGGCACCCGTCAGGATCCGCTCACGGGACGGCGTTCGATGCCCCTGGGAGGGCGACGGCGCCCACCCGCGCCACCTATGAGGCGAAGAACTCCGCCAGTACCGGAGCCAGCACCGCCTGGTCCACCGCGTGGCTCTGACCCTCCAGGACGCGATAGGTGCCCTGCGGTGCGGACTCCGCAACCGCTCTGGCCGCCTCGCGCATCCACGCGGGGCTCGCGCCGCCGGCGATCGACAGCAGCGGCACGGAAAGGGTGGCCAGCCGCTCGCGGGGCACCCGGCTGTCGCCCATCGCGGCGTTGTCGTACGCCAGGGTCGGCGCGATGGCCTCCATGCCGGGCCAGGCGTGGGACATACGCACTCCGGCGATCATCTCCGGCGGTGTGCCGACCAGGGACAGGAACAGTTCGACCGCGTCCCCTCGCCGGTCCTGGCCGAGCAGCTCGGTCAGCCGCCCGGTGTACTCGGCGCGCTGCTCGCCGGCCCCCTCGTCGACGGCGAACGGTGTCTCGTAGACGGCGACCTCGCGCACGGGCAGCCCGCTCGCGGTCGCCTCCAGGGCCAGCGCGCCGCCCGACGAGATGCCGTAGAGCGCCGCGCTGCCCCCGAAGGCCTCGATCAGCGCCGCGATGTCCTCGACCTCCCGGGCCACCGCGAAGGGCGTGGTGTCGCCGCTGTCACCGCGGCCCCGCCGGTCGTAGGTGACGGCACCGAAGCGGTCCGAGAGGGCCTCGGCCAGGGGCGCCAGCGTGGCACCCGTACACATGGCGCCGCCGACCAGGACGACCGTCGGGCCGTCACCGTGGCGTTCGTACGCGATGGGGGTCCCGTCGCGCGAGATCGTCTTCTTGTCCATGTCTGTAGAGACTGCCCCGCGGTCCGGAACTCATCGCGTCACCACGCCCGCGTCGGCCCAGGTCCGCCCGGAACTCAGGACACGTCGACCTCGTAGAAACAGAGGTGGTCCCTGATCTCGGAGACATCGGGCTCGGGGTCGGGATACGCCCAGACGAGATCGGCCGCGTCGGGACGCGACCAGTAGGACGCGGTGCCCTTGAAGGGGCAGTAGGTGTGGGTGTCGGAGGGCGTCAGCAGGTCCAGGCGGACGTCCTCGGGCGGCAGGTAGTAACGCACCGGACAGCCGGTCTCGCGCAGCACCAGGGGGCGGTCGCTCTCCGCCAGGACCTGGCCGCCGTGCACGACGCGGACGTGCTGTGCGCCCCGCTCGATGGTGATCGTGTGTCCTTCAGCCATACCGGGAAAGCGCTCGCGAGCCCCGAATCGTTCCCGCGTACGGTGAAGTCATGAATATCTGCGTCTTCCTCTCCGCCGCCGACCTCGACGACCGCTACACGCGCCCCGCGCGGGAGTTCGCCGAACTGCTCGGCAAGGGTGGCCACACCCTGGTGTGGGGCGGCTCCGACGTCGGGCTGATGAAGGTGGTCGCCGACGGGGTGGAGCAGGCGGGCGGGCGGCTGGTGGGTGTCTCCGTGGACTTCCTCGCCGCCAAGGCGCGCGCGGGCGCCGACGAGATGGTCATCGCCCGAGATCTGGCCGAGCGCAAGGCGCTGCTCCTGGCGAAGGCCGACGCGGTGGTCGTCATGGTCGGCGGCACCGGGACCCTCGACGAGGCGACCGAGATCCTGGAGCTGAAGAAGCACGGGAAGACCGAGAAGCCGGTGGTCCTGCTCAACACGGCCGGCTTCTACGACGGCCTCAAGGAGCAGTTCCGCAGGATGGACACCGAGGGCTTCCTGCCCCGCCCGCTCACCGACCTGGTGTTCTTCGCCGAGGAGCCGGTCGGGGCGCTGGCCTACCTGGAGGAGAGCGTCGGCATCCGCTGACGGGCCGGTACGCGCCGAGGCGCCGACGCCCGTGACGTGTCGGCACCCGGTTCGAGGGTGGTCCCCGGTGATGCGAGCATGGCGTCCATGGCTACACATGTGATCACCGGGGCCGGTTCCGGCATCGGCGCGGCCGTCGCCCGCCGTCTGCACGCGCGCGGGGACGAACTCGTGCTCCACGCGCGCGACGCCGGCCGCGCGAAGGAACTGGCCGCCGCGTTCCCCGGGGCGAACACCCTGGTCGGCGATCTGGCGGACCCCGACAAGCTCTCCTGGGCGTTCTCGCACCAGACGCTCCCCAGCCAGGTCGACTCCCTGCTGCACATCGCGGGCGTGGTGGATCTCGGCCCGGTCGGCGAGCTGACCCCGAAGTCCTGGCGCCATCAGCTCAACGTGAACCTGATCGCCCCCGCCGAGCTGACCCGCCACTTCCTGCCCCAGCTCCGCCTCGCCCAGGGACACGTGGTCTTCGTGAACTCCGGCGCCGGCCTGAACGCCCACGCCGACTGGTCGGCGTACGCCGCCTCCAAGCACGGACTGAAGGCCCTCGCGGACTCCCTGCGCCACGAGGAGCACGCGGCCGGGGTCCGGGTCACCTCCGTCTACCCCGGCCGCACCGCCAGCCCCATGCAGGCCAAGGTCCACCAGCAGGAGGGCAAGGAGTACGACGCCGCCAGGTGGATCGACCCCGAGTCGGTGGCGACGACGATCCTGATGGCGCTCGACCTGCCCCGGGACGCCGAGGTCAACGACCTGACGGTGCGGCCGGGCGGCTGACCCTCCCCGGGGACGCCGACCTCCACCGGGGATTACGTACGCTTCCGGGGTGAGCGAAAACAGCGAGTTCAGGTTCGGTTCCGCCACCGGGGTCGGGTCCATGCCGGGCGGTGACGCGCGGGAGGCCGCGAAGACCGTCACCGGGTCCCTCGACGACTTCCCGTTCCTGGCCGAACTGCCCGCACGGGGGCCCGGGGCGGACATGATCGGCCGGACCGCCGGGATGCTCGTCGAGCTGTACGCGCGCGTGGAGCCCAGCGGCTGGCGGCTCGGGGACCGGCCGGGCCGGGACACCAAGCGGGCCAGGTCGTGGCTGGGGGAGGACCTCGACGCCCTGGAGGAGTTCACCCAGGGGTACGAGGGCCCGCTGAAGGTGCAGGCCGTCGGTCCCTGGACCCTTGCCGCCGCGCTGGAACTGAGGAACGGCGAGTCCGCACTCTCGGATCCGGGCGCCTGCCGCGACCTCGCGGGATCGCTCGCCGAGGGACTGCGCCTCCACCTCGAAGACGTACGCCGCCGGATTCCCGGGGCCGGGATCGTCCTGCAGCTCGACGAACCCTCCCTCGTCTCCGTGCTCCGCGGCCAGGTGCCGACCGCCAGCGGCTACCGAACCCACCGCGCCGTGGACCGCCAGATCGCCGAGGCGACGCTGCGGGACGTCGTCGGCGTGCACGGGGGCGGTCCTGTCGTGGTCCATTCCTGCGCGCCGGACGTCCCCTTCGCCCTGCTGCGCCGGGCGGGCGTGTCGGCGATCTCGTTCGACTTCTCGCTCCTCACCGAACGTGACGACGACGCGATCGGGGAAGCGGTCGAAGGCGGTACCCGACTCCTCGCCGGTGTCATCCCCGGCGTGGACGTCCCATTGTCGGACCCTGCCGGTAGCGTCATGGGTGTCAGGACGCTGTGGCGCAGGCTGGGGCTGCGGCCGGGTCTTCTCGCGGAGGCGGTCACGCTCACTCCGTCGTGCGGACTCGCGGGGGCTTCCCCCGAATTCGCGCGCAAGGCGCTGGCCCACTGCGTCCGGGCGGCGAGATCCCTCGCGGACAACCCAGAGTAACGGGAGGACACAACGGTGGCCGGCGAAATGCACGCAGAGCCCACATCGGTACCCGCCGAGGCACGGGAGAGGCACGCGCAGCTCGCCGAGCAGATCGAGGAGCACCGCTTCCGGTACTACGTGAAGGACGCCCCCGTCGTCAGCGACGCGGAGTTCGACACGCTCCTGCGCTCCCTGGAGGCGCTGGAGGAGGAGTACTCCGAGCTGCGGACCCCGGACTCACCGACCCAGAAGGTCGCGGGGGCGTACGCCACGGAGTTCACCTCGGTCCAGCACCGGCAGCGGATGCTGTCGCTCGACAACGCCTTCTCCGACCTGGAGCTGGCAGCCTGGGCCGAGCGTGCAGCCAAGGACGTGGGCGCCTCCGAACACCACTTCCTGTGCGAGCTGAAGGTCGACGGTCTCGCCGTCAACCTGACGTACGAGCACGGCCGCCTCACGCGCGCGGCGACCCGCGGCGACGGCCGTACGGGCGAGGACATCACGCCCAACGTCCGTACGATCGAGGAGATCCCGGACCGTCTGACGGGCGACCAGGTCCCGGACCTCGTGGAGATCCGCGGCGAGGTCTACTTCCCGATGGAGAAGTTCGAGGAGCTCAACGCCCGGCTGGTGGAGGCGGGCGACAAGCCCTTCGCCAACCCGCGCAACGCGGCGGCCGGTTCGCTGCGCCAGAAGGACCCGCGCGTCACCGCGTCCCGGCCGCTCCACATGGTCGTCCACGGCATCGGCGCCCTGGAGGGCTTCGACGGCCTCGGCCGGCTCTCCGAGGCCTACGGCCTGCTGCACACCTGGGGACTGCCGACCACGCGCTACGCCAAGGTGGTCGACGACCTGGACGGAGCACGGGAGTTCATCGCGTACTACGGCGAGAACCGCCACGCGGTGGAGCACGAGATCGACGGGGTGGTCGTCAAGCTCGACGAGATCCCCCTCCAGGGCCGGCTCGGCTCCACCGCGCGCGCACCGCGCTGGGCGATCGCGTGGAAGTACGCGCCCGAGGAGGTCAACACCAAGCTCGTCAACATCCGTGTCGGCGTGGGCCGTACGGGCCGGGTCACGCCGTACGCGCAGGTCGAGCCGGTGACGGTCGCGGGCTCCGAGGTCGAGTTCGCCACCCTGCACAACCAGGACGTGGTGAAGGCCAAGGGCGTCCTCATCGGGGACACGGTGGTGCTGCGCAAGGCCGGTGACGTGATCCCGGAGATCCTCGGCCCGGTCGCCGACCTGCGGGACGGCAGCGAGCGGGAGTTCGTGATGCCGGCCGAGTGCCCCGAGTGCGGCACGGCGCTGCGGCCCATGAAGGAGGCCGACGTCGACCTGCGCTGCCCGAACGCGCGTGGCTGTCCTGCCCAGTTGCGCGAGCGGCTCTTCTACCTCGCGGGCCGCAAGGCGCTGGACATCGAGCACTTCGGGTACGTCGCCGCGGCGGCCCTCACCAAGCCGCTGGAGCCGTCCGAGCCGCCGCTGAAGGACGAGAGCGACCTCTTCGACCTCACCATCGAGCGGCTGCTGCCCATCAAGGCGTACGTTCTCGACCAGGACAGCGGGCTGCCCAAGCGCGACCCGAAGACCGGCGAGGAGAAGATCGCCACGGTCTTCGCCAACCAGGAGGGAGAGCCCAAGAAGAACGCGCTTGCCATGCTGGAGAACATCGCGGCCGCCAAGGAGCGCCCGCTCGCGCGCGTCCTCACCGGTCTGTCGATCCGTCACGTCGGGCCGGTCGCGGCCGAGGCGCTGGCCCGGGAGTTCCGTTCCGTGGACCGGATCGAGGAGGCCACCGAGGAGGAGCTCGCCACCACCGAGGGCGTCGGGTCGATCATCGCCGCCTCGCTCAAGGAGTGGTTCGCCGAGGACTGGCACCGCGAGATCATCCGCAAGTGGAAGGCCGCCGGCGTCCGGATGGAGGACGAGGGCGCGGGGGAGGACGAAGGCCCCCGCCCGCTCGAGGGACTCACCGTCGTGGTCACGGGCACGCTCGAACACCACACGCGGGACGGGGCGAAGGAGGAACTTCAGAGCCGTGGAGCAAAAGTGACCGGTTCTGTTTCGAAGAAGACATCCTTCGTTGTGGTGGGCGACAATCCTGGCTCGAAGTATGACAAGGCGATGCAGTTGAAGGTTCCGGTCCTGAACGAGGCGGGCTTCGCGGTCCTGCTCGGACAAGGGCCGGACGCGGCGGCGGAAGTCGCGCTTCCGATCGAGGAATAGCGATTGAAGGCCACCCGTTCGGCGCATATCGGCAGAATACGGGTGACTAGGTTGTATTCGGGCAACCGTCGTCGACCGCTGCCCGTGGAAGCCTTCTGCGGCCTACTGTTGACGTGTGCGCCCGCCGTGCCCGGCCGCGGTCGGCGCATCCCCCGCTCCGCACGAGCCGGGGGAAGGGTTTTCCGACGCGGCACCGTTGGCAGTTGTCGCCGGCAACGGACCACGTGGCGTGGGCACCGCCGGCAGTGAGAGGGACGGGAATGGAACCGACCGAGAGCGCCGCTCCCGACTCGCGGCTGCGCCTGCGCCGGATGACCGGCGCGTGGCTGGCAGGCCTGCGGACGGGGCGGCCTTCGGAGCGCCCCGCCCCGAGCGGGCTCGGCGCCGCACCGCTCGCCGCCCCCGGCGTCGGCCGTCTCACCGCCGAGCGCGGCACCGGCCTGCCCGGCCACGATCCCGAACGCCACATGTCCTGGCCCGCACTGCCGTCGACGGTCGTGGCCACCGCCGCGTTCGTCCTGGGCGCCGGCTTCTACCGCGCGTTCACCGGTCACCACGCGCTCTTCCCGTGCGGCGCCGTCGGCTGGTCGCTGGCGCTGCTGACCGGCGTCATCGTCGGCCACCTGGTCGCACTCGGCCGCGCCCGCTGGTGGGGCGGCACCGGCTCCGGCGCGGCACTCACCCTCGCCGTCCTGCTGCTCTACGGCTGGGTTCCCGCCGGCATGGTCAGCCTGACCGTCGTCGTCCTGGTCGGCACGGCCCGCCGCAACCGCTGGCGCCAAGGCGTGCTGCACGGTGCGGTCGACATTCTCGGCATCGGGGCCGGAGCCCTGGTCCTCGCGTCGTTCGGGCGGTTCCCGAGCGTCGAAACGCCCTGGGACCCCTTGGCCTGGACGTTGTACGCCGCCCCCCAGGTGGTGCTGGTGGCGGGCGCCTACCTCGCCGTCACCCGCGCCCTGCTCTGGTACCTGAACGCACCGCGCGGCGGCGGCCTGCCCACCGTCGCCCGTACGGCCCTGGTGAGACAGGGACTCGTCGCCGTGGCCCTGCTCGGCATCGCGCCGCTGATCTGCGTCGTCGCGCTGGCCCAGCCGATGCTGCTGCCGCTGTTCTCGATCCCGCTGATCGCCCTCGACTCCACTCTGTGGATAGCCCGCGCACGGGCCGAGGAGCAACTGCGCGACCCGCTCACCGGGCTGCCCAACCGCCAGTGGCTGCTGGAACGCACCTGGACGGCGCTGGACGACGCCGAGCGCATCGGCGCCCGCTCCGCCCTGATGCTGATCGACCTGGACCGCTTCCGTTCGGTGAACGACACCCTGGGGCATCTCGCCGGTGACCGGCTGCTCCTCCAGATAGCCGACAGGCTGCGCCTGGCACTGCCGCGCGGGGCGGAGGCCGCGCGGCTCGGCGGTGACGAGTTCGCCGTCTTACTGCCGGTCGCGGACTCCACCACGTCGGCCACACGGGTCGCCCGCAATCTGGTCGCCGCCCTCGGCTCGCCGCTCGACCTCGACGGACTCACCCTCGTCCTGGAGGCCAGCGCCGGGCTCGCCGTCTTCCCCGACCACGCGCTCGACGCGGAGGGGCTGCTGCGCCGTGCGGACATCGCGATGTACCAGGCGAAGCGGGACCGCACGGGCGTGGAGGTGTACGAGTCGAAGCGGGACTCCAACACTCCCGACCGGCTGGGCCTGCTGGGCGACCTGCGCCGGGCCCTGGACACCGGCGACGTCGAACTGCACTACCAGCCCAAGGTCCGCTTCGACGGACAGGTGGCCGGTCTTGAGGCACTGGTCCGCTGGGTGCATCCCGAGCGCGGCAAGGTACCGCCGGACGAGTTCATCGCGATCGCCGAGTCGTCCGGGCTGATGCCCCACCTCACCGAGTACGTCCTGGAGACGGCTCTCGGACAGGTCGCGCGCTGGCGGGCCCAGGGCCTGTACGTGCCGGTCGCGGTGAACGTGTCGCCGCGCGACGTGCACACGCCGGGGTTCGCGGGCGCCGTCGCCGCCCGCCTCGCCCGGCACGGAGTCCCCGCGGGAGCGCTCCAACTGGAGATAACGGAGCACGTGCTCCTGGAGGACCCGCAGCGTGCCGCCGACACCCTGGCGGCTCTCACCGGGCACGGCGTGAAGATGTCGCTGGACGACTTCGGCACCGGTTACTCCTCGCTCGTCCATCTGCGCCGGCTCCCGGTCAGCGAGCTGAAGATCGACCGTTCGTTCGTCGCACGGCTCGCCGTGGACACCGAGGACGCCGAGATCGTGCGCTGCACCGTCGACCTCGCGCATTCACTGGGTCTGCTCGTCGTGGCGGAGGGCGTCGAGGACGACGAGACGTGGGAGCGGCTGCGGGACCTCGGCTGTGACGCCGTCCAGGGGTGGCTGGTCGCCGCCGCGATGCCTCCGGAGGAGGCCACGGCGTGGCTGCTGGCCCGCGGTTCCCGCGGCTGGCAGCGCCCGCGAGCGGCGCTTCCCGCCGCCGAGTAGCGCCGGCCCGGCCTGCGGCCGGTCGTCTCCCACCCGCGCACCGCCCGTTCACCGTCTTCCGACAGGCTCGGCCCCCTCGTGGTGCCTTCTCGCCGCAGGCGTCCCGCGGTTGGGAGGAGGCATGGCCACAGACGCGACCTCCCGCGCCCTCCGGCGCGACGGACGCCGACGGCGAGGGCGGTGTACGGGGGTGGGTGATGTCCGGCCGGGGGGCCAGTCGGGTCGCCCGATCGACGCCGACGGTGGGACGTCGAACGGGAGGGCTCGGGTCGCCGGGGGCGGTGAACGGGTGGTGCGCGGGTGGGAGACGACCGGCCGGAGGCCGGGGTGCGGGCGTGCCGCGGCAAACCCGGGCGCGGGCATCGGCCCGAGCCCCATAGGATTGGGCCAAAACACACCGCACTCACCCCAGAGGATCGCTGCATGCCTGGCATCACGCGCGAGGAGGTCGCCCACCTCGCACGGCTGGCGCGTCTGGAGCTGAAGGGCGAAGAGCTCGACCACTTCGCAGGCCAGCTCGACGACATCATCGGCGCGGTCGCCCGCGTCAGCGAGGTCGCCGACCAAGACGTACCGCCGACGTCTCATCCGCTGCCGCTGACGAACGTCATGCGCGCGGACGAGGTCCGTCCGTCGCTCACCCCCGAGCAGGCGCTCTCCGGCGCCCCGGCCCAGGAGCAGCGGCGTTTCAAGGTGCCGCAGATCCTGGGGGAGGACTAATCACCATGACGGACACCAACATCATCAAGCTCACCGCGGCCGAGATCGCCGGGAAGATCGCGGCGGGCGAACTGACCGCCGTCGAGGTCACCGAGGCCCACCTCGCCCGCATCGAGGCCGTCGACGAGAAGGTGCACGCCTTCCTGCACGTCGACCGCGAGGGCGCCCTCGCCCAGGCGCGTGCCGTGGACGCCAAGCGGGAGGCCGGCGAGAAGCTCGGCCCGCTCGCCGGTGTGCCCCTCGCGCTGAAGGACATCTTCACCACCGAGGGCATCCCGACCACGGTCGGCTCGAAGATCCTCGAAGGCTGGATCCCGCCGTACGACGCGACGCTCACCAAGCGGCTGAAGGCCGCCGACGTGGTCATCCTCGGCAAGACCAACATGGACGAGTTCGCCATGGGGTCCTCCACCGAGAACAGCGCGTACGGGCCGACCGGCAACCCGTGGGACCTCACCCGGATCCCCGGCGGCTCGGGCGGCGGCTCCTCCGCGGCCCTCGCCTCCTACCAGGCGCCCCTCGCGATCGGCACCGACACCGGCGGTTCCATCCGCCAGCCGGCCGCCGTCACCGGCACGGTCGGCGTCAAGCCGACGTACGGCGCGGTCTCCCGCTACGGCATGGTGGCGTTCTCCAGCTCCCTCGACCAGGGCGGCCCCTGCGCCCGTACGGTCCTCGACGCCGCTCTTCTGCACGAGGTCATCGCCGGGCACGACCCGCTCGACTCGACCTCCATCGACGCCCCGGTCCCGCCGGTCGTCGAGGCCGCCCGCAACGGCAGCGTGACGGGCATGCGCGTCGGTGTCGTCAAGCAGTTCCGCGGCGAGGGCTACCAGGCCGGTGTCGTGCAGCGCTTCGACGAGGCCGTCGCGATGCTCAGGGAACTGGGCGCCGAGATCGTCGAGCTGGACTGCCCGTCCTTCGACCTGGCGCTCTCCGCGTACTACCTGATCGCGCCGTCCGAGTGTTCGAGCAACCTCGCCCGCTTCGACGGCCTGCGCTACGGCCTCCGTACGGGTGACGACGGCACGCACTCCGCCGAGGAGGTCACCGCCCTCACCCGTGAGGCCGGCTTCGGCCCCGAGGTCAAGCGCCGCATCATGCTCGGAACGTACGCGCTCAGCTCCGGCTACTACGACGCGTACTACGGCAGCGCCCAGAAGGTCCGTACGCTCATCACGCGCGACTTCGAGAAGGCGTTCGAGCAGGTGGACGTGATCGTCTCCCCGACCACGCCCACCACCGCCTTCCCGATCGGCGAGCGCGCCGACGACCCGATGGCGATGTACCTCGCGGACCTGTGCACCATCCCGACCAACCTGGCCGGCAACTCCGCCATGTCGCTGCCCTGCGGTCTCGCGCCCGAGGACAACCTCCCGGTCGGTCTGCAGATCATCGCCCCGGCGCTGAAGGACGACCGCCTTTACAAGGTCGGCGCCGCCGTCGAGGCCGCCTTCGTGGAAAAGTGGGGGCACCCGCTGCTTGAGGAGGCTCCGTCGCTGTGAGCAAGGCAATGTCCAAGGCCAAGGGCTTCAAGAAGTCCAAGTCCGGCACGTATCTGTCCATCGCCGGCACGGCGTTCGGTGCCTTCGGTGTCGCGAAGCAGGTCAAGAAGGCCCGCCAAGAACACGACACGCTGCGCCTCATCGACGCGGCCGTGTCCGCCGCCGCCATCGTCACAGGCCTCGCCATCCTCTACCGGGAGCTCAAGCGCCTGGGCGACGACGACGTCCTGCTGGGCTGAGAGGGAAGTTTTCACCGTGACCACCACGACCGACCTGGTGTCGTACGAGGACGCACTCGCTACGTACGACCCCGTCATGGGCCTCGAAGTCCATGTCGAACTCGGCACCAAGACGAAGATGTTCTGCGGCTGTTCGACCGAGCTGGGCGCCGAGCCCAACTCGCAGACCTGCCCGACCTGCCTCGGCATGCCCGGCGCCCTCCCGGTCGTCAACGCGACCGGTGTCGAGTCCGCGATCAAGATCGGCCTCGCGCTGCACTGCGAGATCGCCGAGTGGTGCCGCTTCGCCCGGAAGAACTACTTCTATCCGGACATGCCGAAGAACTTCCAGACCTCCCAGTACGACGAGCCGATCGCCTTCAACGGCTATCTGGACGTCCAGCTGGAGGACGGCGAGATCTTCCGCGTGCAGATCGAGCGCGCCCACATGGAGGAGGACACCGGTAAGTCGCTGCACGTCGGCGGCGCCACCGGCCGTATCCACGGCGCGTCCCACTCGCTGCTCGACTACAACCGGGCGGGCATCCCGCTCATCGAGATCGTCACCAAGCCGATCGAGGGCGCGGGCGAGCGGGCGCCCGAGGTCGCCAAGGCGTACGTCGCCGAGCTGCGCGAGCTCATCAAGGCGCTCGGTGTGTCCGAGGCCCGGATGGAGCAGGGCCAGATGCGCTGTGACGTGAACCTGTCGCTGCGCCCGCACGGCCGCGACAAGTTCGGCACGCGCTCCGAGACGAAGAACGTCAACTCCCTGCGTTCCGTCGAGCGTGCCGCCCGCTTCGAGATCCAGCGCCACGCCGCGGTGCTGAACTCCGGCGGCACGATCATCCAGGAGACCCGCCACTTCCACGAGGACACCGGGTCCACGACCTCGGGGCGCGTGAAGGAGGAGGCCGAGGACTACCGGTACTTCCCGGAGCCCGACCTCGTCCCCGTCGCCCCGTCCCGTGACTGGGTCGAGGAACTGCGCGGCGGGCTGCCCGAGCAGCCGCTGGCCCGGCGCAACCGGCTGCGCGAGGAGTGGGGAGTCAACGCCCACGACATGCAGTCGATGCTCAACGCCGGTGCCATCGACTCGATCGTCGCGACGATCGAAGCCGGTGCCGACTCCGCCTCCGCCCGCAAGTGGTGGATGGGCGAGCTGGCGCGCAGCGCCAACGAGTCGGGCAAGGCCCTGGAGGACCTGCCGATCACCCCGGCGCAGGTCGCCCGGGTGGCCGAGCTGGTCACCTCCGGCGATCTGAACGACAAGCTCGCCCGTCAGGTCATCGAAGGCGTCCTGGCCGGCGAGGGCACCCCGGACGAGGTCGTCGACAAGCGCGGCCTGAAGGTCGTCTCGGACGAGGGCGCGCTGACCGCCGCCGTCGACGAGGCCATCGCCGGGAACCCGGGCATCGCCGACAAGATCCGTGGCGGCAAGGTCCAGGCCGTCGGCGCGCTCGTCGGCGCGGTCATGAAGGCGACCCGCGGCCAGGCCGACGCGGCTCGCGTCAAGGAGCTCATCCTGGAGAAGCTGGGTGTCAGCGAAGGCTGAGGTCCGGGTTTTCCCACATCCCAGGGGGTGCGTCGTGACCGGCGCGCCCCCTGGGGTCTGTGTCGGCGTGCTCAGATCAACGCGCTACGCTCCCGCGCCATGAGTGGAAGCACCGACTCCGAGACGCAAGAACACAAAACGCACGACGGCGAGACGCGTGACGGCAGGGTCCAGGACCCAGTGGTTCAGGCCCCGCAGGAGCAGGAAAAAGAGGAGCAGGACAAAGAGGAGCAGGGCAAAGAGGAGCAGGGCAAAGAGGCGCACGACCGCGAGACGCCCGACCGCGAGGAACATGGCCAAGAGGAACATGGCCAAGAGCTTCAGGGCGGCGAGGTTCAGGACCCGGAAGATCCCGACGGCGAGGTTCAGGACGGCGAGGTTCAGAACCCGGAGGATCCCGACGACGAGGATCATGACCCGGAGATACGCCGGGCCCGCTGGACCGCCGTCGGGACAGGAGCCCTGTTGGCCGTCGCAGGGCTCGCCGCGTCGGCGATGCGCTCCACCACCTCCACGAGGGCCCTCATACCCCTCTCCTATGCCTCTGGGGCCGTCCTGTGCGCCGGCGCGTCCGTGCTGGGTTCCAAGGGCCGCACCCGGCGGGCGCTGTGGCTGATGATCGTCGGTGTGATGGTCATGGCCGTGGGTGACCAGCTCGACTGAGCGATGACGGGCGGGGTGACAGAGCCCACAGCAATGTCCTGTGACATGAGTCCCGGACCTGTGAGTAAGCCCACGAACGCGACAAAGGATCATTTACGGCTGTAAGAGTGATGGCGCATTAGTCATGCGTTCTTTGCGGGCAGTTCCCGATAAAGATCCATATATCCCCCAGGGAGCTCGTTCGTGGCAGCCCTCGCACGTTGGTGTGTCCAGCATCGCCTCGTCGCCGTTCTGCTCTGGCTTCTGGCCTTCGGCGGTGTGACCGCCGCGGCTGCCGTGACGGGTTCCGCGTACTCGAACGACTACGAGGTACCCGGCACCGAATCGGGCCACGCGACGCAGCTCCTGAACACCGGCTTCCCGGGCCTCGGCGGCGACAGCGACACCGTCGTCTGGCACACCGGCTCGGGCACCGTGCGCGCCGCCGACGTCGAACAGTCGATGACCCGCGCCCTGGACAAGATCGAGAAGCTCCCCGGAGTGGCCTCGGTGGACAGCCCGTACGCGCACCAGGGACCGGGCCGGACCAACTCGGACAGCCGGATCAGCGCGGACGGCCGGACGGCGTACGCGACCGTCACCTTCGCCGACCGCGCCGAGAACCTCGACAAGGGTGAGGTCCAGGCCGTCGTCGGCGCCGCGAAGGCCGCCGAGACCAAGGGGCTCGACGTCGAACTGGGCGGCACCGCCATCGCCCTCACCAAGCCGTCCGGCGGGCACCTGGCCGAGATCGTCGGCGTGGCCGTCGCCGCCGTGGTCCTCTTCCTCGCCTTCGGCTCGCTCGCCGCCTCCATGCTGCCCATCGCCACCGCCCTGGTCGGCGTGGGCACTGCGTACTTCGGCATCGTGCTCCTCGGGCACGCCATGACCGTCGCCGACTTCGCCCCCATGCTCGGCATGCTGGTGGGCCTCGGCGTCGGTATCGACTACGCGCTGTTCATCGTGACCAGACACCGCCGCGGCCTCAAACGCGGACTGCCGGTGGCCGAGGCGGCGCAGAACGCCGTCGCCACCACGGGACGCGCGGTCGTCTTCGCCGGCGCCACCGTCTGCATCGCCCTGCTCGGCATGCTCATCCTGAGGCTCAGCTTCCTCAACGGCGTCGCCGTCGCCGCCTCGCTGACCGTCGTCCTCACCGTCGCGGCCTCCGTGACCCTGCTGCCCGCGCTGCTCTCCTTCATCGGCCCACGCGCACTGAGCCGCCGCGAGCGGCGGCGACTGGAGGAGCACGGGCCCGAGCCGGAGATGGCCACCGGGTTCGCCGCCCGCTGGTCCGCCTTCGTGGAACGCCACCCCAAGCTGCTCGGCGCCGTGGCCGTCGTCGTGATGGCCCTGCTGGCCCTCCCCACGTTCTCCCTCCACCTGGGCACCTCCGACCAGGGCAACGACCCGGAGACGACGACCACCCGGCAGGCTTACGACCTCATCGGGCACGGCTTCGGCCCCGGCGTGAACGGGCCCCTGACCCTCGTCACCAAGGTCGGCGGCGCCGAGGACAGGCTCGCCCTGGACAACCTGGACGCCACGCTGCAGGCCACCGAGGGTGTCGCGGCGGCGACACCGGTGACGTACAACGGCGCCGGCGACACCGCCTTCCTCACCGTCGTCCCGGCCTCCGCGCCGCAGTCCCAGAAGACCAGCGACCTCGTCGACCGGCTGCGCACCGACGTCCTGCCGCGCGCCGAGTCGGGCACCCACCTCGATGTGCAGGTCGGCGGCGTGACCGCGAGCTACGACGACTTCGCGGACGTCATCGTCGGCAAGCTCCCGCTGTTCGTCGGCGTCGTGATCAGCCTCGGCTGCGTCCTGCTGCTGCTCGCGTTCCGTTCGATCGGCATCCCGCTCAAGGCCGCGGCGATGAACATCGCCGCCGTCGCCGCCGCCTTCGGAGTCGTCGTAGTGATCTTCCAGTGGGGCTGGGGGAGTGAGCTGCTCGGCCTCGGCCGCGCGGGACCCATCGAGCCCTTCCTGCCCGTGATCATGGTGTCGGTGCTCTTCGGGCTCTCCATGGACTACCAGGTCTTCCTGGTCAGCCGGATGTACGAGGAGTGGCTGGAGACCGGTGACAACCGGCGCGCCGTCCGGGTCGGCCTCGCCGAGACGAGCCGGGTGATCAACTCCGCCGCCGTCATCATGATCTCGGTGTTCCTCGCCTTCGTGCTCAGCGGCGACCGCGTCATCGCGATGTTCGGCATCGCCCTCGCCGCCGCCGTCGCCCTGGACGCCTTCATCCTGCGGACGCTCCTCGTCCCCGCCCTCATGCACCTGCTCGGTGACGCCAACTGGTGGCTGCCCCGCTGGCTCGACCGGCGGCTGCCGCGCATCAGCATCGAGCCGCCCGAGTGCCGTGCCGCGCATGAGAGGCTGGCCGAGGCCACGGACGCCGAGGCGGCGGACGTACTGGGCCGCGCGGCGGCGGACGCCGAGATGACGGACGTACCGACGACGGAGCGGGAGCGGGATGTACGCGATATCCCTGGGTGACGACGGAGCGGAACTGCGGCCCCTGGAGCCGTGGCACGCCGAGGAGTTCCTCGCGCACCTGGACCGGGGACGCGAGTTCATCGGGCAGTTCATCCCCTTCGGGTCCAAGTCCACGGACGTGCCGTCCGCGCGGGAGCACCTGCAGAGGTACGCCGACATGCGCGCCGCCGGTACCGGGTCCCTGCACGGCCTGTGGCTGGAGGGGAAGCTCGTGGGCGGGGTGCTCTTCCTGAACTTCGACGCGGAACAGGGCAACTGCGAGGTCGGCTGCTGGCTGGAACCCGCCGCCTCCGGGCGCGGTCTGGTCACCCGGGCCATGCGGATCCTCATCGACTGGGCGGTCGAGGAGCGCGGGATCCACCGCGTGGAGTGGGTCGCCGCGGCGGGCAACGTCCCGAGCCTGAACGTGGCCCGGCGGCTCGGCATGAGCAGGGACGGCGTGTTCCGGGAGAAGCACCCCCATCGCGGGGTCCGGCACGACCTGGAGGTGTGGTCCGTGCTCGCGCCCGAGTGGCGTGCCGCACGCGCGGACGCGGCCCACAGAGAACATTAAGGAACCTCTCAGACAGCGTCCGTACGGTGCGCTCATGGGAACCAAGACAGTTGACGAGGCCGGGGCCGAGACCGGCACCGAGGCGAAGCGCGACGAGCAGACGGTGGACGTCACCAAGACCGACAACGCCGAGGCGTCCACGGACAACGAGACCGGGGCCGGGGCCGCCGAGGCCGCCGGGAGCGCGGCCGACGTCGAGGAGCCGGACGCGGCCGACGAGACGGACGAGGCCGACGAGGACCTCGCGGCCGACGACGACTCGGCCGAAGCGGGACAGGACACCGGTGTAGGCCAGGGTGCCGCCGCCGTGGTGTCCGCCGGACTCGGCGTGGTCTCGCTGACCGGCAGCTGGGTCGCCACCGTGGCCGCCGCCCGGGAGTCCCTGAACGGCCAGCTCCAGCTCCAGGCCTCGTCGACCGCGAGCGTCGCCGCGCAGGTCAAGGAGGTCTACGGCGATGCCTGGGCGACCACCGCGCTGATCGGCGGCCTCTTCGCGCTGGCCGCGCTGATCGTCGGCGTCGTCGTGCTGGTCCGGCCCGCGTTCGGTGCCCCCGGCAAGCCGCAGGCCGCCTGGATCAAGTCCGTCGCCTGGGCGGGCATCTCGCTCGGCGTCGTCGGACTGGTGCTCGCGGTCGCCAAGTACTCCGACCTCATCCTCGGACTGCCCTCCACCAGCTGAATCCCGACGACCCTGAGGGGCCTTAGGGCGGGCGCGGGAAACCGGCGCCCGCCCTAAGGCCCTTCGCGTTCCCAAGATGCGGAACTCTCCCGATGTGGCGCACCCCCCTGGGAGACGAGGGTTGAGGCATCGCGAACAAGCGAAGCCGAAACCGGCTCTTCACAAGGGGTTACGAGATGATCGAGTACGACCTTCAGCAGCTCCGGTCCGCGGAACTGATCCGCAAGGCCCAGACCTACCGGCTCGCCAAGGAGGCCGCGAGCGGCCGCCGGGCCGCCCACCGCGCGACCGCCCACCGGTCCGCACAGGACGACACGGAGGGGCAGTCCCATAGCGACCGTCCCCGCCGGCACCGGTTCGCCCGCGCGGCATGAGCGCGGGGGCTCCTGTGGACGGCCGTTCGACACCCGGCCGTCCACAGGGCGTGCGGGAGGGCGGCCGTACGGGGGTCGGCCGCCTCCCGCCGGTCGGCGGCCCGCCGACCGGCGGCGCACTGCTCGTCGTCCCGATAACCGCTGCCGCCCTGTCGGCCCCCTGTGCCATGCTCGGGCCCGTGGAGACCAGGTCCGTCAGCCCGGTGTTCGTCGGACGCGCAGACGAACTGGGGGTGTTGAACGACGCGCTCGCCCGCGCCGCCGCGGGGGAGCCGCAGGCGTTGCTGCTCGGCGGCGAGGCCGGCGTCGGGAAGACCCGCTTCCTGGAGGAGTTCGGTACCGCCGCCGCCCGCGAGGGTGCCGTCGTCGCAAGCGGCGGCTGCGTCGAGATCGGCGCGGACGGCCTTCCCTTCGCACCGTTCTCCACCGCCCTGCGCGCCCTGCGCCGCACCCTGCCCGACGAGCTCGCCGCCGCGGCAGCCGGACAGGAGGAGGAACTCGCCCGGCTGCTCCCCGAGCTCGCGCGGACGACCCCGGGACGGCAGTACGAGGAGAACGGCATGGCCCGCCTCTTCGAGCTCACCGCCCGGCTCCTGGAACGCGTCGCCGCGGACCGCACGGTCGTCGTCGTCCTCGAAGACCTGCACTGGGCCGACGCCTCCACCCGCCACCTGCTCGCCTACCTCTTCCGAACGCTGCGCAGCGGCCGCCTCCTCGTGATCGCCACCTACCGCGCCGACGACATCCACCGCCGCCACCCGCTGCGCCCCCTGCTCGCCGAGCTCGACCGCCTCCGTACGGTCCGCCGCATCGAGCTGGGCCGCTTCAGCCGGGCCGAGGTCGGCCGTCAGATCGCCGGAATCCTCGCCCGTGAACCCGACACCACCCAGGTCGACGAGATCTTCGCCCGCTCCGACGGCAACGCGTTCTTCGTCGAGGAACTCGCCGTGGCCGCCCACGAAGGCTGTCGCACGGGACTCACGGACACGCTGCGCGACCTGCTCCTCGTCCGCGTCGAAGGACTGCCGGAGAGCGCCCAGCGGGTCGCCCGGATCGTCGCCGAGGGCGGCAGCACCATCGAGTACCCACTGCTCGCCGCCGTGGCACAGCTCGCCGAGGACGACCTCATCGAGGCGCTGCGCGCCTGTGTCGGCGCCAACATCCTGATCGCCTCACCGGGCGGCGACGGCTACCGCTTCCGCCACTCCCTGGTCCGCGAGGCCGTCAGCGACGACCTGCTGCCCGGCGAGCGCTCCCGCTTCAACCGCCGCTACGCCGAGGCCCTGGAGGCCGACCCGGCACTCGTACCGCCCGACGAGCGCGTCACCCGACTGGCCAGTTACTGGTACCACGCCCATGACGCCGCCAAAGCCCTGCCCGCCGTCCTCGACGCCTCGGTCGAGGCCCGCCGCCGGCACGCCCACTCCGAGCAACTGCGGCTCCTGGAACGGGCGATGGAGCTGTGGGAGGTGGTTCCCGACGCCGTACGGGCCGAACTGCGCCCCATCGACTACGTGGAGGCCTATCCACCCCCGCTGCCCGAAGGGCCCGGAGGGACCCCCGGCGCCTGCGGCCCCGCGACCACACCCCTGCGCTACCTCGACCTGATGGCCGAGGCCGCCGTCGCCGGCCGGCTGTGCGGTGAGCGCGAGCGCGCCCTGAAGACGACCAAGCGGGCACTGCGCCTCCTGGAGGACGAGGGCGACCCGCTGCGCGCCGCGTGGTTCTGGATCCAGCGCTCCCGGCTCGTCCAGGCGCTTGTCCGCGGCGACGGCTGGAAGGAACTCGCCACCGCCCAGGACCTGGTGCGCGGCCTCCCGCCCTCCGAGGTGCACGCCGAGGTCCTGTCCATGGTCGCCGCCTGGAGCATGCTTCACCAGCCGGGCCACGGCGCCCTCTCCGCGGCCGAACGCGCCGTGGAGTACGCGCACATGGTGGGTGCCCGGGACACGGAGCTGAACGCCCGGCTCACCCTCGGCGGTCTGCTGGTCGACGCGGGCGACGTCGAGGCCGGGCTCGCCGAGATGTACCGGGTCAGGGAGCGGGCGAACCGGCAGGGCGCCGCCTACGTCGTGGGCCGTCTGCACATCAACCTGCCCTCCCATCTGGAATCCCTCGGCCGCTCCCGCGAGGCCGTCACGATCCTGCGCGAGGGCATCGAACTCGCCTGCGGGAGGGGCTTGTTGGACACCCAGGCCTGGGTGTGGGGCAATCTGTCCGAATCGCTCTACGCGCTCGGCCGGTGGGACGAGGCCGCCGAAGCCGCGCGCAACGCCCTGGCCATCGGGCTCGACGGCAAGGCCTCCGGCCTGGGCGCGTCCCGCCTCGCGCCCCTCGCCCTGGCCCGCGGCGACCTCATCGAGGCGGGACGCCAACTGGCCGCCGCCCGAGGTCACTTCGGCGCCCACGACCCGATGCCCCAGCATTCCCTGCCGCTGCTGTGCACCGCCATCGGCATCGCCGCCGCCGAGGGCCGCCTCCTCGACGCCCGCGCCGCCCTGGAACAGACCCTGGACGCGGGTTTTCCGCCCGGCACCCAGCGCTACGCCTGGCCCCTGCTGCTGGCCGCCGCGACCGCGGAGGCCGATGCCCGCGGCCTGCCCGTCGCCGAAAAGGGCCGCGCCCGGATCGTGGAAGTCATCCGTGCGACCGCGAAGACCCTGGCCGCCGGAGCCCCCGTCTGGCTCGCCCACGCGGACTGGGTCAGCGCCGAACTCCAGCGGGCCGACGGCGCGAGCAGCCCGGAGCAGTGGTTCGAGGTGGTCACGGCACTCGAACCGCTGGAGCGCCCCTACGACCTCGCCCGGGTCCGCCTCCGCCTCGCCGAGGCCCTGCTGGTCACGGGCGCGGACGACGACGAGCGCGCCCGCGCCACGGAACTGCTCCGGCTGGCCCGCGGCGCCGCCGACCATCTCGGCGCCCGCCCGCTCGCCGACGCCGTCGCCCTGCTCGCCCAGCGCGCCCGCGTCACCCTGGAGCACGCGCCCGAACCGCCCCGGACCGCTCCCGCCGACCCCGCGGCCGCGCTCGGCCTCACCAGCCGGGAGCGCGACGTCCTGCGCCTCGTCGCCGCCGGCCGCAGCAACCGCCAGATCGCCGAGGAACTCTTCATCTCCCCGAAGACGGCCAGCGTCCACGTCTCGAACATTCTGGCCAAGCTGGACGTCTCCGGACGGGGAGAGGCGGCGGCGCTGGCCCACAGGCTGCGGCTCTTCCCGCCGGAGACGCCGGCAGCCCGAGCGGCGGGCTGAGGGCCCGGCTGCGAGGGATCCGGCGGGCCCCGGGCGGAGCCCGGGCCCGGCCCCGAATGAATCGGACCCGGAGTCCGCGCAAGCCCCGTAGTGTCCTGCCTGCCCGCCTACTTCACCTGCAGCTCCAGGATCCGGTCGTCGCCCTGCGCCGGGGTGCCCCGGCCGTCCGTCTCGCTCGTGGTCAGCCAGAGTTTGCCGCCGCCCGCGGAGACGACCGTGCGGAGACGGCCGTACGTGCCCCGCAGGAAGGCCTCGGGTGCCGCGGACGCCTTGGTGCCGTTCAACGGGATGCGCCACAGGCGCTGGCCCTTCAGCGCCGCCATCCATATGGACCCCCCGGCGTAGGCGATCCCGCTCGGGGATGCCTCGTCGGTGTGCCACCGGACAATCGGATCGTGGTACTTGCTGTTGTGGCCGATGCCTTCGACCACCGGCCAGCCGTAATTGTCGCCCGGCTTGATCTGGTTCAGCTCGTCCCAGGTGTCCTGGCCGAACTCCGAGGCCCACAGCCGCTGTTTGTCGTCCCAGGCGAGACCCTGGACGTTGCGGTGCCCGTACGAGTACACGGGCGAGTCGGGGAACGGATTGCCCGGCGCCGGCTCGCCGTCCGGCGTCATCCGCAGGATCTTCCCGCCGAGCGACTGCTTGTCCTGGGCCAGGCCCCGGTCACCCGTCTCGCCGGTGCCCGCGTACAGCATCCCGTCCGGACCGAACGCGATCCTGCCGCCGTTGTGGATCATTCCCTTGGGGATCCCCTTGAAGACCGTGTCCGGTGCGCCCAGTTGTTCACCGGACGGCTTCCGCTCCTCGTAGAGCATGCGCACGATGCGATTGTCGGAGGCCGTGGTCATGTACGCGTAGATCATGTGGTCGGCGGCGAAGCCGGGGGAGAGCGCGATCCCCAGGAGGCCCCCCTCGCCGGCCGGGGCCACCCCGGGCACCTGGCCCAGCAGGGTCTTCCCGCCGGTCTTCTCGTCGATCCGGGTGATCGTCCCCTTGTCCCGCGAGGACACCAGCAGACCGCCCCCGGGCAGCGGCGCGAGGCCCCAGGGACTGTTGAGATCCTCGGTGACGGTGCGCAGGACCTTCACCGAGCCCTTGGCCGGCGGCGTCTCCTCGGGGGTGGCGCTCCGTGAGGACGAGGACGTCGGCGCCGTGCTCCCGATGCCCGGGAGCGTGCTCGGACCGGCCGGGCCCCCTCCGCCGCCGGAGGAACAGCCGGCCGTGACCAGAAGCGCGGTCGTGGCCAACACGACTGTCACTGCTCGAACTCGCACCATCAGTGTCCCTTCGACGCGGCGGTCCTCCCGTTCATACACCGCTCGCGTTCCACGGGTTCCCGATCACGGACAGGCAATCCGCGCAGGGATGCGGAAGCCCCGCTCAGTCCCAGGATCCCAGTGCCGTCGGCAGCCCCGCCACCTCGGCGAGATCCTCCGCCGTCAGCCGCAGCCCGGCCGCCCCCGCGTTCTCGGTCACCCAGCGCTCGCGCTTGGCCCCCGGCACCGGGACCACGTGCGGCCCCTGAGCCAGGACCCAGGCAAGCGCCACCTGGGCAGGCGTGACGGGAGGGCCGCCGCCCCCGTGCCGTCGCGCGACGCGTCTCAGCCCGACGACGATGGGCTGGTTCGCGGCCATCATCTCGGCGGTGAAGCGGGGATGGCGGGCCCGCAGGTCGTCGGGCTCGAAGCCCTCGCCGGGGGTCAGCGTGCCGGTCAGGAAGCCGTTGCCGAGCGGCATCGCGGCGAGGAAGCCGACCCCGCGCGCCGCGCACCACGGCAGCAGCGCGTCCAGCGCCTCCGTCGACCACACCGACAGCTCGGCCTGCACGGTACTCACCGGGAAGACCTGCTGCACCCGCTCAAGCTGGCGGATCGTTCCGTCGTGCAGCCGCGCCCCGGCTCGTCGGGCGGACCGGGCACCCACCGCGCACAGCCCGAGCGAGCGCACCTTTCCGGCCGAGACGAGCTCGGCCATCGCGCCCCAGGTCTCCTCGACCGGCACTTCCGGGTCGGCGCGGTGCAGCTGATAGAGATCGATCACGTCCGTCTGGAGGCGGCGCAGCGACGCGTCGCACGCCCGCTTCACATAGGTGGGGCGGCCGTTGGCCACGAGGTGCTGATCACCCACCAGCAGGCCGACCTTGGTCGAGACGAAGGCCTCGGAGCGCCGCTCCTTGAGCACGCGCCCGACGAGCAGTTCATTGGTGAAGGGGCCGTACATGTCGGCGGTGTCGAGCAGCGTCGAACCCCGGTCGAGCGCCGTGTTCACCGCGCGCAGCGACTCCTCGCCGCGCTGTCGCGACCCGGTGTAGGCCCAGCTCATCGGCATGCAGCCGAGCCCGACCGCCCCCACATCGAGCGCCGCGGCCCCGATCGTTCTGCGCTCCACCTGGCCGTGATCCTCCCTCGATTGGCCCCCCAACCTAACCTCTGCGCGCATGGGCGCCTGGCATAACCTCCTGACCATGACTTCCGATGTCTGGCTTCCCTTTCACGCCGACGAGATCGACGGACTCCCCGAAGGCCTCAAGTACCGCTTCTGGGACGGCGGCCAGGAGTTTCCCGCGGATCCGGCCGACTGTGTCTTCTACGTCGTGCCCTACATGAAGCCGCCCGCCGTATCGCGGCGGCCGATGTCCGAAATGACGTCGGTCCGGGTCGTGCAGACGCTCTCCGCCGGCGTCGACCACGTCCTGCCGAGCCTCAAGTCCCTTCCCCCCGGCGTGGTGTTGTGCAACGCCCGCGGGGTGCACGAGGCGAGCACGGCGGAGCTCACCCTCGCCCTGGTCCTCGCCTCGCTGCGCGGCATCCCCGACTTCGTGCGGGGCCAGGACAAGCAGGAGTGGCGCTCGGGATTCCGCCCCTCGCTGGCCGACAAGTCCGTCCTCATCGTGGGGTACGGGTCGATCGGGTCCGCCATCGAGGACAGGCTCGTGCCGTTCGAGCTCGCGCGGGTCGCGCGCGTCGCACGCTCCTCCCGTGCCACGGCGCGCGGTCCCGTGCGCCCCCTCGCCGAACTGCCCTCCCTGCTCCCCGAATTCGACATCGTCGTGCTGTCCACGCCCCTCACGGACGCCACCCGCGGCCTGGTGAACGCCGACTTCCTGTCCCGGATGAAGGACGGCGCGCTCCTGGTCAACGTGGCCCGCGGCCCCGTCGTCGACACCTCGGCGCTGCTCACGGAGCTGGAGAGAGGGCACATCACCGCGGCCCTCGACGTCACCGACCCCGAACCGCTGCCCCCGGGGCACCCGCTGTGGCATGCGCCCGGCGTCCTCATCAGTCCCCATGTCGGCGGGCCCACCTCGGCGTTCCGGCCGCGCGCCAAGCGGCTGCTGGCGGATCAGCTCACCCTCTTCGTGAACCGGGAGCCGCTGCGCAACGTGGTCCTTACCACCGGCACCTGAGCAACTTCCCGCTCGCTCCGAGTCCGCTTCGGGCACCCTCCGCAGTTCCCCGAACGCGGGCAGTACCGGCATAGTCCCTGGTAGTTACGGAGCGTAGAGGAACTATGTCCCTGAGTGACGAGACTGGTGTATCGTCCCGACAGGGGCTGCGCCGCGCACCGTTCGGCGCCGGGGACGGACATTGAGACTGCGAGGGGGGCGACGGGCGATGCACGGCCTATGGACCAACGATCCGACGCGGCGGGGCCGCCGACGACGACCCTGGCGCGCGGCCACGCACAGCCGCGGCCATCACCACCGCAGGCACGGAAGCCGCCGGAGGCATGCGCACCCGGCACACCGGGACCAGCGGGACCACCGGGACCCCGGGGCACGGACCGGGTGGGCCCGGTGAGCTCCCCAGGGGTGCTGCTGACCCGTCGGACGGTCTTCGACGGCGGGACGGGCCTGTTCCCGCAACTCGTGCTGGCCCTGGTGTGCGCGGGATACGCCGTCGGTTCCGCGCTCGGCTGGGGCTCCACGAGTCTCGCGTTGGTCATGGGCGACTTCGGGCTGAGCGTCTCGGCGGGCACCGCGGCGGTCTCCTGCTTCCTGTACGCCCGCAGCAGCCGCAGCCGCTTTCGGCCCGCGTGGCTGCTGTTCGCGCTCTCCTCGGCGATGGCCTCGCTCGGGAACCTGGTCTGGGGGTGGTACGAGGTCGTCCTCGACCGCCCCGTTCCCACCCCGAGCTATGCCGATCTCTTCTTCCTCTGCTTCGCGCCGCCCGCCATCGTCGGGCTGCTGGTGCTCGCCAAGCGGCCCGTGACCAGGGCGGGCTGGGTGTGCCTCGCGCTGGACTCCTGGCTGATCGGCGGATCGCTGCTCACCCTGTCCTGGAGCCTCGCGCTCGCCCAGGCGGCGAAGTTCGACGGGCCGAGCGTCGCGCACACCGCGCTGTCGCTCGCGTACCCGCTGCTGGACATCGCGCTCGTCAGCATGGTTCTCGCGCTGCACTTCAGGCGCTCCTCGGTGAACCGGTCGGCGGTGAACACCGCGATCGGGGCGCTCGCCCTGACCGTGATGTGCGACGCCCTGTTCACCTCGCCCCTCCTGCACAACAGCTACCACTCGGGTCAGCTTCTCGACGCGGGCTGGTTCGCCGGCTCGCTGCTCCTCGCGTACGCCCCCTGGGTCGTCACCCGGCACGGTCACGACACCGACGGTCACGACACCGACGGTCACGACACCGACGAGCGCGGTCCGGACGAGCCCGGACCGGTTCGGCGAGGTCCGGACGAGCAAGGCCAGGAGGAGCACGCGCGCGGGGTGCACGAGCGCATCCCGGGGCAGCGCAGGGAAGGGCAGCACGGGCCCCCGGGAAGTCAGATGCCGCAAGGATCCCAGGGGACCCATCCGCCGTACGGATCGGCGGGGGCCCCGCCGGAGGGCCCCGGGTCCCACGAGTCCCGAGGCCGGCAAGGGGAGCCGGAGCACCCGTACGAGCGACAGCAGGGCGGACACGCGCACGCGAACCGCCCGGGTCCCGGACAGGGCCGCTACCCGGCGACACGCCCGATCACCGGGTCGCTGGCCGCGCTGACGCCCTATCTGGCCGCCGCCGTCTGCACGCTGGGGATCCTCTACAACATTTTGAACGGACGCCGGGTGGACCGCGTGGTGCTCATCACCGCCGGCCTCGTCGTGCTCGCCCTCGTGGTGCGCCAGGGCATCATGCTGCTCGACAACATCACCCTCACCCAGGAGCTGGCCCAGAAGGAGAACCACTTCCGCTCCCTGGTGCAGGGTTCGAGCGACGTCATCATGATCGCCGCACCGAACGGCATCCTGAGATACGTCAGCCCGGCCGCCGCCGGGGTCTACGGCCGTGACGCCGAGGAGCTCGTCGGCTCCGAGCTCGCCTCGCTCATCCACCCGGAGGATCTCGGCTGCGTGGTCCACGAAGTGCGGCGCTTCCTCGCGGCCAGCCACGCCGAGGAGCCCACCACCCGTATCGAGTGCCGGTTCCGGTCCGGCGACGGCGGCTGGCTCAACGTGGAGTCCACCGTCAACCGGCACCACGGCGGGCTCATCTTCAACAGCCGTGACGTCACCGAACGCGTCCGGCTCCAGGCACAGTTGCAGCACAACGCCGAGCACGACCCGCTCACCGACCTGCCCAACCGCGCGCTCTTCACCCGGCGCGTCCAGCAGGCACTGTCCGGACGCCGGTCCTCCGACCGGGGCACCGCCGTCCTCTTCATCGACCTCGACGGCTTCAAGGCCGTCAACGACACGATCGGACACCAGGCGGGCGACGAGCTGCTCGTCCAGGCCGCCCGCAGACTCCAGGACTCCGTCCGGCACGGCGACACCGCCGCGCGGCTCGGCGGGGACGAGTTCGCGGCCCTCATCGTCGGTGACGGGGGCCGCGACCGCACCGCCCGTGAGCAGCAGATACTGGAACTCGCCGACCGTCTGCGGATCAGGCTCTCCCAGCCCTACTGCATCGACGGCAACGATGTCCGGGTCGCCGCGTCCATCGGCGTCGGGTTCGCCGAACCGGGCCTGGGCGCCGGGGAGCTGCTGCGCAACGCCGACCTCGCCATGTACCGCGCGAAGGCGGCCGGAAAGGGCCGTGTCGAGCTGTACGCGCCGCAGATGCAGCAGGACGTGGTCCGCAAGGCGGAGCTGGCGACCCGGCTGCGCTCCGCGCTCCAGGACGGCGAGTTCGCCCTGCTGCACCAGCCCGTGGTGTCGCTGGAGAACGGCCGGATCGCGTCGGTCACCGCGCAGGCGCGCTGGCGTTCCTCGCAAGGGGTGCTTTTCACGCCCGCCGAGTTCCTGCGGGTCGCCGAGGACAGCGAAAGGACCGCCGAACTCGGCCGCTGGATGCTCGACGAGGCCGTCGAGCAGGCCGCCGAGCGCACCGCCGCGGGCGTGGCGGTGCCGGTCGCGGTCCGGATGACCGCCAAGCGTCTGCTGGACCGCTCGATGCCGCTTGGCTCCGTGGAGTCCCTGCTCACCCGGCACGGGCTGGCCTCGGGCGGCCTGATCGTCGAGCTGTCCGACACCGATCCGCGGGTCCCCCTGGACGAGCTGGAGCGCCGGCTGAACGCGCTCAGGCGGCTGGGGGTGCGGATCGCCCTGGACGGCTTCGGCAGCGGCTACGCGGCGATCACGGCGCTCAGGCGGCTTCCCGTCGACGTACTGAGGCTCGACAGGAGTCTGGTCGAGGGAGTCGTCGAGTCCGCCCGGCTGCACAAGATCACCAGTGGACTGCTGCGGATCGCCGGCGATCTGGGGCTGCAGTCCGTGGCCGACGGGGTGGATCTTCCGGAGCAGGTCGTCGCCCTGCGCGCGATGGGCTGCACCCATGGGCAGGGCATGGCGTTCTCCGGGCCACTGGACGAGTACCGGCTGCGCAGAGCGCTCTCTTCCGGTCACTATCCGGTGCCCAGCGGACCTGCCGAGCCCGTGTTCGCCGGTGGCGGCGGCGCGGGGATGTATACGAGTGGTGTGCCCCTCGTCCTGGGGGGCGGAGCAGCCCTCCGCTCACATAATGAGACTCCCGTCCCACCCACTTGACAGTCGGTGCGTGCCGGGGGGAGGGTCAATGCCATGCGCACCCGAATTCTCGTACTTGGAAAGCGCGTCGGCTGAGCTAGGTGGTCACCGGGAAGGTCCGGAACACCCAGCGACCGCACCCGGCGCGCTCCCCTCGCTTGCCTCACGGCACGAGGGGTTTTTTGTTGCACAGGCACCAGTCGTACATCGCACAAAAGTCGCAAAAACCCTCAGCATCGAGAAGAGAATGCCGATGACCGAGCAGGCCACCGGGGCCCACCATCCGCAGCCGCGGCCCCGTTCCGGAGGACACCAGTCCGCCCCCGAGCACGTCACGGGAGCGCAGTCCCTCATCCGCTCGCTCGAGGAGGTCGGGGCCGAGACCGTATTCGGCATCCCCGGCGGTGCGATCCTCCCGGCCTACGACCCGCTGATGGACTCCCGCCGGGTGCGGCACGTGCTCGTGCGCCATGAGCAGGGCGCGGGCCACGCGGCCACCGGATACGCGCAGGCCACCGGCAAGGTCGGCGTCTGCATGGCGACCAGCGGCCCCGGCGCGACCAACCTGGTCACGCCGATCGCCGACGCGCACATGGACTCGGTGCCGCTCGTGGCGATCACCGGTCAGGTCGCGTCCAAGGCGATCGGCACGGACGCCTTCCAGGAGGCGGACATCGTCGGCATCACCATGCCGGTCACCAAGCACAACTTCCTGGTCACCAAGGCCGAGGACATCCCGCGCACGATCGCGGAGGCCTTCCACATCGCCTCCACCGGACGGCCGGGGCCGGTCCTCGTCGACATCGCCAAGGACGCCCTCCAGGCGCGGACCACCTTCCAGTGGCCGCCCGCCATGGACCTGCCCGGCTACCGCCCGGTGACCAAGCCGCACGCCAAGCAGATCCGCGAGGCAGCCAAGCTGCTCACCCAGGCCAAGCGGCCCGTGCTGTACGTCGGAGGCGGCGTACTCAAGGCGAACGCCACCGCCGAGCTGAAGGTCCTCGCGGAACTCACCGGAGCGCCCGTCACCACCACCCTGATGGCGCTCGGCGCGTTCCCCGACAGCCACCCGCTGCACGTGGGAATGCCGGGCATGCACGGTTCGGTCACCGCCGTCACCGCGCTGCAGAAGGCCGACCTGATCGTCGCCCTCGGAGCCCGCTTCGACGACCGTGTCACCGGCAAGCTGGACAGCTTCGCCCCGTTCGCCAAGATCGTCCACGCCGATATCGACCCGGCCGAGATCGGCAAGAACCGCGCCGCCGACGTGCCGATCGTCGGAGACGCCCGCGAGGTCATCGCCGACCTGGTCCAGGCGGTGCAGAAGGAACACAGCGAGGGGATCACCGGCGACTACACCGCCTGGTGGAGCGACCTCAACCGCTGGCGCGAGACCTACCCGCTCGGCTACGAGCAGCCCGAGAACGGTTCGCTCTCCCCGCAGCAGGTCATCGAGCGCATCGGACAGCTCGCCCCGGAGGGCACGATCTTCGCGGCGGGCGTCGGCCAGCACCAGATGTGGGCCGCGCACTACATCCAGTACGAGCAGCCCTCGACCTGGCTGAACTCCGGCGGCGCCGGAACGATGGGCTACGCGGTCCCGGCCGCGATGGGAGCCAAGGCCGGACAGCCGGACCGTACGGTCTGGGCGGTCGACGGCGACGGCTGCTTCCAGATGACCAATCAGGAACTCACCACCTGCGCCCTGAACAACATCCCGATCAAGGTCGCCATCATCAACAACGGCGCCCTCGGGATGGTCCGCCAGTGGCAGACCCTCTTCTACAACCAGCGCTACTCCAACACCGTGCTGCACAGCGGCCCGGACGCGGACGGCAAGCAGCCGAGCGCCGGCACCCGCGTCCCCGACTTCGTCAAACTGTCGGAGGCCATGGGCTGCTACGCCATCCGCTGCGAGTCCCCGGACGACCTCGACAAGGTGATCGAGGAGGCGAACTCGATCAACGACCGACCGGTCGTGGTCGACTTCATCGTCCACGAGGACGCGATGGTGTGGCCCATGGTGGCCGCCGGCACCTCCAACGACGAGGTCATGTTCGCCCGGGACGTCCGCCCCGACTTCGGCGACAACGAAGACGACTGAGAGAGAGCCGAGTCAGACCCATGAGCAAGCACACCCTCTCCGTCCTCGTCGAGAACAAGCCCGGTGTCCTCGCCCGGATCACCGCCCTGTTCTCCCGGCGCGGCTTCAACATCGACTCGCTCGCGGTCGGTGTCACCGAGCACCCCGAGATCTCGCGCATCACCATCGTGGTGAACGTGATCGAGGAGCTTCCGCTCGAACAGGTCACCAAGCAGCTCAACAAGCTCGTCAACGTCCTGAAGATCGTGGAGCTGGAGCCCGGTTCCGCCGTTCAGCGGGAACTCGTTCTGGTGAAGGTGCGCGCCGACAACGAGACGCGCTCCCAGATCGTCGAGATCGTTCAACTGTTCCGCGCCAAGACCGTCGACGTCTCCCCGGAGGCCGTCACCATCGAGGCCACCGGCGGCGCCGACAAGCTGGAGGCCATGCTCAAGATGCTGGAGCCGTACGGCATCAAGGAGCTCGTCCAGTCCGGCACGATCGCGATCGGACGCGGGGCGCGTTCGATCACCGACCGGTCGCTGCGCGCGCTGGACCGGTCGGCCTAAGTCAGGAAAACGCCGGTGCACGGGCGGGCCGCACGCCAGGTCCGCCCGTATACCGAGACCCGAGAACCTCATTCCCCCGCCCGCCGTACGGTGGGACGCAACACCGGAAATACCGGATAACAAGGAGAACCCCAGTGGCCGAGCTGTTCTACGACGACGACGCCGACCTGTCCATCATCCAGGGCCGCAAGGTCGCGGTCATCGGCTACGGCAGCCAGGGCCACGCCCACGCGCTGTCGCTGCGCGACTCGGGTGTCGACGTCCGCGTCGGTCTGCACGAGGGCTCCAAGTCCAAGGCGAAGGCCGAGGAGCAGGGCCTGCGCGTGGTGACGCCGTCGGAGGCCGCCGCCGAGGCCGACGTCATCATGATCCTGGTGCCGGACCCGATCCAGGCCCAGGTCTACGAGGAGTCCATCAAGGACAACCTCAACGACGGCGACGCGCTGTTCTTCGGCCACGGCCTGAACATCCGCTTCGACTTCATCAAGCCCCCGGCCGGCATCGACGTCTGCATGGTCGCCCCCAAGGGTCCGGGCCACCTCGTGCGCCGCCAGTACGAGGAGGGTCGCGGCGTTCCCTGCATCGCGGCCGTCGAGCAGGACGCGACCGGCAACGCCTTCGCGCTCACCCTCTCGTACGCCAAGGGCATCGGCGGCACCCGCGCCGGCGTCATCAAGACGACCTTCACCGAGGAGACCGAGACCGACCTGTTCGGTGAGCAGGCCGTCCTCTGCGGTGGCACCGCCGCGCTGGTCAAGGCCGGTTTCGAGACGCTGACCGAGGCCGGCTACCAGCCGGAGATCGCGTACTTCGAGTGCCTCCACGAGCTGAAGCTCATCGTCGACCTCATGTACGAGGGCGGCCTGGAGAAGATGCGCTGGTCCGTCTCGGAGACCGCCGAGTGGGGCGACTACATCACCGGCCCGCGCATCATCACGGACGCCACCAAGGCCGAGATGAAGCAGATCCTCGCCGAGATCCAGGACGGCACGTTCGCCCGTAACTGGATGGACGAGTACCACTCGGGCCTGAAGAAGTACAACGAGTACAAGACCCAGGACGAGAACCACCTCCTGGAGACCACCGGCAAGGAGCTGCGCAAGCTCATGTCGTGGGTGAACGACGACGAGGCGTAAGCCCCGTGACGGGGGCCGGGGCGGCATGCTCCGGCCCCTTCGTCGAACCCCGGGTAACGCCCGTCAACACGGTGTTGGACATCCCGTCCAGCCACGGACGGGTGATCCTTCCGCGGAGGCGCAGGACGACCTGTTCGGCGCCACTACACTGCTGCACATCAACAACGCGTCAGGCCCACAGCGTCGTGCGTCTTCCACGCGGCTCAAGCGACCCCCAAGAAGTGCAGGCACGCCCCGGGGCCGCTACAAACCCTCCACCGCCTGCGGCCGTCGGGACGGCCGTCCGCATTGGACTTGTGAGGACTCACGTGAGCTCGAAACCTGTCGTACTCATCGCTGAAGAGCTGTCGCCCGCGACCGTAGACGCCCTGGGCCCGGACTTCGAGATCCGGCACTGCAACGGCGCGGACCGCGCCGAGCTGCTGCCCGCCATCGCCGACGTCGACGCCATTCTGATCCGCTCGGCCACCAAGGTCGACGCCGAGGCCGTCGCCGCCGCCAAGAAGCTGAAGGTCGTCGCACGAGCCGGCGTCGGCCTGGACAACGTCGACGTCTCCGCCGCCACCAAGGCCGGCGTGATGGTCGTCAACGCCCCCACCTCCAACATCGTGACCGCGGCGGAGCTGGCCTGCGGCCTCCTCCTCGCCACCGCACGCCACATCCCGCAGGCCAACACGGCCCTGAAGAACGGCGAGTGGAAGCGCAGCAAGTACACCGGTGTCGAACTCGCCGAGAAGACCCTCGGCGTCGTCGGCCTCGGCCGCATCGGAGCCCTCGTCGCGCAGCGCATGTCCGCGTTCGGCATGAAGGTCGTCGCCTACGACCCCTACATCCAGCCCGCGCGGGCCGCGCAGATGGGCGTGAAGATCCTGACCCTCGACGAGCTGCTCGAGGTCTCGGACTTCATCACCGTGCACCTGCCCAAGACCCCCGAGACCCTCGGTCTCATCGGTGACGAGGCGCTGCACAAGGTCAAGCCGACGGTGCGCATCGTCAACGCCGCGCGCGGCGGGATCGTCGACGAGGAGGCGCTGTACTCGGCGCTCAAGGAGGGCCGCGTCGCCGGCGCCGGCCTCGACGTGTACGCGAAGGAGCCCTGCACGGACTCCCCGCTGTTCGAGCTCGACGAGGTCGTCTGCACCCCGCACCTCGGCGCCTCCACGGACGAGGCGCAGGAGAAGGCCGGTATCTCCGTGGCCCGCTCGGTACGCCTCGCCCTCGCCGGTGAGCTCGTCCCGGACGCGGTGAACGTCCAGGGCGGCGTGATCGCCGAGGACGTCAAGCCGGGTCTGCCGCTCGCCGAGAAGCTCGGCCGCATCTTCACCGCCCTCGCGGGCGAGGTCGCGGTCCGCCTCGACGTCGAGGTGTACGGCGAGATCACCCAGCACGACGTCAAGGTGCTCGAACTCTCCGCGCTCAAGGGCGTGTTCGAGGACGTCGTCGACGAGACCGTGAGCTACGTCAACGCCCCGCTGTTCGCGCAGGAGCGCGGCGTCGAGGTCCGGCTGACCACGAGCTCGGAGTCCCCGGACCACCGCAACGTGGTCACCGTGCGCGGCACGCTCGGCGACGGCCAGGAGATCGCGGTCTCCGGCACGCTGGCCGGTCCGAAGCACCTGCAGAAGATCGTCGCCGTCGGCGAGTACGACGTGGACCTCGCGCTCGCCGACCACATGGTCGTGCTGAGCTACGAGGACCGTCCCGGTGTCGTCGGCACCGTCGGCCGCATCCTCGGCGAGTCCGGCATCAACATCGCCGGCATGCAGGTCGCCCGCGCGGCCGTCGGCGGCGAGGCCCTCGCGGTCCTCACCGTCGACGACACGGTGCCGCAGAGCGTCCTGACCGAGCTCTCCGACGAGATCGGCGCGACGTCGGCGCGGTCGGTGAACCTCGTCTGAGGTTCTCCCACGACGCTTCCGTCACGTGAGCGCGAGGGCCGGGACACCCGAGGGTGTCCCGGCCCTCGCGCGTCCCGCGGCACCTCACGCGGACGGTGTCGTCTCCGGCTCGATCAGGCCCTCGCGGTAGGCGATGGCCACGGCCTCGGTGCGGCTCGCGGCGCCCAGTTTGGCGAGGATGTTCGAGACATGGACGCTCGCCGTCTTGCCGCTGATGAACAGCTCCTCGCCGATCTGGCGGTTGGTGCGCCCCCGGCCGAGCAGCCGCAGCACATCGCTCTCCCGGGCGGTCAGCGCGGCGATGCGGTCCCCGGCCGCCGGTGCGCCGGAGAGGCGGCCGCGCCTGACCAGGGCGTCCAGCGCCTCGCGCAGCGGCACCGCGCCCAGCCGTACGGCGGTGTCCCGGGCCGTGCGGGCCTGCTCGGCGGCCTCCTCACGGCGGTCGGCGGTGAGCAGCGCCTCCGCCAGCCGTCTGCGGCACCGGGCCAGCTCGTAGGGATCGCCGTAGCCGAACGCCGTGACCGCCCGGTCCCACGCGTCGACCTCCGGGCCGGTGGCGGCGCGCACGCCCTCGGCCTCGGCGCGGGCCAGCCAGGCCAGTCCCTCGGGCCCCTGCTCGGTGCCGTCCTCGCCGCGCGCGGCGGTGCTCCGGGCCAGCTCCACCAGGTCCCCGGCGGTCTCGGCCCAGCGCTTCGCTGCCGCCGGGTCACCGGACAGGCGGGACTCCTCCGCCGCGTCCGCGACCGCAGCCAGCGTGAGCGCGGCGAGCCGCACCACCACGTCGGGCCGCTCGGAAACCGAGGCGTCCGTGAGCGCCTCGACCGACGCGCTCATCCGGCGGACGGCTTCCTCGCCGTCACCGCGCAGTGCCGCGGCGTCGGTCAGCACCACGCTCGCGACGAGCGTCGCCATCCAGTCGAAGGGGCGGTCCAGCAGCGCGCGGGCCCCGGCGGTGGCGGCGTCCAGCTCGCCGCGCGCCAGGGCGACGTACAGCGCGGGTCCGGTCGCGAACCCGCCCGCGGACGGGAGGAGTTCGGCGTCCTCGGCGGCCGCTCGCACGCACTCGTCCCAGCGGCCCAGCGTGTACAGCAGCAGGGACTGCAGATAGCGCAGCTCCAGGGCGTACGGCGAGGAGAGGAGTCCGGCGCGGCGGGCGCGGTCGAGGCCGTCGCCGATCCAGGTCAGGCACTCGTCCAGGGCACCGGACTCGTAGCACCCGATGGCCAGGTTGAACAGGGCGCGCATCTCCACCGGGAGGTTCCCGGCGGTGCGGGCCAGCTCGCGGGCCCGGCGCAGCCGGTCCCGGCCCCGCGCGGTCCGCCGGTTGTGTGACTCCATGCCGACCAACGAGATCATCAAGTCGGCCTGGGCGTCGCCCAGTCGGAGTCGCTCGGCGATCTCCAGCGCCTGCCGGGCGACCCGCCCCGCGTCCTCTTCGCGCCCCACCTGCCGGGCGGCCATGACGTGGGTCGCCGCCGCCCACACCCAGGTGTGCGAGGGCGGCTCGGCCGGGATCAGCGCGAGGGCCTCGCTGCTGTACCTGAACGCGTCCTTCAGGCTGTCGATCCGCATCAGGTTGCCCGCGAGGGTGTAGCGCACCCGCGCGGCCAGTTCGGAGTCGGTGTCCGCGCCGGCCCGGGCCAGCGCGGAGCGGGTGAGCTGGACCGCGCGATGGGGTTCACCGGCGCGGGCGGCGGCGGCCGAGGCGCGCAGCGTGAGCGTGACCGTGCCGCCGCCTTCGGGGCGGGCGGTGGCGTCCACCGCGGGCCACAGTTCGAGCGCGGCCTCAAGATGGCGCAGTTCCTCGGCGGGCGCGCCGACGCGCTGGGCGTGGTCGGCGGCTTCGAGGGAGGCGGTGAGCGCGTCGGCCAGGTCGTGGCTCTCGCGTGAATGATGGGCGCGCTCAGCCGCGTTCTGCGCCGAACGGGCGTGCCCCGCGAGGAGTTCGGCGAACCGCCCGTGCAGCCGGACCCGTTCGCCGGGGAGCAGGTCCGCGTACACGGCCTCGCGGGTGAGGGCGTGCCGGAACGAGTACGTCGCGTCGTCCCCGGGCGCCAGCAACTGGTGGCCGACGGCCTCGCGCAGCGCCGACTCCAGCTCCTCCTGCGGCAGTTGTACGGCGTCACGCAGCAGGTCGTGCTCGACGCGCCGCCCCGCGACCGCCGCCGTGCGCAGCACCTGCTGGGCGGTGTCGGAGAGTTGCTCGACGCGGATGAGCAGGACGTCGGCCAGTCCGGTGGGCATGGCGGGGGAGGCGGGGTCGTCCTCACCGGGCAGCGCGGCGAGCAACTCCTCGGCGTAGAAGGCGTTTCCCTCGGCGCGCTCGACGATGCGGTGGACCGTGGTGTCGGAGACGGGGCCGCGGCCCAGCGCGCGCACGAGCCGGGCCACGTCGGCGTCGGCCATCGGCCGCAGCTCCAGCCGGTCCACGGCGGGCAGCCGGATCAGCTCGGCGAGCAACGGGCGCAGGGGGTGGCGGCGGTGCAGGTCGTCCGCCCGGTACGAGGCGAAGACCGCGAGGCGGCGGGCGGGGCCGCCCGGCGCGGGCCGCTGGAGGACGCCCCGGCTGAGCAGGAAGCGGAGCAGATCGCGGGAGGACTGGTCCGCCCAGTGGAGGTCTTCGAGGATCAGCAGGAGCGGGGCGACCTCGGCCAGGTCGGCGAGGAGACCCGCGATGCCCTCGAAGAGCTGGAGTCTGCCGCCGGGGTCCGGTGCCGTGCCGTTCTCCGGACCGGATCCGGTCAGCCGGTCCACCGCCGGGTGTGCCGCGAGGGCCGGGGCGAAGCGGTCGTCGGCCGCCGCCGCGCCGAGGATCTCCGTGAACGGGAGGTACGGCAGGCCCACGTCCCCGAGGTCCACGCAGTGGCCGGTCAGGACCGTGGTCCCGGCGGCGGACGCGCGCGCCGCGGCCTCCGCGAGGGTGCGGGTCTTGCCGACGCCGGCGTCCCCGGCCACCAGGACCGCGCGCGGGTCGCCGTCCCTCGCGCGCTCCAGCACGCCGGTGAGCCGGGCGAGTTCGTCCCCACGGCCGATGAACGGCGTGCCGAATGTCTGTGCCACAAGCCCATCCTGGCACGCCCCGCCGACATCCCCGGGGTCGGTCTCCCGGGGGCTCCGCTCCGGGTCCCGGCCCGGTCCCGGCCCGGTCCCGGCCACCGGGCAGGTCGGCGAGCCGCGGCGGGTCCTCGTGCGAGCGGGGCGGGGGCACCGGGCGTGGCCGGGGACTCCCCTGCGCATGCCGGAACCGGGCGGGCCGGAGTCGTCCGGTCCGCCCGGCGGACGGGTGTTCAGGTCGTCGCCCGAGCGGAGGGCGGGTGTCAGGTGGATGTCAGGCCGTTGCCCGCTCGGACGACGCTGCCTCAAGGGGCCCGTCGGGCCCGGACCCAAGGGTTTCGCCGGCCTTGTGGACCGGCACCTTGCGCAGGGTCGCCGTGGCCAGTGCCGCGGCGCCCAGCAGCAGGATCGCGCCCGCCACGGCCGCCGCCTGCATGCCGTTGGTGAACGCCTCCCGTGCGGCCCCCGCCAGGGCCCGGCCGGCGTCGCCCGGCAGCTGCCCGGCCACGGCCAGCGCGCCGCCCAGCGTCTCGTGGGCCGCGTCCGGGACGCCGGCCGGGATGTCGTGGCGGTAGACCGCGGTGCCGATGGATCCCAGGACGGCCATGCCGAGGGCGCCGCCGAACTCGGCCCCGGTCTCCAGCAGGGAGGAGGCCGAGCCCGCGTTGCCGACGGGGACGGTGCCGAGGGCCAGGTCCATCATCTGCGACATCACGATGACCATTCCGGAGGCGAGGACGCCCGCTCCGGCCAGCACGAGCCACAGGGAGTCGGTGCCGGCGAGGGCCAGCAGGCCGTAGCCGCAGGCGGCGATGACGAAGCCGCCGGAGACGACATGGGCGCGGTTCACGCCCTTCTGCACGAGCTGCGCGGAGACCGGCGCGGCCACACCGACCAGGACCGTGGGCAGCAGGGCCCACAGGGCGGCCTCCATGGAGCTCTTGCCGAGCACCGACTGGAGGTACTGGGTGGTGAAGTACGCGGAGCCCAGCATGCCGAAGGAGGCGATCAGATTGAGCACGACAGCGGGCGCGAAGCCGCGGCCGCGGAACAGCGCGGGGGAGATCAGCGGGGACTTCGCGGTGCGCTGGCGGTGGACGAACAGGGCGGCGAAGACCAGGCCGACGAGGACCGAGACGACGTACTCGGTCCTCCAGCCCTCGGAGGGGATCTCCTTGACGCCGTAGATCACCGGCAGGACGGCGGCCATCGACAGCGGCACGCTGAGCAGGTCGAAGCGGCCGGGCTCCGGGTTCTTCGACTCGGGCAGCAGGAACGGGCCGAGGATCAGCAGCAGCGCCATCGCGGGCAGGTTGACCAGGAAGACCGAGCCCCACCAGAAGTACTGGACGAGGACACCGCTCATCACCGAACCGAGGGCGATGCCGCCGGTCATGACGCCGGACCACAGGCCGATCGCCTTGGCGCGCTGTCCGGGGTCCGTGAACATCGTGCGGATGATCGCCATCGTCGACGGCATCAGGGTCGCGCCGCCCACGCCGAGGACCGCGCGGGCCGCGATCAGCATCTCGGCGCTGTTCGCGTAGGCGGCCAGCACCGAGGCGGTGCCGAACGCGGCGGCGCCGAACAGGAGCAGCTTGCGGCGTCCGATGCGGTCACCGAGGGAGCCCATCGTCATCAGCAGCCCGGCGAGCACGAACGCGTAGATGTCGAAGATCCACAGCTGCTGGGTGCCGCTCGGCTCCAGGTCCGCGCTGATCGAGGGGATCGCGAAGTAGAGGACCGAGACGTCCATCGAGACCAGGAGCAGCGGAAGCATCAGGACGCCGAGGGCGGTCCATTCGCGGCGGCCGGCCAGGGCGCCGGGGGCGCCGGAGGCGGTGGTCGTGCTCATCGGGTTCGTCATGACAGGGACTGTACGGACGTCTTAAACGCTTGTCTAGTACGAGCGTGTAAGACACTCGTACTTGACGTGCGTATAGGACGGTTGTCTGAATCGCGGTAGGCTGGCCGGCATGGGACACCGTGAGGATCTGCTCGAAGGCGCGAAGCGCTGCCTGCTGGAGAAGGGCTTCGTGCGCACCACGGCGCGCGACATCGTCAAGGAGTCGGGGACGAATCTGGCGTCCATCGGCTACCACTACGGGTCGAAGGACGCGCTGCTGACCCGGGCTTTCGTGGAGCTTGTCCAGGAATGGGGCGAGAAGTTCGACTCGCCCGTGGCCCGCGACGCCGAGCCAGGGGGCTCCCTGGATCGGTTCCACAGCGTCTGGGCCCGGATGCTGGAGTCCTTCGAGGACTACCGGCCGGTCTGGGCGGCCAGCATGGAGATCGTGACGCAGGGGGAGCGCGTACCGGAGCTGAGGGATCTGATGGCCAAGGCGCAGATCGAAGGGCGCTCCGGACTCGTCGCGATGTTCACCGGGCAGGACGAGGAGACGCTCGACGAGCGGACCGTGAAGGCGCTCGGCGGCTTCTATCAGGCACTGCTCAACGGCCTGATGGTCCAGTGGCTCTTCGACCCGGCGAGCGCGTCCACGGCGGACGACCTCACGGAGGGTCTGCGACGGGTGATCGCAGGAGTCCGCGAGGCCAAGTGAACCTCCCTGGGACCAGGGGCTGCTGACGGCTCCTAGAGCCGCGCCCCCTTCAGTGCCATGTGCAGCAGCAGCCGGTCCTCGCCGTCGTCGAGGTCGAGGCCGGTGAGCTGTTCCACCCGGGACAGGCGGTAGTAGAGCGTCTGGCGGTGGATGCCCAACTCGGCCGCCGTGCGCCCGGCCTGGCCGGCCCGGTCCAGGAACACCTCGGCGGTGCGCGCGAGTTCCCGGTGCGCGGGGGCCAGCAGTGCCCGTACGACGGGATCGTGGGCCGCCTCCGGAGGGAGCGCGGTGAGGAGTCGGAAGGGGCCGATGCCCCCCCACTCGGCGACCGGGCCGAGCCGGGGTTCGGCCAGCACGGCACGCGCGGCGGCGGCCGCCTCCTGCCAGGCGGCCCCCAGTTCTCCGAGCCCCACCCGGGCCCCGGCGATCCCGGCGGCGGCCGTCCCGCCGGGGGAAGCGGCTTTCGAGGTCTCGCGGGGGGATGCCGCCCCCGGGGTGCCGCGAGGGGGAGTGGCGGGCGTCGTCCCCTCGGCGGAGGTTCCGAAGGCGCCGCCCGCAGGCGTGGCCGCCGAAGTTCCGTCCCTCGCGGCGGCTCCCGCCGCACCGCCCGGACGCCCGGACCCGGTGGGGCCGCCGTCGCCGCGCCCGCCCTCCGCCTCCCGCACGAACCGGTTGGCAGCGGTCAGCGCCGGGGTCAGGACCTCCGGCGACCGCAGCCGTACCAGCAGGGCCAGGCTCTGGCCGTCGGCGCCCCACGGGATGGTGCACAGCGCCGTCGCGCCCGGCACCGTGCGGGCGGAAGGGGCGTCCTCCGGGCCGGCCGAGGGCCACGGCGCGACGCACACCACCGTGTGCAGGCCGTCGCCGCGCGGACCGAGCGCCGTACGCAGCTCGGCCACCGCCATGTCGCGCTGCCAGCCGCGCTCGGCGGTCAGGACGGCACGCAACTCGCGGGTGAGATCCGCACCGGCCTGGGCCTCGTCCGCGAGCAGCGCGCCGATGCGGGAGGCCACCTGCATGGCGCCGGCCAGCTGGGCGTCGGTGGGGCCCGGGTCGTCGTCGAGCAGCCAGACATAGCCGAGGACGACGCCCCGGTGCCGCACCGGGAGGCAGATCCGGCCCCGGTAGACGCCCGCCTCCGGGGTCGGCGGGATGCGCACGGGCCCGGTCGCGCGGGTGATGCCGAAGCCCTCGAACCAGGTGCGGACCGTCGTGGTGGACCTGCGGGTGAGGATCGAGCGGGTGCGCACCGGGTCGAGGGCGGAGGGATCGAGATCGCCCTCGCTGTCGTACGCCCCGAAGGCGATCAGCTCGAAATCGCGGTTCTCCAGCGTCGCGGGGACGCCGAGGAGCGCCGAGATCTCGTCGACCAGCTCCTGGTAGTCGCCTCTGTATTCACCGCTCACCCGGGCATTCTCGCGCATTTCCGAGGACCCTTCATACAAATGTCTGAGATCCGGGGCAGGGATGCGTGACAGCTGTCGATGGCCCACGATCGGAGAGATCCCTAGGTTTCACGGTGGTTCTCCGTGCCGTACCCGAATCGTCGGGATCCGGCCTCCTGCTGACTTCGTTGTGGAGGTGCCCCGTGCTGGGTCCCGTGATTCTCGCCGCCTCGCGCAGCGACAAGATGCGCCGCCTGATCTCGGCCGCCCCGGTGACCAAGCCGGTCGTCGACCGCTTCATCCCCGGTGAGACCGTCGACCAGGTCGTCCCGATCATCGAGGACCTCACGGGCAAGGGCCTGGAAGTCACGATGGACGTCGTCGGCGAGGACATCACGACCCCCGAACAGTCGTACGCCGCCCGTGACGCCTACCTGGAGCTGATCGGCCGCCTGAAGGAGCTCGGCCTCGGCACCAAGGCCGAGATGTCGGTCAAGCTGTCGATGTTCGGGCAGGCGCTGGAGGGCGGCCACGAGCTGGCCCTCGCCAACGTCCGCCCGGTCGTCGAGGCCGCCGCCGCCATCGGCACCACCGTCACGCTGGACGCCGAGGACCACACCACCCTCGACTCGATGTTCGCGATCCACGAGGAGCTGCGGAAGGACTTCCCGCAGACCGGCTGTGTGATCCAGGCCTACCTGTTCCGCACCGAGGCCGACGCCCGGCGCCTCGCCGGGAGCGGCAGCCGCGTCCGTCTGGTGAAGGGCGCCTACAAGGAGCCCGCCGAGGTCGCGTACCAGCAGAAGGCCGAGACCGACAAGGCGTACGTCCGCATCCTGAAGATCCTGATGGAGGGCGAGGGGTACCCGATGATCGGTTCCCACGACCCGCGCCTCATCTCGATCGCCCAGGAGCTCGCTCGGACCGCCGGGCGCAAACTGGACGAGTACGAGTTCCAGATGCTCTACGGCATCCGCAGCGACGAGCACGTGCGGCTCGCCGCCGAGGGCCACCGGATGCGCGTCTACACCGCGTACGGCACCGACTGGTACGGCTACTTCATGCGCCGCCTGGCGGAGAAGCCGGCCAACCTGCTCTTCTTCGCTCGTTCCATCCTGACCAAGGGCTGAGACCGAACCACCCGCTCGACTCAAGGAGTTACGGAAAAAATGGACGCTGTGACCCAGGTCCCCACCCCCGTCAACGAGCCGGTGCACGGCTACGCCCCCGGCTCGCCCGAGCGCGTCCGCCTGGAGGCCAGGCTCAAGGAGCTGGCCGAGAACCCGATCGACCTGCCGATGACGATCGGCGGCGAGCGGCGCATGGGCGGCGGCGACCGTTTCGACGTCGTGCAGCCGCACAACCACAAGGCGCGCATCGGCACCTACGCCAACGCCACCCAGCAGGACGCCCAGGACGCCGTCGACGCGGCCCTCGCCGCCGCTCCGGCCTGGCGCGCGATGGCCTTCGACGACCGCGCCGCGATCATCCTGCGCGCCGCCGAGCTGCTCGCCGGTCCCTGGCGCGAGACGCTGGCCGCCTCCACCATGCTCGGCCAGTCGAAGACCGCCCAGCAGGCCGAGATCGACACCCCCTGCGAGCTCGTCGACTTCTGGCGCTTCAACGTCCACTACGCCCGCCAGATCCTCGCCGAGCAGCCGCCGGCGAACTCCCCGGGCGTGTGGAACCGCATGGACCACCGTCCGCTGGAGGGCTTCGTCTACGCGATCACGCCCTTCAACTTCACGGCGATCGCCGGCAACCTGCCCACCGCTCCGGCGCTCATGGGCAACGTCGTCGTGTGGAAGCCGTCCCCGACGCAGACCCACGCCGCCGTGCTGCTGATGCGGCTCCTGGAGGAAGCGGGCCTGCCCAAGGGCGTCATCAACCTCGTCACCGGTGACGGCATCGAGGTCTCCAAGGTCGCCCTGGAGCACCGCGACCTCGCCGGCATCCACTTCACCGGCTCGACCAAGACCTTCCAGTACCTGTGGAAGACGGTCGGCAACAACATCGAGAAGTACCGCTCCTACCCGCGTCTGGTCGGCGAGACCGGCGGCAAGGACTTCGTGGTCGCCCATCCGTCGGCCGACCGCGCGATCCTCAAGACCGCCCTGACCCGCGGTTCCTTCGAGTACCAGGGCCAGAAGTGCTCGGCGAGCTCCCGCGCCTACGTCCCGGCCTCCATCTGGAACTCCGGTTTCAAGGACGAGTTCGCGGCCGAGGTCGACGGGCTGACCATGGGTGACGTCACCGACCTGTCGAACTTCATCGGCGCGGTCATCGACGAGCGCTCGTTCGCCAAGAACAAGGCGGCCATCGACCGCGCGAAGGCCGACCCGACCTGCACGATCGTCGCGGGCGGCACGTACGACGACTCCGTCGGCTACTTCGTGCGCCCGACCGTCGTCGAGTGCTCGGACCCGGAGAACGAGGTCTTCACGACCGAGTACTTCGGCCCCTTCCTCGCCGTCCACGTCTACGAGGACGACAAGTACGACGAGATGCTGACCCAGATGGAGTCGGCGTCCGACTACGCGCTCACCGGCGCGGTCATCTCCGGCGACCGCGCGGCGGCCGCGTACACGATGGACAAGCTCCGCTACGCGGCGGGCAACTTCTACATCAACGACAAGTCGACCGGCGCCGTCGTCGGCCAGCAGCCCTTCGGCGGCGGCCGTGCCTCCGGCACCAACGACAAGGCCGGCGCCCCGCAGAACCTGATGCGCTGGACGCTGACCCGCGCCATCAAGGAGACGCTGGTCCCGCCGACCGACTACGGCTACCCGCACATGGGCTGACAGCCGCACGAGGCCGCCGGCCCCCCCGGGCCGGCTGCCCGTCACCCACTCCGCCCCCGCCTCACGGTCTCCCCCCGTCCGTGGAGCGGGGGCGGTTCCAGTTCCGCGGTGCGTCAGGGCCGTACCGCGCGCCGCCGCCTCACACGTGCCGGCCGAGGAAGTCCCCGATCAGCGCCGCGGCCTGCTCCGCGTGCGTCTCCAGGGCGAAGTGCCCCGTGGGGAGCAGATGGATCTCGGCGTCCGGGAGGTCGCGGCGGAAGGCGAGGGCGCCCTCCGGGACGAAGATCTCGTCGTGACCGCCCCAGACCGCCAGCAGTGGGACCTGGCTGGTGCGGAAGTACTCCTGGAAGGCCGGGTAGAGCGCGAAGTTGGAGCCGTAGTCGGAGATCAGGTCGAGCTGGATCTCCGGCTGGCCGGGGCGGGCCATCAGGGCCGCGTCGTGCTCGTAGGCGTCGGGGCTGACCAGCGTCGGGTCCGGTACGCCGGTCAGGTACTGCCACCGGATCCCGTCCGGGCCGCTGATCGCCCGGACCGGCGCCTCCGTCTCGGGCGTGCGCTCCGCGATCAGCGCCAGCACCGGCGCCCAGGCCTCGGCGCCCAGCCCCTCCTCGTAGGCGTTGCCGTTCTGCGTGATGATCGCGGTCACCCGCTCGGGGTGCGCGAGCGCCAGGCGCAGGCCGATCGGGGCGCCGTAGTCCTGGATGTAGAGCGCGTACTCCTTGAGGCCGAGCCGCTCGGTGAACTCCCCGGTGATCTCGGCCAGGCGGTCGAAGGAGTACGGGAAGTCGGCGGCCGCCGGGGCGTCCGAGCGGCCGAAGCCGAGGTGGTCGGGGGCGATGAGGTGGTAGCGGTCGGCGAGCAGCGGCAGCAGGTCCCGGAACATGTGCGAGCTGGTCGGGAAGCCGTGCAGCAGGAGCAGGACGGGAGCGTCCGCGGGGCCCGCCTCGCGGTAGGCGATGCGGTGTCCGCCGACGGTGGTGGTGCGGTGGTGGACCGGGTGGCTGCGCATGATCGGATCCCCTAACCCCTGAAGACATCTTTGGTGGTGAGGACAGTTCACCGTGCTCTTCCCTAACCTGTCAAGACACTTTTGGCGGTTAGATGGTGTCGTTGGGTGGCTGTCGCCTTCGGGTACGTGCTGTGAGGGGGGTGGGATTCCTGTCTCCCGTGTGAATACTTGCCGGATGGCCACCCGACTGCGGACCGCCCACACGGCGGACCTCGAACCCGCCGAACTCCGCGCTGCCCGAAGCCTGTTGGAGGATGCCTTCGACGGGGACTTCAGGGACGAAGACTGGGATCACGGACTCGGCGGCATGCATGTCCTGGTCCATGACGGCCGGGGCCTCGCGGCGCACGGCTCGGTGGTCCAGCGGCGGGTTCTGCACCGCGGCCGCTCGCTGCGGGTCGGATACGTGGAGGCGGTCGGCGTACGCGCGGACGTGCGTCGTACGGGACTCGGCGGACGGGTGATGGCCGAGCTGGAACGGATCGTCGAGGGCGCCTACGGGCTCGGCGCGCTCTCCGCGAGCGAGGAGGGGGCCGCCCTGTACGCGGCCCGGGGCTGGCAGCTCTGGCCGGGTCGTGTCTGTGTCCTGGCGCCGGACGGTGCCGTCCGGCGCCTGCCCGACGAGGAGGGGACCACCTTCGTCCGTCCCGGCGCGGCCGTGGGCCCCCTCGACCCGGCCTACGGGCTGGTCTTCGACTGGCGTGACGGCGACGTGCTCTGACCGGAGCGGGTGCCGGCCGAGTACCGGCCGAGTACCGGTCGGTCGGGCTTGTGCCGGTCAGCCGGCCGCGGTCGGTCGGCCCTGTACCGGTCAGCCGGTCGCGGGGCCCGCGTCCACGGCGGGGCCGGTCCCCCCGGCCACGCGGGTGAGTGCCCCGCGGAGCCACCGGTGCGCGGGATCGGTGTCCAGCCGCACGTGCCACGCCTGCGCCGACGCCACCTCCGGCAGGTCCAGCGGGATCTCCAGGATCGCGAGTGGCAGCACCCGGGACGCCTCGGTGGCGACCTCCGAGGGGACCAGGGCCAGCGCGTCGGTGCGCAGGGCGAAGAAGCAGGCCGCGCCATAGGTGGGGGCGGTGGCCAGGACGTCGCGGCTCAGGCCGAGTTCGGCGAGACGTTCGTCCACCACGCTGTGCGTGCGGCCGCGCCGGGTGACCGTGATGTGGGGCAGTGCGGCGAAGCGGGCGGGGGTCAACGGGCCTTGCGCGAAGGGGGCGTCGGCGCGTGCGACGGCCACATACCGGTGAATCCGCAGGACCGCGCTGCGCACGTCGTGCGGCAGTTCCTCCGGCAACTCGCCGACGTCCAGGTCGACATGGGTGCGCAGGTCCGCCGGGTCCTCGTCGCCCTCCGGCAGCAGCCGCAGTCGCACGCCGGGTGCCTCCCGCGCCGTCAGCTCCAGCAGCGGGGCGCCCAGGGACATCGCGACCCCGTCGTTCGTGCGGATCCTGAACTCCCTCCGCAGGGTCGCGAGGTCGATGTCGCGGGGCGGGTGGAGGGCGGCCACGGCGGCCGCGAGCGCCGCCTGCACGCCGGGCTGCATCTCCCGCGCGCGGGGCGTGAGGGTCAGGCCCCGGCCCGAGGGGACGAGGAGCGGGTCACCGACGACCCGGCGCAGCCGGCCCAGGGTGCGGCTCATCGCCGAGGGGGACACGTTCAGTTCGGCCGCCGCCCCCGCGACGCCGCCCGCGCGCAGAAGGGCGTCGAGAGCGGGGAGCAGGTTCATGTCCGGGAGGGGGGCCGCCCCGTCCCGCGACCGCGAATGCTGCATGGGACGCAATGCTACGTGAAGTAATCGGACCTTGTGTGCAGCAATGATCCGCCCCGAACCTGGACCCATGATGGATTCGCGTCAGCGCGGCACCGCGCTCCTGGTCGCGGGCTGCTTCTTCATGGAGATGCTGGACGGCACGATCGTGTCGACCGCCGCCCCGCAGATAGCCGCCGACCTGCACACCACACCCGCATCGGTCGGCCTGGTCGTCACGGCCTACCTCGTCACCCTCGCCGTCCTCGTCCCCCTCTCCGGCTGGCTCACCGCCCGCTTCGGTCCGCGCCGCGTCCTCCTCGCCGCGATCACGGTCTTCACCCTCGCCTCGGTGGCCTGCGCCCTGGCGCCCGGCCTCGGCGTCCTCGTCGTGACCCGGGTCCTCCAGGGCGCGGGCGGCGCGATGATGGTGCCGGTCGGCCGGCTCGTCGTGGTCGCCGGGATCGCCAAGCGGGACCTTCCGCGCGCGGTCGCTTACATCGTGTGGCCGGGCCTGGCCGCCCCGGTCGTCGCGCCGCTGCTCGGCGGAGTGATCACCACGTACGCCTCCTGGCACTGGATCTTCCTGCTGAACGTGCCGCTCGGGGTGCTCGCCCTGTTCGTCGCCCGTCGGCTCATCGCGCCGGGCACGCCGGGCGGGGCGCCGCCGCTCGACGTGCCCGGCATGCTGCTCACCTGCGTCGGTCTCGCGGCGCTGACCTGGACGGCGCATCTGGTGTCCGGGGACCGGAGCGGCTGGGCGGAGACGGCTGTGACCGGTGCCGTCGCGGTCGTGGCCCTGGCGGCGGCCGTACGGCATCTGCTGCGTGCCGCGCATCCGCTCGTCAACCTGCGCACCCTGGACGTCCCGTCCTTCCGGGCCGCGGCGCTCGACGGCTCCCTCTACATGGCGGTCGTCTCCGCCCTCCCCTTCCTGCTGCCCCTGCTGTTCCAGGAGGTCTTCGAGTGGAGTGCCGTGAAGTCGGGCGCCGTGGTGCTGTTCGTCTTCGTGGGCAACATCGGCATCAAGCCGGCGACGACGTATCTGATCAACAGGTTCGGATTCCGTCCGCTGCTGGTCGTCTCCACCCTGGGGCTCGCGGTCACCACCGCGGGCTGCGCGCTGTTCACGGCGACGACGCCGGTCGCGGTGATCGGGATCGTCGTGGCCGTCGGCGGTGTCGCCCGTTCGGTCGGACTCAGCGGCTACGCGACGATCGCGTTCAGCGAGACGCGTGAGGAACGGCTGCGCGACGCGAACGCGCTCTTCGCGACCTCGCACCAACTGGCCGCGGGGCTCGGGATCGCGATCGCCACGGTCGCGCTGCGCGGGGGTGCGGCACTGACGGACGGAGTGCGACCGGCGTACGCCGTCGCGTTCGTCGTGCTGGGTGCGCTGTGCCTGCTGCCGACGGTGGGAGCCCTGCGGCTGCACCCCGCGGCGGGTGACGCCGTGCGGACCGTTGTCCCAGGTCGAAGCGGTGTGACGCAATCCGCCGTCTCAGATAGTAGGAAGTCCGAGTAATTGTGGAGACAGATGCCCGGTCCTCGCCTAGCTTTGTAGGAGCCGAACGTGTCGCTCGACCAAGCGAATGGCGGTCGTGAGCCGGAGCCCCTGGCAGGCAACCCCTGCGGCACCGCTCCCCGCCCCTTCCGGCGTCTCGTAAATCCCTCACCGCACTTCCGGCCGCCCGCGTGGCCCGCCGGAGGCAAGGAGTCGATTCATCATGGCCGAGACGACCGTCCGCCGAGTCCGTCACCTCTCTCGCACGAGCAGCGAGTCCGACCGCAAGAACGCCGCCGCCGCGCTCCAGCGCGCCCTCGACCGCAGGGACAACGGCGGAGCGACGGGCCACTGAGGCCCGCCGCCCTCTCGACCGGGAGCCGCGCCCGCAGGGGTGCGGCGCTGGGCCATGCCCCGCGCCGCACCTCGGACCCGGCTCCGGGCCGCACCTTGAACTCAGGTTCCGCGCCGCACCTCGAAGTGGTCGATGCGCTCGCCGCTCTGGGCCAGTGCCGACACCTTGAGCCGGGGTGAGGAACCGGCCTCCGCCTCGACCGAGAGGAAGGAGAAGCCGGTGTACCGCACCCGCGACCACTCCACCGTGTCCGCCTTCTGCTGCTTCGACTTCGTCCAGTGGAAGGTCTCCACGGACTCACGGCGCGTGACCTTGCCCTCGTAGCTGTCCTTCACCCCGATGGGGAAGCGGTAGAGGCTCTTGCCGGCCCCGCCCGCCGTGACGTAGACGATCCCGTCCCGGGTCGGATCCGTCGAGGCACCCACCGGCACCTGCTTGCCCACCTTGCCGCCCTTGACGGCGTCGGTGCGCTCGTACACGTGGTTGTGTCCGTTGATCACCAGATCCACCTGGTGCTTGGCGAACAGCGGCACCCAGGCGTCGCGCACCCCGCCGTCCGAGGCGTGCGTCGACGTCGAGTAGGCGCAGTGGTGGAAGAAGACGACGACGAAATCGGCCTGACGGCGCAGCTCCCCGAGCCGCTTGTCGAGCCAGGCCGTCTGCCTGCCCTCCGAGTAGCCCTTGTTGGCCGGGATCTCGTACGACACGTCGTTGGCGTCCAGCGCGACGATGCCGACGTTGCCGTAGACGAACGAGTAGGCGCCCGGTGCGTTGCGGGGGTCGAAGCCGTTGCCGGGCAGCGTCCAGCGCGCCGACTGGCCGCCGTAGCCGTTCGGCGAGTACCAGGCCTCCATGTCGTGGTTGCCGGTCGTCACCATCCACGGCACCGTCTTCGCCACCGTCTCGGTCTGCCTGAGGAACAGGTCCCAGGCGGCCGGGTCGTAGACGTCCGACTCCTGGCCGAGCCCGATCCCGTCCGCGTAGCAGATGTCGCCCGCGTGCAGATGGAAGGCCGGCCCGCGGCCGAGGAGCACCTTGTCGTTGGCGAGCGCGTCGGGGGTGACGCCCTGGTCCCCGAAGGCGGTGAACACGAACTTCCCCGGGTGCGCCGGCGCCGTGCGGAAGTGGCCGATCGTGGCGTGCCGCTCCTTGCTCGCCGGGTCGAAGCCCTCGTGGCCGACCCCGTAGTAGTACGCCGTCCCCGGGCGCAGCCCGTCGAGCGCCGCGTGCAGGTAGTACTGGTCCAGGGCCGCCCGCTGCCCGGTGAGGCCCGGTGTGTGCAGATGGCGGACCTCGGCCTCGATCCTGTGGCTCAGGGCCCAGGGTGTCGGGCCCACCCGGATGTAGGGCTTCCTGACCGCGAACGGCACCTGCCAGGAGATCCGCATCTGGGTCTTCGGGTCCGCGCCGAAGGCGAGGTGGCGGCCGAACGGTGTGACGGCGGCGCCGGGGATCCGGCTGGTGGCCGGGTTCGGCGAGGAGCCGGACGTCACCCGCGCGGGGGCCTCGGCGCCCTGGGCGCAGCCGGCCAGCAGACCGCCGCCCGCGAAGGCGCTCGCCGCGACGAGTGCCCGACGCCGTGTGAGCCGTGTCCGCAGGTACTCGTACTGCTCCGGCATGCTCAGTTCGCGTGCGAGCTCGTGGGGGATGCCGACATCGGGGACGGGCAGCTCGGGGGAAGTCCCCGTGGAGGGAGCGGTCATGTCTGGAAAGTTCCCATCGCGCGCCAACGGCGTTCATGCGTACGGGTGAACACCAGTCGAAGGGTAGACGTGTTCCGACATCAGCTTGTCCGTATGGCGGACATTGCGTGTCATCCCATGGGACAAGGAGTACGGTGCCGTCATGTCTCGCAGCATCGATCTCGCAGTGATCCCCGGTGACGGCATCGGCCAGGAAGTCGTGGCCCAGGGGCTCAAAGTCCTCTCCGCCGTCCTTCCGCAGGACGTGAAGCTGGAGACCAAGGAGTTCGACTTCGGCGCCCGGCGCTATCACGCCACCGGTGAGACCCTCACCGACGCCGACCTCGACGCCCTGAAGGGGCACGACGCCATCCTGCTGGGCGCGATCGGTGACCCCTCGGTCCCGTCGGGCGTTCTGGAGCGCGGTTTCCTGCTCAAGCTCCGCTTCGCCTTCGACCACCACGTGAACCTGCGTCCCTCGAAGCTCCTGCCGGGGGTCGAGACCCCGCTGGCCGGCCAGCCCGAGATCGACTTCGTCGTGGTCCGTGAGGGCACCGAGGGCCCGTACACCGGCAACGGCGGCACCATCCGCAAGGGCACGCCGCACGAGATCGCCACCGAGGTCTCCGTCAACACGGCGTTCGGTGTCGAGCGGGTCGTCCGTGACGCGTTCGCCCGTGCGCAGGCCCGACCGCGCAAGAAGCTGACGCTGGTCCACAAGAACAACGTGCTGACCTTCGCGGGCCACCTCTGGACCAATGTCTTCAACAAGGTGGCCGAGGAGTTCCCCGAGGTCACCACGGACTACATCCACGTGGACGCGGCGACGATCTTCCTCGTCACGCAGCCCGAGCGCTTCGACGTGATCGTCACCGACAACCTCTTCGGCGACATCATCACCGACCTCGCCGCGGCCGTCTCCGGCGGTATCGGCGTCGCCGCCTCCGGCAACATCAACCCGAGCGGCGAGTTCCCCTCGATGTTCGAGCCCGTGCACGGCTCGGCGCCCGACATCGCGGGCCAGGGCAAGGCCGACCCCAGTGCCACCGTGCTGTCCGTCGCCCTGCTGCTGCGCCACCTCGGCTACGAGGCCGAGGCCGCCCGCATCGAGGACGCCGTCTCCGTCGATCTCGCCGAGCGGGTCGGCAAGCCCGCCCGCAGCACCGAGGAAATCGGCGACGCGCTCGCCCTGCGAGTAGCCGGCTGACCCGGCTCTCCGCCTACGTTCCGTAGCAGCCGCCGGGTCGCATCCGCACCCGGCGGCTTTTGCTGTGCCCTCGCCGGGTGCCACCATCATCTCCTGGGTCATCTCTGGGTCATCCCCCGGGCCGTATTCACGCCGTTTCGTCCACGGACCTCCGCGCGCGATAATCAAGGCGGAGCCGCGGAATGAGGGAATGCTCGGACGTCCTATCACTGGCCACTGGCAGTGCGGACGTGAGCGCGGCCCGTCACACACAACCGGTGAAGGACAAAACCACTCATGACGCAGCCCACGATCGAGCTCAAGCCCTCCGCCAGTCCGCTCTCCGCCGCCGAGCGCGAGGCGATCCTGGTCAACCCCGGGTTCGGCCGCCACTTCACCGATCACATGGTGACCATCAAGTGGACCGAGGGCCGCGGCTGGCACGACGGCCAGCTCGTTCCGTACGGACCGCTCTCCCTCGACCCGGCGAACATGACCCTGCACTACGCGCAGGAGATCTTCGAGGGCCTCAAGGCCTACCGCCGGCCCGACGGCTCCGTCGCCACCTTCCGCCCCGACAAGAACGCCAAGCGCTTCCAGGCCTCCGCCCGTCGGCTCGGTATGCCCGAGCTGCCCGTGGAGACCTTCATCGAGGCCTGTGACGCGCTGGTCCGCCAGGACCGGGACTGGGTTCCCGCGCACGGTGGCGAGGAATCCCTCTACCTGCGGCCCTTCATGATCGCGACCGAGGTCGGCCTCGGTGTGAAGCCCGCCAACGAGTACCTCTTCCTCGTCATCGCCTCGCCCGCCGGCGCCTACTTCGCGGGCGGTGTGAAGCCGGTGTCGATCTGGCTCTCCGAGGACCGCGTCCGCGCCGTTCCCGGCGGCATGGGCGACGCCAAGACGGGCGGCAACTACGCCGCCTCGCTCCTCGCCCAGAAGGAGGCCGCCGCCAAGGGCTGCGACCAGGTCTGCTACCTCGACGCGGTCGAGCACAAGTGGATCGAGGAACTCGGCGGCATGAACCTGTACTTCGTGTACGGCGACAGGATCGTCACCCCGTCCCTCACCGGCTCCATCCTGGAGGGCGTCACCCGTGACTCCCTGCTGACCGTCGCCCGCGACCTCGGCTACACCGCCGAGGAGGGCCGCGTCTCCATCGACCAGTGGCAGACCGACGCCGAGAACGGCACCCTCACCGAGGTCTTCGCCTGCGGCACCGCCGCCGTCATCACCCCCGTGGGCAACGTCAAGCGCGCCGGCACCGAGTGGCACCAGTCCGGCGGCGAGCCCGGCAAGGTCACCCTCCGCCTCCGCGAGGCCCTGCTCGACATCCAGCGCGGCATCACGGAGGACAGGCACGGCTGGATGCACCCGCTGGGCTAGCCCGCCGGGCCGTCGCGCTCCGCCCGTCCCTCCGCGCCTCTCCGCCCCGCGTCTTCCGCCGGTCCCCGTCGCCCAGCAGGGTTACGGGGACCGGCTGTTCGTTCGACGCGTACCGACCGGTCATGTCGGCGACGGCGGGCAGGGTCCGCGCGGACGGGACGGCGGAGGCGGCCGGTGAGAAGTTCTTCGCGCTCCACCTCATCCAGGCCCGTGATCCGGACCTGGTGGGGCGGCCGTTCCTCGCCGCGTACGAAGGGCGCGCCGCCTGGTTCGGCGAACTGGAGCCTGCTTTCGGCGCGAGCCGGTTCCTGCCCGGAGTCGACGCGGTGTGACTCCTGCTTCGGTGTGAGTGCCAGGTGGACGATGCCGCCGACCAGGCCGGACAGGACGAAGCTGCAGTCCACCCCGCCCGTCAGGGACAGCGGCGGACCCTCGTGCGACGGCAGGGACACGGCCAGCAGGCCGACGAAGGCGCCCAGGGCCCAGGACGCCGTGGCCGGGATGTTCCAGCCGGCCCGGTACCAGTAGACGCCGCCGCGGGAGCGGCGGTTGAAGACCTGGAGGGCGTCGGGGTCGTAGACGCCGCGGCAGCGGACGAAGTCGATCAGCGTGATGACCGCCCACGGGGTGCCGATCGCGGTCAGCGGCAGGACGAAGGACGTCATCGCGGACTGGGCGTTCCAGGCGATGGGGGCACCTCCCTGTTCGAGCGAATCCGGGAGCTCGGGGGAGGCCGACGAACAGACGCTGAACTGCGCGCCGGAGGAGGCGGAGAGGTTCGTGCCGGTCCGCAGCGAGACCAGGGCCAGCGGCGCGGTGAGCGCCGTTCCGACGACCGTGCCTGCCACGATCGAGCTCACGGAGGACCACCGGTCGAGCCCGAACGAGGGTGGCAGTCAGCCGAAGATGATCACCCCGAGGCAGAGGTTGGAACCGAGCGGGATCGACACGAGGTCGCGGGGTCCGCTGGTGCGTTCCTCGTCCGGGATCGTGTCGACTCCGCGCTGTTCGATCGGCATGGCTGGTCTCCTTTGACGGCCGCCTGGCGAGGTGCGGAAAGCACCAAGAGTTAGATTGACGTTCAATGTGGCGTCTCCGATGCTGGTCCGCAAATGTTTCCCTTCCATGAATCCGAGGTTTAGAGTAACGCTCTAACTGGAGGAAGGTGAGGAGGTGTCGTGGCGTGAGACTGACCCCCACGGAACGTGACCGACTGCTGCTGTTCTCGGCCGCCGAGCTGGCCCGTGCCCGCAGGGCGCGCGGACTGCGGCTCAACGTGCCGGAGGCCACCGCCCTGATCGCGGACACCGTCTGCGAGACCGCCCGCGACGGCGGGCGGCTGGCCGAGGCCATCGAGGCGGCCCGGTCCGTCCTCGGCCCCGAGGACGTGCTGCCCGGCGTCGCGGACGTCGTCACCGAGGTGCACGTCGAGGCCGTCTTCGACGACGGCTCCCGGCTCGCGGTCGTCTCCGACCCCATCGGCGGCGGACTCGGCGACCTGGCCCCCGGCGCGCTGCTGCCCGCGCCCGCCCACACCGAGCCCCCGGCCGTCCTGCGGCTGACGGTCACCAACACCGCGAGCGTGCCGGTCTCCGTCACCTCCCACTTCCACTTCTTCGAGGCCAACCCGCGGCTCGACTTCGACCGGGCGGCCGTCTACGGCATGCGGCTCGCCGTGCCCGCGGGGTCATCCGTCCGCTTCGGCCCCGGCGAGAGCGCCGAGGTCGGCTTCGTGCCGATCGGCGGGGAACGGATCGCGATCGGCTTCGCCGGTCTGGTCGACGGCCCGCTGGACGCGCCCGGAGCGAGGGAAGAGGCCCTGCGCAGGGCCGCCGCCTGCGGATACCTAGGAGTCGGGGGAGCCGCCGGGGCCGCAGGGGCCGCCGGGCACCCCGGAGCAGAAGGAACCGGCGCGCACCCCGGAGCAGAAGGAGCCGGCCGATGAGCATCGACCCCTACGCCTACGCCGCCACCCACGGCCCCCGCGCCGGTGACCGGGTCAGGCTCGGCGACTCCGGGCTGACCATCCGCGTCGAGTCCGACGCCCAGCTCCCCGGCGACGAGTTCCTCGCCGGATTCGGCAAGACCGCCCGCGACGGGCTGCACCTCAAGGCCGCCGCCGTCCGGGACACCTGCGACGTCGTCATCAGCAACGTCGTGGTGATCGACGCCGTCCAGGGCGTCCGCAAGGTGTCCATCGGCATCCGCGAGGGCCGGATCTGCTCGATCGGGCGGGCCGGCAACCCCGACACCCTCGACGGCGTCGACGTCGTGGTCGGCACCGGCACGTCCATCGTCTCCGGCGAGGGGCTCATCGCCACCGCCGGGGCCGTCGACACGCACGTCCACCTGCTCTCGCCGCGCATCATGGAGGCCTCGCTCGCCTCCGGCGTCACCACGATCATCGGCCAGGAGTTCGGGCCGGTCTGGGGCGTCGGCGTCAACTCGCCCTGGGCGCTGCGCCGCGCCTTCGGCGCGTTCGACGCCTGGCCGGTCAACATCGGCTTCCTGGGCCGGGGTTCGTCCTCCGACGGCGCGCCGCTGATCGAGGCACTCGCCGAGGGCGGGGCGAGCGGCTTCAAGGTCCACGAGGACATGGGCGCCCATACCCGGGCGCTGGACACGGCCCTGCGGGTAGCCGAGGAACACGACGTCCAAGTCGCCCTGCACAGCGACGGGCTGAACGAGTGCCTGTCGGTCGAGGACACCCTCAGGGTGCTCGACGGACGCACCATCCACGCCTTCCACATCGAGGGCTGCGGCGGCGGTCACGTCCCGAACGTGCTGAAGATGGCGGGCGTCCCGAACGTCATCGGCTCCTCCACCAACCCGACCCTGCCCTTCGGCCGGGACGCGGTCGCCGAGCACTACGGCATGATCGTCTCCGTCCACGACCTGAAGACCGACCTGCCCGGCGACGCCGCCATGGCCCGCGACCGCATCCGCGCCGGGACCATGGGCGCCGAGGACGTGCTGCACGACCTGGGCGCCATCGGGATCACCTCCTCCGACGCACAGGGCATGGGACGAGCGGGCGAGACCGTGCGCCGTACCTTCGCCATGGCCGGGAAGATGAAGGCCCAGTTCGGCGCGCCCGAGGACCACGACAACGAACGCGTCCTGCGCTACATGGCCAAGCTGACCATCAACCCGGCCATCGCGCACGGCCTCGCCCACGAGGTCGGCTCCATCGAGGTGGGCAAGCTCGCCGACATCGTGCTGTGGCGCCCCGAGTACTTCGGCGCCAAGCCGCAGCTCGTGCTGAAGTCCGGCTTCCCCGCCTACGGAGTCGTCGGCGATCCCAACGCCGCCACCGACACCTGTGAACCCCTGGTCCTCGGACCGCAGTTCGGGGCGCACGGCGCTACCCCCGCCGAGATCTCGGTCGCCTTCGTCGCCCAGGCGGCGCTCGACCAGGGCAACGACCTCATGCCGACCCGCCGTCGCCGTGTGGCGGTTCGCGGCACCCGCGGCATCGGTCCCGCCGACCTGCGCCTCAACTCCCGTACCGGAGCGGTCGACGTGGACCAGCGCACCGGCCTTGTCACCCTCGACGGCGACCCGCTGCGCTCCGAGCCCGCCGACTCGGTCTCCCTCAACCGCCTGTACTTCCTGTAATCGACACGGCCCGTAAGGATCACCCATGTCTGCTGCCGCCGACGGCTTCCGTATGCCCGCCGAGTGGACCCCGCACGAGCGCACCTGGATGGCGTGGCCGGGCCCCAACCCCACCTTCGACAACCCGGAGGACCTCGCCGGGTCGCGCGCCGCCTGGGCGGCGGTCGCCCGCGCGGTCCGCCGCTTCGAACCGGTCACCGTGGTCTGCGGTCCCGGCCAGTCCGCACAGGCCGCCGAACTCCTCGGTCCCGGCGTCGACACCGTCGAGCGGGAACTCGACGACGCCTGGATGCGCGACATCGGCCCCACCTTCCTCACCGACGGCCAGGGCGGACTCGCCGCCGTGGACTGGACGTTCAACGGCTGGGGCGCCCAGAGCTGGGCCCGCTGGGAGCACGACTCCAAGATCGGCGCCGAGGTCGCGGACCTGGCGGGGGCCAAGACGTACGCCTCGCGGCTGGTCAACGAGGGCGGCGCGATCCATGTCGACGGCGAGGGCACCGTGCTGCTCACCGAGACCGTGCAGCTCGGCCCCGAGCGCAACCCCGGCTGGACCCGCGAGCAGGTCGAGGCGGAGATCCACGCCCAGCTCGGCACCCGCAAGGCGATCTGGCTGCCGCGCGGCCTGACCGGTGACTACCCCCCGTACGGATTCGGCACGCTCGGCCACGTCGACATCGTCGCCGCCTTCGCCCGGCCCGGCGTGATCGTCGCGCACTCCCAGCAGGACCCGGCGCACCCCGACCACGAGGTGAGCCGGGAGGTCATCGGGCTGCTCAAGGAGCAGACCGACGCGCGCGGACGCCGCATCGAGGTCGTCGAGGTCCCGGCCCCGACGGTCCTGGAGGCCGACGGCCACTGGGCCGACTACTCCTACATCAACCACTACCTGTGCAACGACGGTGTCGTCCTGTGCGGCTTCGACGACCCGCGCGACGAGACGGCGGCCGGTATCTTCCGCCGTCTCTTCCCCGAACGGACCGTGACGCTGGTGGACGCACGTACGATCTTCGCGGGTGGCGGTGGCATTCACTGCATCACCCAGCAGCAGCCGAAGGCCTGAAAACGGGAGTCACGGATGGCCGGTGCGCGGAAGAACGCGCCACCGCGCGAGGAGGTCCTCGCCGTCGCCATGGAGATGATCGCCGAGCGCGGTCTGGAGAAGCTCACCATGGCGGCGCTCGGCCGTGAGGTCGGCATGAGCAGCGGCCACCTCCTCTACTACTTCCGCTCCAAGGACGAGCTGCTGCTGCGCACCCTGGAGTGGAGCGAGGGCCGCCTCGGCGCCGAGCGCGGCCGGCTGCTCGCCGCGCGCGGAACGGCCCGCGAGCGCCTGGACGCCTACGTCGACCTGTACGTCCCCGACGGCCACCGGGACCCGCACTGGACGCTCTGGCTGGAGGTCTGGAACCACTCCCAGAACGCCGACGACGACGCCCGCGAACGCCAGGTCGCCATCGAGGGCGCCTGGCACCGGGACCTCGTCGCGCTGCTCGCCGAGGGTGTCTCGCGCGGCGAGTTCCGCGCCGTCGACCCGGACCGCTTCGGCGCCCGGCTGCGCGCCCTGCTCGACGGCTTCTCCATCCATGTGGCGATCGGTCTGCGCGGCACCGGCCGTGACCAGGTCCTGTCCCACGTACGGGAGTTCCTCGACGAGTCACTGGGCTGAACGGCGTTCACGGACGGCCGACAGGACGCCAGGGCCGCCTTCATCGCCGATGCCCCGCTCGGTGCTGTCGCGCCGCCGTCGTGTACGCGCCGCCGTCGTGTACGCGCTGCCGGAGCGCGGACGTCACCGCCGTCCGCGCCGGTCACGTAGCCCAGTGCTCGCATCCTGAGACACCCTGTGAGCACGCGGGCGGTATGTGCCAGACTGCCCCCGTGCTCTCGTTCGCCACGATTATTGGCAGCAGGCGCGCCGGTCCGCAGTGACCGCCACGTACGACCAGGTACGGGCGGACACCGTCGTTCTCGACCCGCGCGCAGACCTCTCGCACCCGCGAGGGGTTTTTCGCATTTCTGGCCCACCTTCAGCCGGGAGCGCAGCGCGAGGGATCATTGGGGGACGGTGGAGCCGGTCATTCCGGTAGACCGAGTTCAATACAGGAGCCTTGAGACCATGACGGAAACCAGCGAGCTCGACGATGCGTTCCACGTCTTCGACACGACGCTGCGCGACGGCGCGCAGCGCGAGGGCATCAACCTCACCGTGGCGGACAAGCTGACCATCACGCGGCACCTGGACGACTTCGGGGTGGGCTTCATCGAGGGCGGCTGGCCCGGTGCCAACCCCCGCGACACCGAGTTCTTCGCCCGCGCCCAGCAGGAGATCGACTTCAAGCACGCCCAGCTGGTGGCCTTCGGGGCGACCCGCCGGGCCGGTGGCAAGGCCTCGGAGGACCCCCAGGTCAAGGCGCTCCTGGACTCGGGGGCCCCGGTGATCACCCTGGTCGCCAAGTCGCACGACCGGCACGTCGAACTCGCCCTGCGCACCACGCTGGAGGAGAACCTGGAGATGGTCCGCGACACCGTCTCCCACCTGGTCGCCCAGGGCCGCCGCGTCTTCGTCGACTGCGAGCACTTCTTCGACGGCTACCGCGCCAACCCCGGTTACGCCAAGGCGGTCGTCGGCGCGGCCGCGGAGGCCGGCGCCGATGTCGTCGTCCTGTGCGACACCAACGGTGGCATGCTCCCGGCGCAGATCCAGGCCGTGGTCGCCACCGTCCTCGCGGACACCGGCGCCCGGCTCGGCATCCACGCCCAGGACGACACCGGCTGCGCCGTCGCCAACACCCTGGCCGCCGTCGACGCGGGCGCCACCCACGTCCAGTGCACCGCCAACGGCTACGGGGAGCGCGTCGGCAACTCCAACCTGTTCCCGGTCGTCGCCGCCCTGGAGCTGAAGTACGGCAAGAAGGTGCTCCCCGAGGGCAAGCTCCGTGAGATGACCCGGATCTCGCACGCCATCGCCGAGGTCGTCAACCTGACACCCTCCACCCATCAGCCGTACGTGGGCATCTCGGCGTTCGCGCACAAGGCGGGCCTGCACGCCTCCGCGATCAAGGTCGACCCGGACCTGTACCAGCACATCGACCCCGAGCAGGTCGGCAACACCATGCGGATGCTGGTCTCCGACATGGCGGGCCGCGCCTCCATCGAGCTCAAGGGCAAGGAACTGGGCGTCGACATCAGCGGCGACCGCGAACTGGTCGGCCGGGTCGTCGAGCGCGTCAAGGAACGCGAGCTCAGGGGCTACACGTACGAGGCCGCCGACGCGAGCTTCGAACTCCTGCTGCGCGCCGAGGCCGAGGGCAGGGCCCGTACGTACTTTGAGGTCGAGTCCTGGCGGGCCATCGTCGAGGACCGCCCCGACGGCAGCCACGCCAACGAGGCCACGGTCAAGCTCTTCGCCAAGGGCGAGCGCATCGTCGCCACCGCCGAGGGCAACGGCCCGGTCAACGCCCTCGACCGCGCCCTGCGCGTGGCCCTGGAGACGCTCTACCCCCAGCTCGCGAAGCTTGAGCTGGTGGACTACAAGGTCCGCATCCTGGAGGGCAAGCACGGCACGTCCTCCACCACCCGCGTCCTCATCTCCACCTCCGACGGCACGGGGGAGTGGTCCACGGTCGGCGTGGCGGAGAACGTCATCGCCGCGTCCTGGCAGGCACTGGAGGACGCGTACACCTACGGGCTGCTGCGCGCGGGCGTCGAGCCGGCCGCGTAGGCCCGCCTCGACAGGAGCCCTCGGCGAGCCTCTCGAACCCGCCGGGGCTCATCGCCCGGTCGTGTCGGCCCGCACCCGGCCCGGCTTCGGCGTGGCGAGGTCCGCCGCACGGAAGGTGACGGTGCCGGGGGCGCGTGGCCGCCAGTACGACACGTTCCGTGTCCCGCCCCCGTCGAGGGCGGGACACGGACGCCCTACTGCAAGTGCCACTTCTGGTTGGCGGCCCCCGTGCACGACCAGATCTGTCCCCGCGCCCCGTTCGCCGACGAGTTGTCCGTCACGTCGAGGCACTTGTTCGCCGCGGTGTTGACCACGTCACCCGTCGAGGAGTTGTACGACCACTGCTGAGCGCCCGAACCGTTGCAGTCGTAGAGCTGGACCTTGGCGCCGTCGGCCGTCGACCCCGACGTGACGTCGAGGCACTTCCCGAGCGAGCGCACCGATCCGTCGGCCTGCACGGCCCAGGACTGAGCGGCGGACCCGTTGCAGTCGTAGAGCTGCACCGCGGTGCCGTTGGCGCTCGAACCACCCGCCACGTCAAGGCACTTGCCGGCCAGACCGACGAACGCCCCCGACTGGCTGCCGCCGCCCGACTGCGTCCCGGACCAGGTGAACGTCGCCGAGGTCTTGCCCGGCAGTGAATAAGTCGCGTGCTGGCCGCCCCAGTTGATGGTGACCGACTTGGCGGCGGAGCCGTCGTTGTAGGCGATCAGCGCCTTCGAACCGTCCGGGTTGCGCCAGGCGACGTTCGGGACCGCCGAGGACGCCGTGGAGGCGATCCGCTGCGCCCCGGGCCGGACGAACTTCGTCAGCTGCCCCATCGTGTAGTACTCGACCGTGTAGTCGACGGTCCCGCTCGCCCCGTCCCCGTTGTGCACGGTGATCAGCCCGGTGCAGGTGCCGCAACCCCCGTTGTGCGGGCCCTTGTTCTGGTCCACGGCGAGCGACCACTTGGTCACCGACTTCGCCCAGTTGCGGGTGTAGTCGACGATGTTGAGCATGTCCTCGCGCTGCTGGTTGGCGATCCAGGTGCCGCCGGAGTGCTCGGTCCCGAAGGCGTCGAGGCCCGGGTACTGGTTGTGCACGCTCGTCTGCTTGGTGACGTCACCGCCGTACCCGTGCCAGGCGATCCCGCCGAAGTTGGGGTTCGAGCGGACCGCCGCGTCGTCGACGGTCCCCGCGGCGTAGGAGTCGTACACGTCCCAGTTCCAGTCGTGCGCCAGCACCTTCGTCGACAGACTGGACGCGTTCAGCTTCGGCAGCAGCTCGCTCTTCGTGAAGTAGGCGAGGCCCGAGGCGTTCCAGCTCATCGACGGATAGCCGGAGCAGCACGTCGGCTCGTTCTGGGCGGTCACGTACGACACGGGAACGCCCTGATCCTTGTACGCCTGAAGGTACTTGACGAAGTACGAGGCGTACGCGCCGTAGTCCTCGGACTTCAGCCAGCCGCCGTTCAGCGACCCGCTGTCCTTCATCCAGGCCGGCGCCGTCCACGGCGAGGCCATCACCGTGAGAGCGGGGTTGAGCTGGAGTGCCTGCCTGGTCAGCGGTACCACGTCGGCGAGGTCGTGCGCGATGGAGAACTGCGCCAGGTTCGGGTCGCTCTGCCCGGCCGGCACGTCGTCGTAGCTGTAGCCGTACCGGGCCAGGTCGGAGGCGCCCATGGGGTTGCGCAGGAAGGACAGCCCGATCCCGTCCGTCGGCGAGAAGAGCTTGCGCATCGTCGCGTCGCGGGTGCTCTGCGACAGCGCGCCGCTGCTGTTCATCAGCCAGGCCGCGGTGTCGGTGAAGGAGGCACCCCCGCCGGTGAACGTCTGGTACCGGGTGTTCTCGTCGACGGTGATGTTCTCGCCGCTTCCGCCGCTGCCCGACTGGAAGGCGAACGGCGCCTGGGCCTGCAGCCCGCGCACGACATGGCGTCCGCCGTCGTCGTCCGTGGTCGTCAGATAGGCGGTGACCTGCTCGCCCGCGGCGTGCGCGGGCGTGGCCGCCGTGAATCCCGCGGTGGCGAGCAGACCGGCGACGATCAGCCGGACCGCCCGAGTGGATCTCCTGGTGGATCTCCTCATGGAGCGCCGCCCTTCTGGAGGTGGGGGTTGGGAGGCGTGCGAGGCGTGAGTAAATGACGACTGGGGGCCCACGTCAAGGGGTCTCGCGTTCAGGGCCTGAAGGAACAACTGCGCTGATCCGGACGTGACTTGAGTGTGTACCGGTTCCGACGTGAAGTCTTGACGGGTCGCCGGGGCGTCAGTTAACTCACGCCGTGATCTAAGTCGTAAGAAGAGCGAGTGATCACGGGAAGCACGTCGGCAAGAAGCACGTCATGACAAGAAGGCACGTCGTCAGAAGAACGTGAGAGTCGAGGGGAGATCCCATTGACCGGGCTCGATCGGAATTCCGTACGAAGAACCGCTCTGCTGGCCGGTGCCGCGCTGATCGCCGGACTGCTGCCGCTCGCTTCGGCGGGAACGGCGGCGGCCGATGAACCGGCGCCCGTCCCGGTCGACCGCTTCGAGGGAGAGGTGCCCTTCGCGAACCAGCCCGCCGACGGCATCTTCACCTGGGGCGGCGACAGCGACGACCCGCCGAAACTGGCCCTGACCGCACGGTCCGACGCGCCCGAGGGTGCCAAGGTCCTCACCGGCGACTACGACATCAGCGGCTACGGCGGGTTCAGCCACGACTTCGCCGCCGGACAGCCGGCTCACGACTGGTCCGCGCACAAGGGCATCCGCTTCTGGTGGGACGGCCGGGACACCGCCAAGAAGATCGCCTTCGAGATCAAGGACGGCGGCGCCAACGGCGAGGCCTCCGAGCTGTGGACGACCTCCTTCACCGATGACTTCACCGGCTGGAAACAGATCGAGATCCCCTTCACCGACTTCACTTATCGCACGGACTACCAGCCCGTCGGCGGTATCGACCAGGTCCTCGGCCTGACGCAGATGTGGGGGTACGCCCTCACCCTTCCGGTCGGCGTCCAGGGGCAGTTCGCCATGGACGACGTCGAGCTGTACGGCAAGGCCGACCAGTCGCTGCGGGCCTCCGTCACCACCGACGCCGCCGTGTACCCGGTCCGGGAGGGCGGCACCGCCACCGTGCGGGTCTCGGTCGCCACCACCGGCTCCGCCCCGATCGACGAGCCCGTGACCGTCGGGTACGAGAGCGCGGGCGGCACCGCCGAGCCGGGCAAGGACTACACCCAGGTCAAGGGTGAGGTCACCTTCCCGGCGGGCACGACGTCCGGCACGAGCCGCACCATCACGATCCCGACCCTGCGCGACCGGTCCGCCGAAGCGGCCGAGACGATCCCCCTCAAGCTCACGGTGACCGGCGCCAAGGCCCCCGCCGAGACCCCGCAGGTCGTCATCGACGCCCACGGACTCCCGTACCTGGACCCGAAACTGCCCGTGAAGAAGCGGGTCGCCGACCTCGTCTCCCGGATGTCCCTGGAGGAGAAGGCCGGACAGATGACCCAGGCCGAGCGCGGCGCGATCGGCGCGGGTGGCGACATCGCCTCCTACGACCTCGGGTCACTGCTCTCCGGCGGCGGCTCCACGCCGACCCCCAACACCCCCGCGGCCTGGGCGAAGATGGTCGACGGCTACCAACTCAGGGCGCAGGCCACCCGGTTCCAGATCCCGCTGATCTACGGCGTGGACGCGGTGCACGGCCACAACAACCTCGCCGGCGCGACGGTCATGCCCCACAACATCGGCATCGGGGCCACCCGTGATCCCCGACTGGCCGAGAAGACCGGCGCGGTGACCGCGTCCGAGGTCCGCGCCACCGGCATCCCCTGGGACTTCGCCCCCTGCCTGTGCGTGTCCCGCGACGAACGGTGGGGCCGCTCCTACGAGTCCTTCGGCGAGGACCCGGCGCTCGTCCAGTCCATGGAGACGATCATCCAGGGCCTCCAAGGCGCCCGCGACGGCAAGGACTTGAAGGACGACGACAAGGTCCTCGCCACCGCCAAGCACTTCGTCGGCGACGGCGGCACCGGGTACGGCACGTCCACGACGGGTTCGTACACCCTCGACCAGGGCGTCACCAAGGTCACCCGGCAGCAGTTGGAGGCCGTGCACCTGGCCCCGTTCCAGACGGCCGTCGACCGCGGAATCGGCTCGGTCATGCCGTCCTACTCCTCGCTCGACATCGTCGGCGACGGCCAGGGCCCGGTGAAGATGCACGCCCGCGCCGACATGATCAACGGCGTCCTCAAGGGCCGGATGGGCTTCGACGGCTTCGTCATCAGCGACTGGAACGCCATCGACCAGCTCCCCGGCGACTACGCCTCGCACGTCCGCACGTCGGTCAACGCGGGCGTCGACATGATGATGGTGCCGTACTCCTACAAGGACTTCCGCACGACGCTCATGGCCGAGGCGAACGCCGGGCGCGTCAGCGCGCGGCGGATCGACGACGCCGTGTCGCGCATCCTCACCCAGAAGTTCGAGCTGGGCCTCTTCGAGAAGCCCTACGCGGACACCAGCGGCGCGTCGAAGATCGGGTCGGCCGCGCACCGGGCCGTGGCGCGGCAAGCGGCGGCCGAGTCCCAGGTCCTGCTGAAGAACGCGGACGGCGTACTGCCGCTGAGGAAGTCCCAGAAGGTGTACGTCGCCGGTTCGAACGCCGACGACCTCGGCAACCAGACCGGCGGCTGGACCCTCACCTGGCAGGGCTCGTCCGGCAACAACACCAAGGGCACGACGATCCTCCAGGGCATGCGGAACGCCGGCGGTGACGTCACCTACTCCAAGGACGCCTCGGCGCCGACCGGCGGCTACGACGTCGGTGTGGTCGTCGTCGGCGAGACCCCGTACGCGGAGGGCGTCGGCGATGTCGGCAACGGCAACGACCTGGAACTGACCGCGGCCGACAAGGCAGCCGTCGACAAGGTGTGCGCGGCCATGAAGTGCGCGGTGCTGATCGTCTCGGGCCGCCCGCAGCTCATCGGCGACCGGCTCGGCGCCGTCGACGCCCTCGTGGCCTCCTGGCTGCCGGGCACCGAGGGCGACGGTGTCGCGGACGTCCTCTACGGGAAGCGCGCCTTCACCGGGCAGCTCCCGGTCACCTGGCCGAAGTCGGCGGCCCAGCTGCCGATCAACGTCGGTGACACCTCCTACGACCCGCAGTTCCCGTACGGCTGGGGTCTCACGACGCTCACGAACGTACCGGGCGGCGGCACCGCCACCCTGCGGACGCTCGCCCTGGTGGCCTCGGCGGCGGAGCGGGCCGGTGCCGACCGGGTCGCCCGCACGGCCGTGACGAAGGCCCGGCTGCTCGTCCAGCGGAAGATCGGCTCGTCGATCACCGCGGCGAACGCGGGGCTCTTCGCGGACGCGGACCATCTTCTGCTGACCGGCCACTACGCGAAGGCGGTGGCCGAGCTGACGGAGGCGTACCGAGCGGGGTGAGGGAAGGCGCGCAGGGCCGGCCGGGGCTGAACGTCAGCCCCGGCCGGCCCGCGTTCCGGTCCCTGCTCTTTACGACACGGTCGGTGCAGTCGGTGCAGTCGGTGCAGTCGGTGCAGTCGGTGCAGTCGGTGCGGTCGCCGCCGTCGCCGCGGCGCTCCGGAGTTCCTTGGCCAGCTTGCGGGCCTGCAGCGCCTTGACCACGACGTACACGCGGAACACGCTGACCAGGAGCATCACGACACCGAGGAGCGCGGCGAAGGCCGACCCGTCCCGCGCCGCGCCATAGAAGAGAGCGCCGCTGAAGGGGAAGCCGACGACGATGAGCAGCGGCTCGCGAACCCAGAACGGGAGAACGCGAATGATGAGTCCGACCATCCGGGTACTTCATCAGGTCCATGCCAGAAACCGCTGTGACGGAGGCCACAGTTCCGGCAGGCGGAATCAGATCGTTGCGGGGCGTCGGCCCGATGCCACGCGCCACCACGGGCAGGCTCGGCGCCGAGGAGCGCGGCCGAGCCCCGGCCGCGGCGGGGCACCCCCCTCCCGATGTCCGATTTTGCTCCGGTTCGGGTAGCTTCAAAGGCATGAGGGCCGCACGCACCCGAGGACTTCCAGGCCTGTTGGTCGCACTGATGATCGCGGCCCTGGCGATGGTGTGCTTCCAGGCGCCCCGGGCCCACGCGGCCACCGACGTCTCCACCGTGGCGGCGGCCCTCCGCAAGGGCCCCGTCTATGTGGACCCGGCCGCCTCCGCCCAGCTCTCCGCGTCCGAGGCGGACGCCCTCGCAGCCAAGATCAAGAAGGCGGACAGACCGGTCTTCGTCGCCGTGCTCCCCGCGAACTTCCCCACCCAGAACCTCTTCCAGGATCTGCGCACCGCCACCGGCATCACCGGCCTCTACGAGATCAGGCTCGGCGACCGCTTCGACGCCCGCGCCGACTCCTCGGTGATGTCCCGCTCGGCCGTGCAGAACCTCGTCACCAGCGTCCAGGGCGTCTCGGACGCGAACACCCAGCTGAACGAGTTCACCGACCGCGCGCTGGCCAACATCCACGGTTCGGCCCCGGCGAGCTGGGGTGGCGCCGCGAACGGCTCGGGCGTCTCGGCTGGAGCGCTCATCGCGGTCGGCGCGGTGGCCGTCGTCGGCGGGGCGGGCGCCTACACGGTCGTGCGCCGCAATCGGCGCCGCAAGGAGGACGAACGGCGGGCGGCGCTCGACAGGCTCCGCGTCGTCGTGGACGAGGACATCACCGCCTTCGGCGAGGAACTGGACCGGCTCGACTTCCACCCCGCTGAGGCGGGCGCCGACGACGCGATGCGCGCCGACTACGAACGCGGGCTGGACGCCTACGAACAGGCGAAGTCCTTCATGGCCAAGGCCCGGCGTCCCGAGGACGTGCGCGCCGTCACCCAGTCCCTGGAGGAGGGCCGCTTCTCCCTCGCCGTGCTGGCCGCGCGCCGTGAGGGCCGCCCGGTCCCAGAACGCCGGGCGCCGTGCTTCTTCGACCCCCGGCACGGCCCCTCCGTCGCCGACACGGCCTGGACACCCGCCGGGGGCGCGGCACGCGAGGTCCCGGTCTGCAAGGCGGACTGGATCCGCCTCGTCGGCGGCGAGGACCCGGCGGTCCGCGAGGTCGAGACGGACCACGGCCGCCGCCCGTACTGGGACGCGGGCCCGGCGTACGGCCCCTGGGCGGGCGGCTACTTCGGCGGCGGGGTGCTGCCGGGCCTGCTCGTGGGGACCGTGCTCGGCAGCATGATGGCGAGTCCGGGGTACGGGGCCGCCTACGGCACCGGATACGGCGACTTCGGCGGCGGTTACGGCGGCGGCGACGTCTCCGGGGCCGACTTCGACCCCGGCGACTTCGGCGGCGGCTTCGGGGACGGCGGGGGAGGCGACTTCGGCGGCGGGGGCGGTGACTTCGGCGGCGGCTTCTGACGCCCGCCACGAGAGCTCGGCGCCGGCGCCCGCCCTTCCGGCGGGCCGACGGGGGCACCTGCGGCAGCTCCGTCCCGCCCTCTGCTCCCTGGTGCCGAGACGCCGGAGCGCCCGCCCTCTCCGCACCGGGGAGCAGGGGGCGGGCGCGCTCAGGGTGCCGCCGCGGCGGCACCGGGCCGGCCGGAGCCGGCCGACGTGGCCCGGCGGGAACCGGTAGATCAGCCGGCGTTCTTGATCGCCGAGATGTCGAAGTTCAGCTTGATCTTGTCGGAGACGAGGACGCCACCGGTCTCCAGGGCCGCGTTCCAGGTGAGGCCCCAGTCCGAGCGCAGGATCTCGGCCTTGCCCTCGAAGCCCACGCGCTCGTTGCCGAACGGGTCCTTCGCGGCGCCGTTGAACTCCAGGTCGATGGTGATCCGGCGGGTGGTGCCGAGGATCTCCAGGTCGCCGGTGATCCGGTAGTCGTCGCCGCCCAGGGCCTCCGCCTCGGTGGAGCGGAAGGTCATCGCCGGGAACTCGTCGGTCTTGAAGAAGTCGGCGCTCTTGAGGTGACCGTCGCGGTCCGCGGACCCGGTGTCGATGCTGTCCATCTTGATGTCGAGGGACGCCGTCGACTTGGCCGGGTCGCCGCCGTCCAGGTGCAGCGTGCCCTCGAAGTCGTTGAACTTGCCCTTGACGTTGGTGACCATCGCGTGCCGGGCGACGAAGCCGATCGTCGAGTGGGCCGGGTCGATGGTGTATTCGCCGGTCAGCGCGGCCAGGTCCGGGTTGACGGCGGTGATCGTCGCGGTGCCCGCGGACTCGGCGGTGTCGGTGGTCTTGCGGCCGAAGATGCCCATGAGGTGCTCCTTGGGGGGACGGGCCGCGGTTCCGGGGAGAGCCACGGCACAATCTGTTGAATGTTCAACGAACTCAACAAGGGCAACCGTAGACCTATTCCGTTCAAGTTTCAACATCATCCGGAGAGTGCTCTTCATGTCGCGGTGGGTCACGTTCGTCCGGTCCCCGGTGGACGCGCGTGGACCCGGTCGTGCGGGGCGCCCATACCTTGAAGGGGGCCGGCGGCTGCGCGCTCGGCATCGTCGGCGGCACCGGGACCGGGTGGCCGCCGGGCGGGGCGCCCGTGGGCTGTGCGGACCGCCGAACGGGGGTCCGCGTCACCCCGGTGATGGCATGTGCCACTCATGAATGTGAGGTGGCTCTCGGCCCAACGGTTTGTGTGATCTAAACAAGCCCAAGCCCCTCTGGGCAGTCGGATCGCCTGCATGTGATGGCGGTTCTGTTCAGGGGCACCAGGAAAACGGTCCGGAGACTGTGCAGAGTCGACGGGCCTCTTTCCTTGGTGGACTTCGTATGGTCGCTACATGACCGTTTTGGACGAGGCCGACACCGCCAGCTCCACGAGCTCCACAGGTGAACCGACGGACGCGCGTGGACGTGTGGCGGAGCTGCACGCGATCCGTGCCCGGGCGATGGCCGGCCCGAGTGAGAAGGCGACCGAGGCGCAGCA